>NZ_JBEZND010000011.1:118529-198904 GCF_040706415.1 Streptomyces sp. NPDC048106 | reverse complement strand
GATCGACCCTCACGCCGGTCCGCCAGTGGGACATGACCGCGCAGCCGCGGCAACTGCCGCGGCCCCCTCACCGTCAGCGTGCCGTCCAGCCGCCGTCCACGTACAGCTCGGAACCGGTGACGAAGCTCGCGTCGTCCGAGGCGAGGAACGCCACCGCGCCGGAGACCTCGTCGGGCCTGCCGAGCCTGCCGAGCGGCGTGCCCTCGACCATCGCCGTGTGCCGGGGTGTGCCCTTCCACAGCTCGCGGGAGAGCGGCGTCTCGATGAACCCGGGATGGATGGAGTTGACGCGCACCCCACGCGTCGCCCAGTGCAGCGCGGCGTTCTTCGTCATCAGCCGGACTGCGCCTTTCGCCGCGTGGTACGAGAACTGGCCGCCAAAGCCGCCGACCGTGCCGAAGATCGACGCGATGTTGACGATCGAGCCGCCACCGGAGCGTTCGATCGCGGGCCCGCCGTGCTTCATCCCGAGCCACACACCCCCCTGGGTGACTCCGATGACCTTCTCCCAGGACTCCTGGGTCTCGTTCTCCACGGTGCGCATCTCGGCGATGCCCGCGTTGTTGACGAGCACGGACAGACCGCCCAGCTCGTCGACCACACGCGCGACGACGCCGCTCCAGGCATCCTCGCTGCTGACATCGAGGGCGAGCCCGAGGGCCTGACCGCCGTCGGTCCTCAGCTTCTTCGCCAGGTCCTCGCAGCGGCCGGCGTCCACGTCGGTCACGACGACCGTGGCGCCCTCGGCGGCCAGCCGGTGCGAGATGGCGGTGCCGATGCCGCCCGTGGCGCCGGTGACCAGGGCGATCCCTCCGGACAGTCGGTGCTGCACGTGCTCTCCTTCACTCGCGGTCTCAGTGCGTGGGTCGACGGTCACGGGAGCAGTTCCCATCCCGAGCGCAGCAGTGCGGGCACGGCCGAGCCGACGCTTTCGAAGCCGGTGCCGACGGTCTGGCCCGCGAGATAGCGGGCGTGGATGCCCTCCGCGATCACGGCGAGCTTGAAGTAGCCGAGCGCCTGGTACCAGGCGAGGGACGTGAGGTCCCGGCCGGACCGGGCGGCGTACCGCTCGGCCAGCTCGCGGCCGGTGGGGAAGCCGGGGTTGGCGGTCGGGACGTGCCGGGCGCCGAGCACCGGTTCGCACACCGGATCCCAGTACATGAGGAGCATCCCGAGGTCGGCGAGCGGGTCGCCGAGCGTGGCCATCTCCCAGTCGACGATCGCCGCGATCCGCCCGAGGTCACCGGGCGCCAGGATCGTGTTGTCCAGGCGGTAGTCGCCGTGTACGACCGCCGGGGCGCCGCTCACCGGCAGGGAACCGGCGAGCCGGGTGTGCAGCGCGTCGAGGCCGGGCAGCTCGCGAGTGGCGACTTTGTCCCACTGGCCGCGCCACCGGCGCACCTGCCGTTCCAGATAGCCCTCGGGGCGGCCGAATGCGCCGAGCCCCACCTCGAAAGCGTCCACCGCGTGCAGCCTCACCAGGGCGTCGACCAGCGCTTCGGCGCTGCGGCGGGCGTCCGCGGGCGGCAGGGCGGCCGCCTCGGCGCCGTCGCGCAGCACCGTGCCCTCGACGAAGTCGACGACACAGAACGGCGCCCCGATCACGTCCGTCTCCGTGCACGACAGCACCGCGCGGGCAACCGGCACGTCGGTCCCGCCCAACCCGGCGACGACCTGGTACTCGCGGTCCATGTCGTGCGCCGTCGGTGTCAGCACCCCCAGTGGCGGCCGGCGCAGCACCCAGCGGTGCGTGCCGTCCGTCACCTCGTACGTGAGGTTGGAGCGCCCGCCGTGCAGCAGGCTCAGGCTCAACGGGCCTGCGCACTCCGGCACATGACGCTCGAAGTAGTGTTGTAGGGCGGGCACGTCGACGCCGACGACCTCGGTCGGGGCCGGGCTGCTCATCGTGCGTCCCCCCGCTTGCCGGCCGCTCGCACCGCCCGCTTGGCGATCGCCCAGCGGTGGGTCTCTGACGGACCGTCGTAGATCCGGAACGGACGCACCTCGCGGTACAGCCGGGACAGCGGGGCATCGCCCGAGATCCCGAGTGCCCCGCACACCTGCACGGCACGGTCGACCACCCGGTTGACCGCCTCGGAGACGTATGTCTTGGCGATCGAGGTGTGCTGGGCGGCCGTGCGGCCTTGGTCCAGCTCCCAGCAGGCCCGCCACAGCACCGCGCGACTGGTCTCGATGTCGATCTCGGAGTCGGCCAGCATCTGCTGGACCATACCCAGTTCAGCGAGCCTCCCGCCGAACGCAGAGCGGCTCGCCGCCCGCTCCAGGGCGATGTCCTGAGCCCGGCGTGCCACCCCGAGCCAGCGCATGCAGTGGGTCATCCGCGCCGGACCCAGCCGTACCTGCGCGTACCGGAAACCCTCGTCGACCGCGCCGAGCACGGCGCTGTCCGGCACCTCGACGCCCTCGAAGACGATTTCGCTGTGCCCGCCGAACAGGCCGTGGTCCAGCGTGTCGATGTTCCGGACGATCTTCACAGCAGGGGTGTCCATACCGACGAGGAACATCGTGGCGCCGCCCGGATCGCCGGGGCCGCCGCTGGTGCGAGCCATGCAGATGGTGAAGGCCGCGCCGTCGGCGCCGCTGATGAACCACTTGCGGCCGTCGATCCGCCAGCCGCTGTCCGTCTTCGTGGCGGTGGTGGCCAGCGCGCGCGGATCGGACCCGGCGCCGGGCGCGGGTTCGGTCATCGCGAAGCAGGACCGCACCTCACCAGCGGCCAGCGGACGGAG
The DNA here is from genome assembly GCF_040706415.1 of Streptomyces sp. NPDC048106. Classification (NCBI taxonomy): domain Bacteria; kingdom Bacillati; phylum Actinomycetota; class Actinomycetes; order Kitasatosporales; family Streptomycetaceae; genus Streptomyces; species Streptomyces sp. NPDC048106. Next base: position 196,154 of record NZ_JBEZND010000011.1, on the reverse strand, counting down.
ATAGCGCTCCTTCTGTTCCTCGGTGGCCACCACTTCGAGCAGGTGCATATTGCCCTCGTCGGGTGCGGAACAGTTCATCGCGAGGGGCCCGAGGAGCGCGTAGCCGGCCGCCTCGAACACGACGGCCTGCCCGCGCAGATCGAGCCCGAGCCCGCCGAACTCCTCGCCGACGTGCGGGGCGAACACCCCCGCCGCCCGCGCCGCTTCCTGCAACCGCCGCCGCAGCGGCTCCGGGCCCGCGTGGATGTCACCGCCGCACGCGTCCTCTTCCGGTATCACCACGTCCCGTACGAACTGAGTGGTGCGCCGCGCGATGTCGGCGACCCGCTCGTCGATCTCGAAGCTGATGGACACGTCTCACCCCTGAGCTTGGCTACTGACCATTAGCCATCAGATGGCCGAAGCGGGCGTGGTGTCAAGAGAGTTGGCTATGATGGCTGATCAAGGAGCAGGGTTCAGCTAACATGTAATAGCTTCATCCGTGCCGAGGGTCGTATCGGTTTCGGCTTGAGCTTCAGCTTCTGGCGCACGGGAGGTCATATGAGCGCATTGCCACACGAGGCCTACGAGCGGCCGCACCGGCCGTCGCGCCCGGAAGGCGCCCCCGTGGTCGACCGCCGGTCGGGAATCCGCGCGGCCGCGCTGCGGCTGTTCGCCGCACAGGGCTACCGGGCCACCACGATGGCCGATATCGGCGCCGCCGTCGGCATTCGCGGCCCGAGCCTCTACAAACATGTCGCGTCCAAGCACGAGCTGCTGGCCGAGATCATGATCGGCACCATGGAACAGCTCATCGCCGACAACGCGACAGCGGTCGCGGACACCGACGACGTACGGGAGCAGCTGCGCCGCGCCGTTGAGGCACACATCCGGTATCACGCCCGCCACCGCCTGGAGGCGTTCGTCGGCAACCGTGAGATCGGCAGCCTGGAACAGCCCGACCAGGACCGGGTGCTCGCCGGCCGCAGCGACTACGAGCGGCGCTTTCGCGAACTCATCGAGCGCGGCACCGCCGAGCGCGTGTTCCGCGTGCACTCGGCGAGGATCGCCTCCTACTCGATCCTCGACATGGGTATCGGTGTGTCCAGCTGGTTCCACGAGGGCGGCGAGTTCACCGTGGACCAACTCGCCTACCAGTACGGCGACATCGCCCTGCGCATCGTGGGCGGAGCCTCGCGTCGGTGATGGTCGGAGCGACAGGCCCGGCCGGCACCTGCAAGTGACGCCCCGCCCGGGCGGAACAGGCATCGGCGTCGCACACGCGCAGGAGACGGCCCCACGGCGACGCCGTCGACCCCACCACACGTCCAGACACGCGGCATGGGGCGCCTGACAGGGCAGATGCCGCGAGGCCAAGCGGTGAATCTGCCCCGGACTACTCGACGCTCGCCGCCTGGAGAGTGGGCTTCAGCCGCAGGACATGGGTCGCGGCGAAGGGGATCAGGTTCTCGTGCCGGTCCGGCAGGGCGATCACCAGAGTGCTGTCCGGCAGGGCGCGGCGCACGCCCGTCAGCATCCGCACCGCCGTACGGTCGTCGAGGCCGGCCGTCGGTTCGTCGAGCAGGAGGACCGCGGGCGATCGCAGGACCGCTCTCGCGATCACGAGGCGGCGTCGCTGCCCCTGCGAGAGCGCACCGCCCAGCGGGCCCGTCGCGGTGTCGAGGGGCAACTGTTCCAGAGCCGTGACCGCCAGCGCGGCCCGAAGAGTGCCGTCGTCCGCGCCCGGGGCGGCCTGCCGGAGGTTCTCGGCGACGGTCGCGTCGGCGATCCAGTCCTCCGCTTCGACGAGGGTGAGCGAGTCGGCGATCGCATGGGCGGGCAGAGACTCGACAGGTACGCCGTCCAGCAGCACCGACCGGGCAGTGGCGGGGGAGACGCGTCCCGCCAGAGTCTCCAGCAGGGTGCTTTTCCCGCTGCCGTTGGGCCCGGTGACCATGACGACGCTGCCGGGCCCGATCACCGCGGACCACTGGGTGCGGGCGTCGCCGACACCGACGGGTACGTGGCGTGCCACCAAGGCCCCCGACGCGCCCGCGGGTGGCGCCGCCGGAGCGGACATGGTCGGCGGCTCGTCCGTGAGGGCGCGGTTCGCCAGGCCCGTCAGCCGCCGGGCGGCGTCGGCGGCCAGGCCGTGGTCACGGAGCACCTGGGGGAGTGTCTCCATCAGCTCGTACGCGGCCGCGACCAGCAGCACCTCGCCGATGGCGTCGGCGGCCGGCTGTGTGAAGGCGGGACCGGACAGCGCCAGCACCAGGACCGTCGTCTGGCCGGCCACGGCCAGCAGCCGCAACAGCAGCCGGGACCGGCGCATCACCGAGGCAGCTGCCGCCTCGGCACGCCGCGCCCGGCCGACCGCGTCCGCGACCTGATCGCGGACCAGATCGACCGCGTCCAGGCAGCGCAGCTCCAAAAGCGCGGAGCGCGCGCTGAGCAGCGAGGTGCGTGCGGCGGCCCACGCCTGTGCGGCCGCCCGCTGATGGCCGCGGGTCCGCCGCTCGGCGGTCACTGCCGTGGCGGTGGAGAGCGCGAGCAGCAGTAGCTCGGCCGCACCCGACGGCGGACTCGCCACCATGAGCAGAGTGGCGACGGCGGCGGCGGTCAGGCCGATACCGGCCAGCGGCGGGAAGACCTGGCCGGCTGTCCCGCCCACCGCGTCGACGTCGCTGGTGAGCCGGGCCATCAGGGCGCCGTCACGGTGGTCGCGCAGTTCGCGTGCCGGGACCGTGGTCGCGGCACGGACCAGCCGTGAGCGCAGCGAGACGGTCGCGCCGAGCAGGGCGCCATGGCCGACCAGACGCTCCGAGTAGCGCAGGCCGGTGCGCCCCAGGGCCAGAGCGCGGACCGTCCCGGAGGGGTACATCCACGACCAGGTGGTGTTCGCCTGCGCGGTGACCACCGCGCAGGAGGTCAGGAACCAGCCGGACACCCCGAGCAGACCGGTGGCGCACAGTTCGGCGGTCCCCGCGAGCACTGCTGCCAACAGCAGGTTCCGGCGCGTGCGTTGGTCCGCCGCTGTCCACAGCAGCCTGAACGCGGTCACGGTGTCTCCCTGATCCGGGACACCCGTCCCTGGTCCAGCCGCACGATGTCGTCGGCGATGTCGAGCAGTGCCGGGCTGTGCGTCGTGAGCAGCACGGTGCGGGTGCGCGCGAGCGTCCGTATCGCCCCGATGACGCGGGCTTCGCCCTGCGGGTCAAGATGGGCGGTGGGTTCGTCCAGGCACAGCAGCGGCGTGTCGCGGAGCAGTGCCCGCACCAGCACCAGTTGTTGCATCTGTCCGGAGGACAGTCCCCAGCCGCGCTCCCCGACCCGGGTCCCCAGGCCCTCGGGAAGCGCGGCCAGCAGGTCTTCGAAGCCCAGTGCCGCGAACGCCGCGGTCAGCATTGCGTCGCCGGCCTCCCGCCGGGCCAGCAGCAGGTTGTCGCGCAGCGTGCCCGGGAGGAGAAAGGAGGGCTGTCCGGCCCATGCCGTCATGGCCGGCGAGGCTTGCAGGTTCGCGGAACCGATGGTGTGCAGGCACCACCCGCGGTCCGGTTCGCGCAGTCCTGCCGCAACGGAGAGCAGGGTTGTCTTTCCGGCGCCGCTGGGCCCGCTGACGGCCGTGATCGAACCGGGCCGAACGGTCAGCGTGACATTGTCCAGGGCCGCGTGGTCGCGACCCGGGTACCGGACTCCTACCTTTCCCAGGATGACACCGGCCGGGCTCGACCCCGGTCGACGCGCGACCGACACCAGGGCCGGGCGCCCTTCGGCCGGGGCGGCCGGAACCCGGTCGATGAGGTCCGCGATCAGCTCGGCCGCCGCGGAAGCCTCGGCACGGGCGTGGTAACCGCGGGCCAGCTCCCGGGCGGGGGCGAAATACGCCGGGGTCAGGACGAGGACGAACAGCGCCGTACCCAGGCTCATGGTGGAGGGGACCACCGGCAGGTCGAGGTAGCCGAGCAGGGCGAGTCCGCAGTACGTGGCGACGACGGCCATGGCCACGGTGATGAGGAGCTCGATCCAGGCGGTCGAGAGAAACGCCACACGCAGTACGGTCTGGGTGCGCCTGGCCAGTTCCCGGTCGGCTGCCTCGGTGGCGCGTACCGCTTCTTCACCGGCTCCGAGGCCGACGAGCGTGGGCAGTCCGCGCAGTTGGTCCAGCAGATGGGTGCTCAGTCTCCGGGTGGCGGTGAGCTGGGCGTGCACGGCGGCGCGGGTGCCCAGGCCGATCACCTTCAGGTTGAACGGCAGCAGAGGAGTGGCCAGCAGCAGCATCAGCGCGACGGCCCAACTGCCCACCAGGACAGCGGCCAGGATGATGCCGCTTCCCAGCAGCATCGCCCGCCGGGCCGGGACGTACGTCGCCAGCCACGGGCTCAGCCGGCCCACCTCGCTGTCCAGTGCCTCACCGAGCGCGGCGTCGGACACCTCCGCGGGGGGCGTGCCCGTGGAGGGGAGTGCGGCCAGGAGCAGTCGGGCGCGAAGGTGCGCCTGGACGGCGGCCGTCCCGTCGTCGGCGACGCGGTCCGCCACCGCCAGCAGGACCGCGCGCAGCACCAGGCCTGCGGCGACCAGAGCCGCACCCGAGAGCACCGGAGCCAGGGCCACTCCTCCGCGCGGCCAGTGCAGTGCGGCCTCGGCCGCCGAGCCCAGCCCAGCCGCCCACATCACATGGCCCACAGCCGCCAGCCCGCGCAGGGTGCCGGCTCGCCGGAACGCGGGTTCGCCGACCGCCGCCCACTGGGTCAGCAGTTTTGCCGCCCGCTGCTGATCCTCGTCGTCCCGGCCGAGCCGGGCCAGTTGTCCGGGGATGTCGGTCACGGTCACTGTTCGGCTGCCTGGAGGTCGAATTCGCCGGCGGCAGACGAGCGGCGGTCGGAACGGATCCACACGGCCAACGCTGTCACGGCGAACAGAGCGACACCCACCCGGTCGATCCACACCCGCACACCACCGAAGATGTCCTGCGAGACTGCGGCCATCGCGACTGCCAGGAGGGTCAGGAGCACGCGCCGGGCGACAAGGACCGCCCATGGGCCGTCGCTCGCTGGTGGTGTCACCGGCGCGGACTGCCCGGCGGCAGCCGCGGTGTCCGACGGGCCCGCCGCGTCCGGGTACGCCGGTGGCTGGGCGAACTTCCCGCGGAAGACCCACCACGCGTAGAGGTTGTAGGCCAGGACGACCGGCATGCACCCGCCCACCCCGATGAGCAGGAAGAGCTGCGACCCGTGCGAGCTGGCGGCCGCGTGCACGGTCAGGTCGGGTGGCACGACGACGGGTGCGGTGGCGGCGACGAGCGCGAGCAGGCCCGCGGCCTCCGTACCGGCCACCGCGGCGAACGGACGCCAGTCCGGCCGGCGACCGAAGCCGTACCAGGCGATCGCCGCGCAGACCACGGCCACCGCCACCGCGAGGCCGAACAGGGTCGCGCGCAGCGGCTGGTCGAAGCGCAGGTGCTGCGGGTCGGCCGACGGGAGCCCGAAGCCCAGGACCAGGCCGGCCACCGCGACCGCCAGGATCAGCGGTCGGCCCAGTCGGCCCGCTCGCTGGTGGGCGGTCCCCGTGGTCTTGTCCTGCAACCATGCGGCGCCCGCCAGCAGGTAGAGGGCCACGAGCCCCAGGGCGCACAGCACGCTGTAGGGCGTCAGCCAGTCCCAGGTACCGCCGGAGAACACCCCACCACGGTGGGGCAGTCCGGACAGGACGGCGCCGGCCACGAGACCCTGGCACACCGTGGCCACCAGCGACGAGATGCCGAAGACGAGGCCCCAGCCGCGCCGGTAGCCGGGGGCGGCGCTCTGCAACTCGATGGCCGTGCCGCGCAGCACGATGGCGAGCAGCATGACGATGAGCGGCAGGTAGACGCCGGACAGCACGGTGGCGTAGACACCGGGCAGACCCGCCCACAGCACGACACCCGCCAGGATGAGCCAGCTCTCGTTGGCGTCCCAGGCGGTCGCGATCAGCTCGGTGTACTCCTTGCGCCGCTGGTCGCTGCGGTCGAACAGGCTCAGGACGCCGATGCCGAGGTCGTAGCCGTCGAGCAGGACATAGGCGCCGAGTGCGAGCAGGACCAAGGCGTACGACGTGAAATCAAGCATGGCTGATCTCCGTGGGCTGGACGGCGGCTCCGGCGAGGCTCACCAGGTGCTCGGGGCCGGTGCGTACCGTGCGGACGATGTAACGGATCCACAGCCCGAGCAGCAGCGCGTAGACGGCGACGAACCCGGTGAGGCTGGCGATCGCCGCGCCGAGGGAGATGTGGGAGACGGCGTCACTGGTGCGGATCAGGCCGTAGACGACCCAGGGCTGCCGACCGGTCTCCGCGGTGATCCAGCCGCCGCTGATGGCCACGACACCGGCGGGGGCCATCCAGACCATCAGCCGGTGGAACCGCCGGGCCGTGAACAGCCTTCCGCGCAACCGCAACACCACTCCGGTGAAAGCCATGCCGAACATCGCCAGGGCGGTGAAGTACATCGCCCGGAAGCCGTAGAAGGCGGACCACATGTTGGGGCGTTCGTCCTTCGGCGTCTGCAGCAGTCCGGGGACATGCGCCTTTCCGGACAGGTCCTTGCCGATGACGGCACCCAGGTGCGGTATCTCGGCATGGAAGGTGTTCTCGCCCTTGTCCGTGTCGGGCACGACGAGGAGGTTGTAGCCGTTGTTGTCGGTCTTCCAGTTGCCTTCGAAGGCCTCCAGCTTGGCGGGCTGGTGTGCACCCATGAACGCGGCGGTCGCGTCGCCCACGTACAGCTGTACGGGCATCAGGACGGCGAGCACGCCCAGGGCGATGGACAGGGTCCGGCGGGCGAAGGGCAGCGCTCGTTGCTTGACCAGGTACCAGGCGGCGATCCCGCCGATGAACCAACCGGCGCTGATCAGCACCGCGAGCAGGATGTGCGGGTACCGGTAGGAGAACGCCGGGTTGAAGAGAACGTGCCACCAGTTGCTGGCCCGGAACTGGCCATCGACCTCGGTGAACCCGGCGGGGTCCTGCATCCAGCTATTGGCGGACAGGATCCACGTCGTGGACAGCAGGGTGCCGACGACGAGCATCCAGCAGGCGAACGCCATGGTCCGGGGACGCACGCGGCCGTCGCCGTACAGCATGATTCCTATGAACCCGGCTTCCAGGAAGAAGGCCGTGATGACTTCCATTCCGATCGTGACACCGAGGATCGGACCGACCGCGTGGGCGTATCTTCCCCAGTTGAGACCGAACTCGAAAGTCATCACGGTACCGGCGACCACGCCGAGACCGAATCCGACCGCGAATATCTTCTTCCAGAAACGGAATATCTGGAGGTACAGCGGATTCCCGGTCCTGAGGTAGACGGTGTACATCACGGCCAGGAAGACGGAGAGTCCGACGGTCAGCGCGGGAAAGCTCATGTGAAAGACTGCGGTGATGGCGAATTGCCATCGTGAGATCTCCACCACTGCGGGCGATGCCACGGTGTCTCCTCTTCTTTTATTCCCCTGCTCCTGTGCCGACCCTAAAGTCGGCACACGGGTGGCCTTTGCCCCTGCGCGCATCACCCGTGTCCCCGCAGCGCAATGCATGACCGTGTACTGCGCTCAGGAGCCATGGACGGAGCGCTCTCGGCCAACCGTCTTGCGCACGATCTACGCGGCGAAGTACTTGTCGGACGAGAGCTAGCGGCGCGGTCGTGTGCTGGCACACCGAGTACATGGGCCTGGCCGTCGTCGACCAGATGCGCGGCGCCGACCGCGAGGTGGGCACCGAGGCCCTGGCGCACATCTCCCCAGCGACGATCCCGGCGCCGGGCTGTAGCGCGAGCGTGAGGTTGGTCGGTGTGGTGGTCGGCCGGGCACCACGAGCGGCATGGACGAGCTCACCGAGGACGAAGTTCGGGACCTGTTGGAGCGGGGCGGGCAGGTCGCCGGTTCAGCCGGTGCGCCGGGCGGTGAGGACGGTGTCGTGAGCCGAGATTCGGATGCTGGAGAGGGAGGGCGCACCGCGATGAACGAGTTTGCGGCGCGGTTGACGGGTGGGCTTGACCTCGTTGAAGAGCGCGATGCCTCGGCGCCGCGTCGGACCGCCTCGGGGCGGGCTCATCCGAGGGTCCAGTTCGACGTCACGCAGGGTCCCAAGGGCCGGGCCCGTCAGGCCGACAGCGTCCGTGCCATCTGAGCGCACGCGCTTTTGTCCACGCGGCCCGCGTTCGTGCTTCGACACGGGCGCGGGCCGCTGCCGTTTGCTGGTGACGCCGGCTCAGCTCGCCCGGCGGGCGCGCAGCACCCGGTCGTCGGCGTGGTGGGCTGCGCTGGCCGAGCCCGGGGGACGGGGGCGCTTGTCGTCGACCTCGATGGTCCAGCCGGCCGCGGCCTTGATCGCAGTCACGAAGTCGTCGATGTGCAGGTAGGCGTCGGGGTCGAACGGGCGATGCCCGTGCTGTGGGTCGCGCATCGCATAGAGGTCGTGGCTCAGGATGACCAGGGAACCACCGGGGGCGACGGCATCGAGCACATTGTGGACGCCGCGCAGGTCGGGCGTACGCGGGATCGACGCGTACGCCGCCGAGACGAGGTCGAACCCGCCCTGTGCCGACCCCTGGGCAAACGGCTCCCAGTCGTTGGCATCGGCCAGCTCGCACGTGACGGTCAGGTCGCGCCGCTCGGCCTCGACCCGGATCCGGTCGAGCGCGCGCGAGGAGATGTCACTCGCGGTCACCTCCCAGCCCTGCTCGGCCAGCCAGATCGCGTCACCGCCCTCGCCGGCGCCGACGTCGAGCGCACGACCGACGGGCAGGTCGGTCACTTCCGCGACCAGCGAGCCGTTCGGGTTGCCGCTCCAGACCGGGTCGCCGGAGTAGCGCTGATCCCAGTCGGCGACGGAGCCGGACGGACGGGCCGCGGTGCGCACGTCCTCGGCGGCGAGACTCATCGCGACGGCGCCACCGACGCGGCTGCCGTGGGCGGCGGCCGGGAGCACCTGCTGGCCGGGGTCGGTGATGCTGCCGACCGCGTAGACCCCGTCGATGGCGGTGGCGCCCATCGCATCGACCTCGATCACCTCGCCCATGCCGGTCGGGTGGGGCGAGGGTTGCAGGCCGAGTCCGGTGAACGGCTCGGCGCGTGGCGCGAAGCGCGGGTTGACCAGGATCGCGTCGGCGCCGATCGTCGAGCCGTCGATCAGCTCGATCCCGGTGAGGCGGCCGTCCGCACCGGTGAGGACACGGTGCGCGGTGGTGGCGAGGCGTACGTCGACACCCGCTGAGATGAGGGTGGCGACCTCGGACTCGTCGACCTCCACACCGTCCGCGACGAGCACGGTCAGACGCGCGGACAACTGCCGCAGCAGCGGCGTGACGTGCAGCCCCATCGGATGGGTGATGAGCTGGACGAGTCGCTGGTCGCGAGCCTCATAGCCGTGGCAGAACGGGCAGTGGATCACCGCCCTGCCCCAGTGGTCCGCCAGCCCCTCGACCTCGGGGAGGCCGTCGACCAGGCCGGTCGCGACGACGATCCGGCGGGCGATGATGGAGGTGCCCTCGGCGAGCTCGACGACGAAGAGCTCGCCGTCCCGGGCCACCCGCACGGCGCGGCCGGACAGCACCTCGCCCCCATAGCGGCGCACCTCCGCGCGACCAGCGGCGAGCAGCTCCGCCGGGTCTGTGCCGTCGCGTCCCAGGAAGCTGTGCATGTGCGCCGCAGGCGCGTTGCGGGGCTCGCCGGAGTCGACCACGATCACCGACCGGCGCTGCCGGCCGAGCTGCAGGGCGGTGGCGAGGCCGGCGGCCGATCCGCCGATGACGGCGACGTCGCAGTGGCGGATGACGGTCAAAGCGGCAGGTGCGCCGGAGGCAGCGGGGTCGGTGTGGTGATGACTCATGTCCGCCACCGTAGAAACCCCTGGAGTTATATGCCAGACTCCTTGCGGAATCCGCAAGGAGGACCGTGAGTCAACTCGCCGACATCGAGCACGTCGTCCGGACCCGGCTGCGCAGCCTGCGCACCACGCTCGGGCTCTCCCTCGACCAACTCGCCGCGCGCACCAACCTGAGCCCGTCAACGATCAGTCGCGTCGAGACCGGGAAGCGCACGATCAGCCTCGACGTACTGCTTCCGCTTGCCGCCGGCCTCCAGGTCGGCCTGGACGCACTGCTCGACGTGAGCGGCGACGACGACGTGGTCATCCGCCCCACGTCGAGCCGGATCGAGGGGCGCACGACGTGGGCGCTGAGCAGGCCGGACAGCAGCACGGTCGCGGTGAAGATGCTGGTCGAGCCGACCGCGGCCCGGCCACAGCAGCGGGTCCACCCCGGCCACGACTGGCTGTTCGTGCTCAGCGGGCGGCTCCTGCTCCTGCTCGGCGATCGCGAGATCACCGTCGAGGCCGGCGAGGCGGCCGAGTTCGCCACCATGACCCCGCACGCGTTCGCCGCGGTCGACGGCCCGGCCGAGCTGTTGATGATCTTCGACCGCGACGGGCAGCACGCGCACATGCATCGCGGGAAGGAGTGATCAGCGGCGAGCCCACCACGGTCCGATGCGGGTAGCGCCGCTGACTTGCCACGCGGTCAGACGGACCCGAGGCCGGTCTCCGGCGCCGGCAGCGTTGTGTCCCTGTGCCATCGCGGCGATCACGACGGCGCCATGCGCGGCTACCACGTTCCGCAGGTGGTTCCGGCCGCCGCGCCTCCCGGTGGCGCCCTCCTGCCGCATCCGCCGGCCATCGTCCGTATGCGGAACGGCCCTCGGCCACGAGGGTGGTCGAGGGCTGTCCGGTGCCCGCACGGCTGCGGCCGCGCGGTCGAGGGTGTGCAGGCACACGCGAGGGCAGGCGCCGCGGCCGGAGAGCCGTCCTGCGTGGAGCCGGAGATGGCACCCTCGCGTACGGAGACGGGCACGCGCATCAGGTGCCGGAACGGAGATCCGATCAGGCCGAAGTCGATGACGTTCCTGCTCCAGCACCTTGGCCAGTTCCACTTCCAGCACGCCGAACAGAGTGTCGCTCAGCTTCGGCCGTGAGACCGGCCCCGCGGATCGCAGCGCCTCAGAGCCGGCCTCCTGCCAGGCCCGACGCCAGCGCTGCACCGAGCACACGCCCACCCGTGACTCCTTGGCGATCTCCCCGTTGGAGGCGCCTGCGGCGAACCGCTCGCCGGCCTCCATCCGGATCCGCTCGCGACACGCCTGACATTCAAGCTTCAGCCCACCACCCTGCGGATACCAGATTCAGACGGCATACCGGGACGATCACGCAGGCCGGGCAGGCAAGCCGAGGTCAGGCGGTCAGGGTGCTGCCGACTTCGATCAGTGTCTCGATGGTGACTCGCGCGGAGGGGCGTACCGCGGCCTCCGGACGCCACGCCGCGTAGATCCTGCGGGTCAGGCCGGGTTCGACGGGCAGGGCCACCACATCCGTCGGGAGGTGGCCCAGGCCCAGGCTGGGGACCATCGCGATGCCCACGCCGGCGGAGACCAGGGCGATCTGGGTGGGGTGTTCGGCCACCACGTGCACGATGCGGGGTTCCGCACCTTGCTCCCGCATGGTGTGCATGAGCCACTCGTGGCAGGTCGAGCGCTGGGGTCGGCTGATCCAGGACGCGTCAACCAACTCGCTCATCCGTACGGCGGGTCCATGGTGACGTACCTCGTGCCCATCATCTCCACCGTCGCCGGTGTCCTCGGGCTGGACGAAACGCTGAACTGGCACCAGCCAGTGGGTGCTGTGGCGATTCTCGCCGGCGCCGCACTGTCACAGCGCTCCATGTCCCCGAAGTAATCTCTTCCGAGCTTCCCGAGAACCCCTGACTCCGCACTGTCCACGACGGGGCCGGCCGCTACCTGCTCCATCTGCGGGACGACCTGCCCGGAATCCGGCAGCCCGGAGCGTTCGCCCTCGTCGGAGGCGGGCGCAAGGAGGGTGAGGCGAGTCTGGAGGAGACCCTGCTGCGTGAACTGTCCGAGGAGGTCCGCGGGCTGCGCCTGGAGGGCCCGCGCCGTACGCGGTGGAAGAGGCCACCAGCGTCGACGGGCTTCGCGTGCCGATCAAGGTCTTCGCCGGCCGTTGGCGTGGGAACCCGGACCGTCTGCGGCTGCGGGAGGGGATCCAGCTGCGCTGGTTTGCCGCCGACCGGCTGCACCGGCTGCACCGGCTGCGCCTGACCCCTGGACCGGGCGACCTGATCCGCCGGCACGCGGCCGAGCCGGACGGTGCTGAACGGCATCGGCGTCCACCTCCACCTGGAGGACGATGAGGGCCGGGTGCTGCTCGGGCTGCGCCACCCCGACGTCCTGTACGCGGGGAGTACCTGGCATTTCGTCGCAGGGCGAGGCGAGCAGGAATCCGCAGTTTCCCTGATGCTTGGGCGTGTTCAAGCGTCAGGGGAGGCATGGGTTGATCGAGTGGTGTGTGGTGTGGGTGCCTGATCCATGGCAGTGGGGAACGCTGCCGCCGGAGGGTGTCCTGGGCGTACAGGACCTCCCGGCGGCAGTAGCGCGGATCGGATTGCGGCCGGGCGATCCGGTTTTCGTAGACCCGAATTGCGTGGTGGACAGGAACCTGCTGGATTTCGTTCGGTCCGCCGTATTCCAGCGCCTGGAACGGGAATCGAAGCGGAATTATGCGACGGACATCCGGTCGCTTCTGACGTTTCTGTCCTCACGCGGAGTGCCGTGGCGGAGGGCGACGCAGCAGGATCTGCGGGACTACCGGCACTGGCGGTGCGAGGCGCCAGAGAACCGGGGCCGGGTCAGCGGGACCAAGTGGAACCGGGAGGCGGCGGCATTCACCAAGTTGTTCAAGTGGGGCAGGGTCTACCCGCTGCCGGTAGACGTCTCACAGAGCGAGGACCGGGCTGCGGACTCGGTCAGCGCGAGGGTGTCGTGGCTTACACCGCGGACCTGGGGTTTGTGGTCGGACATCGGGCTGCGCGGCCACACCCGGGCCGGGCTCGCGGCGCCGGGGTGGGAGTCTCGGACCGAGTTGCGCAACACCAGCTTCGTGCAGCTGCTGCTCAGCTCTGGTTTGCGACGGCAGGAAGGCGGGGCCCTGCTGACCTTCGAGCTGCCGACCCAGCGCCTGCGTCACGGCCGCTATCTGCACGGCCGCATCGCGGGTGCGTTGACCAGGTCGAAGAACAGCCGGACTTTCTACGCGTCAGTCGATGCGGTCGGCCAGGTCGAGAGCTACGTGGAGTCGGAGCGGGCGTGGGCGGTGCAACGGGCCCAGGCGGAGGGGCGCTACGACCGTCTGCCAGCGATGCGGCTGGTCACGAAGGTGTCGCATGGCCTGAAGCCGAAGGTCGGGTGGGTGGATTCAAGCGGTGTCGTCAGTGGCCGCGAGCTGAGCCTTCTGGGCTGGCGCGAGCGGCAGTGGCTGTTCCTGGAAGGCCCGGATGGGCCGGAGCCAGCGTGGTTGTGGCTGACCGAGGAGGGACTGCCGATGGTCCCGGACCGGTGGAACGGCGTGTTCAGGAACGCCAACCTGCGGTGTGAGGAAGTTCTGCTCACCGCCAAAGAGCGGGCGGTCAAGCGGGAGTTTCGGTTGGCCGAGGTTCGAGGCAGGAGCCCGTACGCGACGCCGCACTCCGCCAGACACTCGTTCGCGCTATACATGCTGATTCTGTTGAACGAGCTGTTCGAGTCCCGTTACGGACTCACGAGGAAGGACCGCCGGGACTTCGCCCAGCTATTCGGCGACCCATGGTGGCTGGTCAAGGTGCTGTTGGGCCACGCGGACGTGGAGACGACGAAGCGGCACTACCTTGCCCCCGTCGCTCACCTGCAGCTGGAGTCGATCCTCGCGGCAGCCGAGACCACCGACGAGGGAAAGGACGTCGAGAACCTGGACGGCGTCTTCTCCCGGCTAGCCCGGGAGACGGCGGGTATCCAGGACATCGACACCCTCGTGGGGGTGACGTCGTGAGCGGGCGGGGACGGCGGGCCGTCCTGCCGCCGCCGGACCACCATGTCGCGCCTCCGCTGGCCCAGGACGGTCTGGTCGTGACCGTGGTCAACAAGGCCGGTTACGAGAAGAGGTACGACTTTTGCCGAGTTGCCGGTCGCGGAGCCGATGCAGCGCTCACTTGCCGCGGCGTTCGCTGCCCAGTCCCGCCGCTGGAACAGCCACCTGACCGCCAAGACCTACTGGAGCCAGGTGAAGGGCTTCGCACGGTTCCTGTCCGAGCAGGAGCGTCCTCCGCAGGACTTGGACGGTCTGTCCGCCGCCATGCTCAAGCGCTGGCGGGCTCGGCACATCAGCACGACCACTGGCAGGAATGTCCTGACGGGGGTACGCAACGTGCTGCAGCACGATCTGCGGTTGGCTTCCGGCACCGTCGCCGATGAGCTAGCCCGCCGCATTCCCGCGGGAAAGCGCAGCAAGCAGTCCTTCGAGGGGGCGGAGCGGGAGACGGTCCTGGTGACCGCGCGGCGAGAGTTTCGAGCTGCGCTGCTGCGGATCCGCGAGAACACTGGGGTGTTGGAGCGTTGGCGGGCTGGTGACCTGGCCCAGGGCAGCCCGGAGTGGCGACTGGGCGGCGTCCTCGACTACCTCGCACGCACCGGTGACGTCCCCCGCACCGCGCTACCGGGCGGCCAGAGCACCGTGACCAACTTCCGGCTTCTCGGCGGCAGGAGCGTGGACCGGACGTGGGGTCGCTTGTTACTGACCCGCAACGAGCTCACCGCACTGGCGGTGCTGCTGACCGACCAATTCGGGTGGAACCTGTCCGTCTACGACCACATGCCCGCCCCCACGACGACGCCGTCCGTGGGAGAAACCGCCACGACCACCTACCAGGTTCACGTAGAGAAGAGACGGGCAGGAGAAGGGCGGTGGTTCTCCACCGAGAACCACACGGACTCAGGCGCCGATTCCCCAGGACGACTGATTACCCAGGCCCTGGAGGCAACCGCGCACGGCCGGGTCCTCGCCGCTCAACTGGCGCCGGGCACAGACCTGCTCATGACCGCCCGCATAGGACAGCTCAGGGGCGGTCGCCAGGACCTGGACCGCCCCCGGCCCGTCGGACCTCTCGTCTTCGGCGTCCCGGACGACGCGGCTCACAGGTGGGCAAGTAGGCACAAGCTGGGCGGGTCGCCCTTCCAGCGGACACGCCGGACGATGGTCACCAAAAAGGGCCGGCCTCTCCAGCACACCCTGCGCACCCACGAGAGCGTCTACCTCCTTCCCGACCAACGCGTCCAACGCGCCTCGCAGGCCGTCATCGAGGACGGCGTCCGGGAAGCCCTCGAGCTGGCCCGGAACGTCTTCGCCGGCCACCTCACCGACGCGGCGAACCCAGACCATCAGGAGACAGTGACGGCCGACTGCGCGGACGCGGCCACCAGTCCCTGGCCTGCCCCCGGCGGGGGATGCGCGGCCGACTTCTTGCTGTGTCTGGGCTGCCCGAACGCACACGTCCACCCCGGCCACCATCCCCGCCTTGCCCACCTCCATCAGCAGCTGACCAGCCTGCGGTCGGCACTGCCCGACCGGATGTGGCGGGAACAGTGGGACGACCACTGGCAGCGGCTGGACGACCTGCGCGGCAGAGTCGGCCAAGTCACCTGGAACGCGGCTCTGGCCCAGGCCAGCAAAGCCGACCGCACTCTCGTCGGCACTCTGCTCAAGGGAGACCTCGCGCCGTGACCACCATCCTCGCCGTCGACGACGACCCCTATGCGGTGCCGATGCCCACCCCGCACAGCTCCACCGTGCTGCCCAAGTGGATCCGGCCTGCCAACACACACGCCAACTCCCGGTATCAGGACGCAGTCTGGCCTTTGGCTTCGCTCATCGATAATCCCAGCACCAGGCCCCTGAGCCTGCATTGGAAGAACTGCCCGAAGGAACTGCAAGGCCAGGTGAAACTGGCGGCCTGGACCATGATCAACGGCCAGCTTCGGCCCACCCTGGTCAAGGAACGTGGATCCGCGGCCCGGGCACGACGCTCCGCTGAAGATATGGGAGGCACGTGCCGAGAATGGATGCGGCTGGCACGCTGGTTGCGCAAACGCGGCGTCACTGAACTCGCCGCCTGCACCGAGGACGTGTGGCGCGACTACGCCGAAGTGCGCTGGGCAAACGACGTCAGCCGCCGCCAGGCCGTGAAGATCATGAGCCGGTTGACTGATCTGTGGGCGTTCGATCGGCTCTCCGCCCACCCCTCGAGGATCAGCCGACCTCCATGGGACACCAAAGGCGTTGACGACTTCCTTCCCGCCTCCGGCGATGGTGACGGCGGTGCAGAGAACTTGACCGAGCCGTTGGCCCCACAGGTCATCGGGCCTTTGCTGGTGTGGGCGATCCGCATGGTCGAGGACTTCGCCGACGACATCCTGGCCGCTTGGGCAGAGACCTGCGGCCTGACCGAATGCGCCCGGAGCAACCCTTCCACCCCCGAGGGCCTGGCCGCCCTCAAGGCATACCTGCTGCCCCTTCGCGAAACGGACACCGCTATCCCCTTCGCCGTGACCCGCGGCAAGGCCGGGATAGCCCGCACGTTCATCGCCGGCACCACCGGCGCCAGCCGCCACCAGGTCATGAAACTCACACAGCGGTACGGACTCGCCTCGCTGGCACTCCAGCGACCGGGGCCCTGCCCCTTGCACGCGCCCGTGACCGGACGCATCAATGGGCGGCCCTGGCGTGAGCACATGGATTACAGGGAGACAGCCACCCTGATGCGGCACCTCGGCACCTCGGCACCTCGGCACCTCGGCACCTCGGCACAGCGGCGATGGTGATCTGTCTCTATCTGACCGGCATGCGTCCGCAGGAGATCCAGGGCCTGCGCTCGGGCTGTTGCCCGGACCCCGACCCCGCACCCGACGGCACTCCGAGACGGCACCTGATCCGCAGCCACCACTACAAGAACGTCACGGACGACGATGGACATCACGTCTCCGCCGGAGAAGAGCACGAAGTCCCCTGGGTCGCCATCACGCCCGTCGTCCACGCCATCCGCGTCCTGGAACGCATGGTCCCCGAGGGCGAACTCCTTCTCAGCGCGACGCACCACGACTTCCCCCACTCCCGCGGCTATCGCGGCGCATTGAAGTACGGAGCCCTGAGCCGGAAGATCGAGGACTTCGTGACCTGGGCGAATCATGAAGCCCTCCTCCAGGGCCTGCCGAACCAGGTCATCCCGCAGGATCCCCACGGACCGATCGGCCTGTCCAGGTTCCGTCGCAGCCTGGCCTGGCACATCGCGCGTCGCCCGGGTGGACTGATCGCTCTCGCCATCCAGTACGGCCACATGCGCACCGTCCTCGACGCCCGCACCTCCAGCGGCTACGGCACCCGCAGCCGCCGCGGGATTCACAGTGAACTCGACGTCGAGACCGCCCTCGCCGCCGCCGACACAGCCGCCCACCTGCGCGACCGGATCGCCGCCGGCGAAAGGATCTCTGGCCCGGCAGCCCGCCGGGCCATCACCGCCACCTTCCACGCCCCCCGTTTCGAGGGCCGCATGGTCCCCAAGACCTTCGCCAAGAAGGCCACCGCCTACCTGGCCCGCGACGGCATCGTCCTGTTCGACAACCCAGACGCGTTCCTGATCTGCGCATTCAAACGCGACAACGCGCTATGCGAGCCGGCACCGGACGCGACAGCCCCCAACCAGTTCGCCTGCCAGCCGGGCTGCGGCAACGCGGTCCGCACTGACAGCCACGCGCGTGACATGCGCGACCGCGCCCACGAGATCGACTCCGCAGCCGCCCACTCCCCCGAGCCCATCAGCAAGCGCCTCCGGACCAACGCCGACCGGCTCCGCGCCCTCGCAGACACCCACGATGAGACCGCCCAGCCAACTGAGGCCCTGACATGAACCAACAACATCAGAACGAACGAGCACGCATCCGCGCGGCGATCGACCGCCTCCTTGCTGGCCAGGCCACCAACTCCAACGGCAGCCTCACCGTCGTCGCCCTTGCCGCCGAGGCCGACGTGCACCGCATGGCACTTCTGAAGCGCCACGCCGACCTCAAGAACGAGTTCTACGAACGTGTCCGCAACGAAGCCGCGCAAACTCCAGAAGCCGAGCAAAGGCTCCGCAAGACCAATACCAAGCTCAGAACGACCATCGCCAATCAGAAGGCCGAAATTGAACGGCTCCGTCAACTGGTAACCCAACTCACCCTGGCCAGCGCCGTGCTTACGCACGAGAACGCCAGACAGTCAGGCTCCGCACTACCACCTGACAACGTCGTCCCTTTCCCTTCCACGGCCACAGAGGTTTTGTGACGAGGATCGCTACTTGGCATCAGGCAACGTTCGTGACCTGTGCTGATGTCAACCGGCCACGTCGGACACGTCGACCTGCTCGTTCGCCGCCAGGGGCGCCGTTGGTCTCCGTCTGCCAGCGGATGCCCCTGGCGGTGCGGTGGCACGGTTCCTCCAGCAGTCCGGAGGCAAGGTCCCGGGCCGATTCGGAGGGCAGACCCCGGGTCGGCGCCAGGACGGGCCGCGGTTTCCGCCGTTCGTGTCCGCGTCGGGCTGCCTCATAACTCTTGTCCTGCCGCCTGGTAGGCCTCGGTGATGTCGCGCCTCGCTGCTTCCCCCAGGCTGCCACCACAGGGAGGGATCCGCTCGTCCACCCGCTCGGCAGCACGCCGCGCCTGCGGGACGGGGCACCCCTAGCATGCTGAATGTGCGACCCATTCTCCCGAAGATCGAGGGCGGCCGGGTACAGGGCCTCCTACAGCTCATCGAGGACGGCATCCACCTCGTCGTCGCGGCGCTCCTCGTACTGCTCGCGGGGATCCTGACCGTCGGGGTCGTCCATGACGTCATCCGGTCGGTCCAGGGGCCGTACCGCGAGGAAACCGTCGTTCTCTCCGCCTTGGACAGCAGCCTGGTGCTGTTCATCGTGGCCGAGCTGCTCCACACCGTCCGCCTCACCATCAGGAATCAGACCCTCGACGCGGAGCCTTTCCTCGTCGTCGGCCTGATTGCCGGCATCCGCAGGGTGCTCATCGTGACGGCCGAGGCGGAGAAGTCCTTCCGGTGGAACGTCGAGGGGATCGAACTGCTCATCCTGATCGCTCGACGCGGCCCGGAGACTACTTCCCGCTCCAGGAGGCGCGGCGCTCTCCGTCGCCGGCTTCGTCACCCACCCCGGCGCGCGGGTCCTGATCCGTCACCTTCCGCCGCCGCGGCCGCCCGCACTCGCTGCTCCTCGCGAGCAGAGCCGACGTCCTGTTCCAGGGGTGTGCGGCTCACGGCCGTCGCGAGGTCCTCCAAGGCTTGCTTCTGCAGTTCCGCCTCGCGCCGCACGACCGGGCTCCGGTCCCCGGCGGCACCCTCCCACGCGTGGAGCGCCTCCTCCACGCGCCCCCAGTCCGGATTCCTGTGCTCGCGCACGTCGACTGCCGCCTGCGCGGTGTCCGCCTCCAGGGCCTCGGCGAACCGCTCCGCCTCGGGGACGACACGGCTGTCGGCCCGCGGGACGTGGCTCTCCATGAGCATCGCCGCGCGGCCGAACCCCTTGAGCGCCTCCTGCGCCTCCTGCGCCTCGCGCGACGTCAGCCCCCTGGGGCGGACTGGTTCCTGCCTTGCCCGGTCGTATGCCTCCTGCCAGGCGGCACGTGCCTCCCGGCTCGCCAGCAGTGCCCTGCGCATGTCGGCGTGATGCTCCCGGGTCGGTTCGGCGTAGTTGCGGAGCACCGCGGCCGCATAGCGGCCGTTGGCTGCGAGCCAGTCCGCAAGCCGGCCCGGCAGCCGGGGTGTCTCCCATGCGGGGAACACCACGTACGCCAGCATTGCCAGGGCCCCGCCGAGCAGGGTGAGCACCACCCGCTCCGGGACCGTCTGCTCCCACGCCTGACCGCCCATGCCGAGCAGGAAGACGACGTACGCGGCGGTGAAGCACTGGGAGTAGGCGTAGCCGGTACGGATCAGCGTGTACGACAGGCCCGCCGAGACCACCGCCAGCGCGCCGAACACATGGGCATCCGGTCCCAGGGCCTGCACCATCACGGTGGCGAGCGCGACCCCCGCCAGGGTCCCGGCAAGACGGGCCACCGCACGCGCGTACGTCCGGTGGAAGTCCGGCCGCATCACCATCACCGAGGCGATGGGCGCCCAGTAGCCGTGGCCCAGGGGGAGCCGGGCGGCGATCAGATAGCCGAGCGTGGCCACCGCCGCCAGGCGGACGGCGTGCCGGAACACGGGCGAGTCCCGGCGGAGCTCACGGCGGACCGCCCGGAGGACGACCGGGACCAGCCGGAACATTGTCGGGCGCATCAGGAACTGGGCGCCCGCGGGGCCGGGCAGCGTGGGCGTCCTCCCGCGCGCGCCACCACTCCCGGCAATCTCCAACGCCTCGCCGAGCAGTTCCACGAGCCGCTCGGCGGCCTGCCTCGCGGGGCCCTCCAGTACCTCGTGCTCCTCGTCGACGCGCAGGACGTCCGTGCTCCCGGGCCGCACCTCGGCGGGAGTACCACGGCGGATCGAACGGGCGACCGCATCCAGAACGTCGGCGGCCGCGTCGAGCAACTCCCGCGCGCGGTCCCGCCCGGGTCCCTCCGCCGGGGCGCCGACGTCCGGGTCGGCGAGCGCGGCGACGACCGGCCGAATGCGCTCGGCGAGTCCGCGGGGGCCGTGGAGGGCGGGGGGACGGGTTCGGGCCTGTGACGGCGTCACGGCGGCCGCGTCCCGGGCCGTCATCAACGGCTCCGGGTCGAACGGGGCGGTCGGATCGTGCCGCAGCCGGCGGGCGTAGTCCGCCACAGCGGCCAGGGCGTCGGCGAGCGCGTCACGATGCGCCCCCCAACGGCGGATCGGGAACAGCAGGATCAGCACGGCCTGCGTCACGCCCCCGAGCGCGATGACCCCAGCGTGCTCCAGGGCTCGCCCGACGCTCGTGGGCAGAGTGATGGTCACCAGCATGCTGCCGACCGTCGTCGCTGCGACGATCCCAGCGGTCGATCCGACGGCCCACGCCATTCCCGCGGCAAAGGCCCATACGGCCAGCAGCGGGAGGAACGTCACGAGTCGCCCCGCCGCCAGGTAGCCCACGAAGGTGCTGAGCGCCAGAGCCGCGCCAGCGCCGAGCGCGATCACCTTGCGTGGACGCCAGGTGCGCTGGAAGGTGGCCCCACCCGCGGAGTAGGCACCGAGGGCGGCGGACGCGGCATACGCAGGGGAGACCAGCCACAGCGCCGGCCCGATGACGATGGCCACCCCAGCGGCCGTGCGCAGCGCGAGCAGGGGTTCCAGCCGCGTCTCCTCGATCGTGAGCCCGGATCGCACGACCTCTCCGAAGGTCCGCAGCCACGTCACGGGTGTGAGCCTAGCCGGAACGCCCTGCCGGGTCGCGTCGGCCGCGCCGCCGCCTCCTGGCGGCGCCGGGCTCGGCGGACGCACGATCCCGGGCCGACCTACACTCACAAACCGGCACCCTCGAGTACAGGGCGATCGATGACCACACCCCCCAGCGCCAGTTGTCAGCCGCAGCGGCCGCGACTCGACGTCGTCCTCGTGGCCGATCCGTGATGGCCGACGGAGGTCGCGAAGCGACTGAAGAAGGGTGACGGACCTGCCCTAACTGACTGCACCCGCCCCGTCATCGCCATGATCGGCCCGCCGGAGCACATCACGCTGCTGTCGCTGCCCATGCTCAGCCTGATGCGCGCCGCCCACCGGCTGAGGGGAGCGGCCCTCGGCGTGATTGGAGCGCTGATGGAGTCCGGCAACACCCTGCCACCCGGGAGGTCCAGTACACCAGCGAGGCACCGCACGTCCGCGGGCGGTTGCGGCCGCTAGGCGGGATGGTGCGCGTCAACCGGCTCTGGCTGTGCTGTTCACCGGCCTCTCCCGAGCGCTCGCTGGCGTGTTCGTCACCGCGGCGTTCGGCCTCATGAGCAGCGACATCTGGGGTCACCCTTTACGTGGGGCAGCTCCGCGACGCGGTGTTCGCCCTGCTGTGGATCCACGCCCGTCCGACTACCCGGGCAGTCGGACGCCTGGGCCTGGCAGGGCAATCCAGGGAGGCTAATTGAGCCCGACATGCGCATGCGTTCGCGCGCCCCGTCGGCCAGGCTGAATAGGAAGCCCAGGGGCCGGGAGCCACCCCGGCGCCCGCAGCCGGAGGTTGCCGTCATGACCGTGATGTCCATCGCCAGGTTCGAAAGGTTCTTCCGCGCGGCCGCGGGGCTGGACGTCGACAAGAACGATCTCAAGCGCTACAGCGATTTCTTCGACGCCAAGCTCTATGATCTGCTGACCGTCGCCCAGGCCACTGCCAAGGCCAACGGGCGCGACATCATCCGGACCTGTGACCTACCGATCACGAAAGGCCTGCAGGAGAGCATTCACCACTTCCGGAAGATCGATCAGGAAGTAGAACTCAAACCGATCCTGGAACAGCTCGCCACCCACCCCGCTCTGGACCGCACGCCCGACGAGGAGACCGAGGCAACCTATCCGGACATCATCGGCGGACTCAGCCTGGCCCTTGCTCAGTGCTTCAAGATCCTCCACCCCGACCTGAAGAACCCCCAGACCCAGCACTGGGACGAGGCCCGACCCGTCTTCGACCTCCTGCTGTGAATGGCGACCGGACCAGGCGGTGCAGACCACGGCCAAACAGCGTCAGCGCGCTCTGCTTCCTCGGCTGCCGCAACGATCTGCTGGCTCGCCGCAGGCCCTCGTCCAAGGTGCTGCCGAAAGCGATCCTGGTCGGTGAGCTGGCCGAGACCGCGGCGGGCACCCGCCGCCTGCTGGAGCCGACCGCTGTCCGGCTTGCGGGGATCCGCACGATCTCCTACCGGCTGGTGTCGTAAGTCGCTCCCGAAGCCCGACCGATCCGCAAGGGCAGGCCTTAGCACCCCAGGCTGATCGGGCCACATCCCGGGTGTCGCAGAGCTCAGATTGTGGCGGCTCGACCTCGCAGGGATCATCGAAGGCATGGACAGGAACATGTCCGTCGGATCCGGTGAGCGGCTGCTGGAGGAACTCGTCAGAGCAGCCCAGCTGGCATCACCTGCGGAACTGCCCGTGGTCGTTAACCGGTATGCCGAGGCCATGGGTATGGGCAGGGCCGTTGTCTATCTGGTCGACATCCAGCAAAGACTGCTGGTGCCGCTTGTCGAAAGCGAGCCGGAACTGGAACTCGACACTTCGCTGGCCGGATGGGCCTACCGCACCGACTCTCTCCGAGTGGAAGAAGTCCCCTCCGGCGGGCTGAACGTATGGCTGCCCCTGACCGACGGAGCGGAGCGGCTGGGTGTCGTGGAGCTGAACATGAGCACCCTGGACGGACTCAAGCTACGGCGCTGTCGAACGACGGCGCTGCTCCTCGCACCGATCATCACATCCAAGCGCACTTACAGCGACACCATTGCACAGCGCATGCGTACCAGGCCGATGCACTTGCCCACGGAGATGGTGAGGGCTTTTCTCCCTCCCCGGTCGATCGGCACCGGGCGGGTCGTTTCGACGGCGGTCCTGGAGCCTGCGTACGAACTGGGCGGCGATGCTTTCGACCATGCGTTCACCGAGGACGTTCTGCACGCCACAATCCTTGACGGCATGGGGCACAACCTGGCGTCCGGACTTGCCACCTCTGTCGCCATGGCAGGTTGCCGTAACGCCCGGCGCAGCGGGGCAGACCTGAACGAACTCGCGGGCACCGTGGACGAGGCGCTGGCGAAGTGGCTTCCGGAGCAGTTCTGCACGGGTGTCTTCACCCAGTTGCACATGCCCACCGGCGTGCTGCGCTGGTGTAACTGCGGCCACCCGCCTCCGTTGCTCATCCGTCGCCACCGCCTGCTCCACAATGCCTTGGAGCGGCCACCTGAGCCTCCTTTGGGTCTGCCCGCCAGTCTCGCCGGGACCGTCCGTCAGGTGCACGAGGTCAGCCTCCAACCCGGTGACCGAATACTGCTCTACTCAGACGGCGTCGTAGAGTCACGCGACGAGGCAGGCGAAGAGTTCGGCCTGGAACGCTTCACCGACTACATCATCCGGTCGACCGCAGCGGGGCAGAGCGCCCCGGAAGCGCTGCGCCTGCTCATCCGCGCCATCCTCGATCATCGGCACAACAAACTCAGCGACGACGCCACGATCTTGATGTTCGAGTGGCAGCCCCCTGATCCGTGACCGCAAGAGCCGGAGAGCGCAGCCGTGGCGCCGGCTTTCGTTCTGGGCGTCTCGCGAGCTCAGTCCGCGAGGTCGGCCTTGCCGAACAGGACCGCGTAACTGGAGGGGAGTTGGCTGATGATCTGATTCAGCTCTCCGCCGGTGACAGCGTCGGCAACGGTGGTCAGGACCGCGCTGGCGTCCCACTGCGCCGTACGCGGCCGGGCATGAGTGCGCTCGGCGACCCGGCGGTAGAACTCTTCGATCCCGAAGCCTCGCACCTGCTGCGGCGTGGCATCGTCCAGAACTTGTCCCAGCGGGCCGGGCAGCTGGGATGCGAGGTCCTTGACCTCTCCCGGGCTGATCCGTTGGGCCAGCACTTCCAGCACGGCGTTGGTGACGTCCGCGGCTTCGGCCTGGTCGTTGTATTCGCCTCGCTCGCGCACACGGGCGAGGAATCCGTCGTATTTCATAGCTGCCTTCCTTCTGCCCCGGTCACCGCTGGTCATAAGGCTCGCCCGGTGTGCCGTCGCGCCGGGCGGCAACCGCCCCGACGATCGTCACTTCGAGTCCGTCCAGAATTCAGACGGCTCCCAAACCGATGACGATCCACCAATGGAATCGGAATCGGGACCACGCAGCCGGTCGGCCGGGCGGGGACCTTGGTCGTGACGACACCAAACTCGGCAGTGCTGGTCATGCCACGCCTCCTTGTTCAGCGCCATGGGCTGTTACCTGGAAAGGGACAGAACAGGCCGGAATGGACAGGTCCGCATGGTGTGGTCTTCTGCGCTGCGCTGCCACCTTCTGGGACACCGTTTTCCCTTCTCCATGAGGGCGACACGATGCTCTGGCACTGCGCGCGTCAGTGCGGAGCGGAGGGAAGCAAGCGATATCCATCGGCCCAGGACGCCGAGCGCACGCACGGGCATTCGACCGAGAGGACCAAGCGGACATGGGCCGACGCGCACCGCTGAGTCTGCACCCCCTTCGGCTGCTGCGCGCCCGGACGTCTGCGGCGCCGAAAGGGAAGCCGGTGGGGAGCCGCGCGCCGAGTCTCCGCCGCCGTGAGAGGTTGTGACACGGGAGGTCATCCATGAGTCACCCGGGTGTCGAGCGTCACCGGCCCGACCGCGGTGCCGGACGTGTGTCCGGAACCGCGGTCGGCGTCTCAGCCGCTGCTCTCGGTGCTTTCACTCGTCTCGCTGATCTCGACGTGCCGCGGCTTTGCGACCTCGGCCTTGGGGACGGTGATGGTGAGCACCCCGTCCGACATCTGTGCATTGATCTTTTCGGTGTCGACCTCTCCGGGCAGCCGCAGCCGGTACTCGAAGGCTCCGGTGCGGCGGGTGCTCCGGCGCAGGACGCCTTTGCGTTCCTTCTCCTTGATCTCTCCGGTGACCACCAGCTCCTGGCCGTTGGCTTCGACGTCGATGTCCTTGCTCTTGACGCCGGGGAGTTCGATCTCGACGTGGAAGGCGTCGTCGGACTCCGTGACATCCGCCAGGGGTGTCCACGCGACTGCGGGCGCCACGCCTCCCACCGTGGATTCGATCAGTCCGCTCATCTCACCGAGCAGTTGGTCGAACTCCGTCAGCGGATCGCGTGCCCAGCCCAGGGGCCTGTCCTGCACTGAACCACCGCGGTGGCGCCGGACGGGCATGGTCATTCCCATCGCCTCCTTCTCGTGATCTCCTCGCCCGCTGGGCGTCATGCGAGCCAAGCGGACTCCTTCGGACGGGTGTACGGGGATCTGTCGGTGCCGCCCGGCGCGGCCGCGTGGCCCAGGTAGCGGTGCACGAAGTGGATACTCATCGCGCCTTCTCCGACCGCGGAGGCCACGCGCTTCACCGAGTCGCTGCGGACGTCGCCGGCGGCGAAGACGCCAGGCAGGCTGGTCTCCAACGTCAGGCAGTCGCGGCCCTGGCTCTGCCACAGTTCGGGAACGGAGCACGCCTGCGCCTCCGCGCCGGTGAGCACGTAGCCGCGCGCATCGAGGGCGAGCGCGCCGGACAGCCACTCGGTGTGAGGGTCTGCGCCGGTGAAGACGAACAGGGCACGCACCGCGAGGTGGCGGTGCTCGCCCGTACGGTGGTCGACCACGGTGACCGCCTCCAGCGCCTTGTCGCCGAGTGCCTCGGTCATCTCGGTGTGCAGCAGCACGCGCACCCGGGGGTGACGCTCGATCTGATCGATCAGGTAGCGGGACATGTGCGCTTCAAGGCTCGGCCCACGGACGAGCAGATACACCTGCGGTGCGTACCCGGCCAGGAAGAGCACAGCCTGGCCTGCGGAGTTGCCGCCGCCGACCACCGCCACCGGGTCGGTACGGCACTGCTGGGCCTCGTAGACGGTCGCCGAGTAGTGGACGCTCGCGCCCTCCAACGGTTCGATGCCGGGCACATGGAGGCGGCGGTAGCGGGCGCCGGTGGCCAGGACAACGGTACGGGCGGTGATCTCGCTGCCGTCGGCGAAGCTGACGGCGTAGTGGCCGTCCCGCGGTTCGAGCCGGACCGCCTCCGCCGGGACGCTGATCCGGGCGCCGAACTTGTCCGCCTGGAGCACAGCGCGCTCGGTGAGTTCGGCGCCGGAGATGCCGGAGGGGAAGCCGAAGCAGTTGTCAATGCGGGAGGACGTCCCGGCCTGACCACCGGTGGCCATCGCCTCGACCACGGTCGTGCCGAGGCCCTCCGAGGCGGCGTTCACCGCGGCGGCGAGACCGGCCGGACCGGAGCCGACGATCAGGAGATCGCCGTGGCCGTTGCTCGACGGCAGGGGCGGCAGGCCGATGAACCGGGCCAGTTCGGCGTTGCTCGGATTGCGCAGCAACGTCGTGTCCCGCCAGATCACCAGCGGCGTCTGCTCCGGACCAACCGCGAAGCGGCGCAGCAGCGCCTCTGCCTCCTCGTCCGTCTCCAGATCGATCCAGCGGTGCGGCAGCCGGTTGCGGGCGGCGAACTCGCGCAGCCGCCGGGTGTCGGGCGAATAGCGCGAGCCGATGATGCGGAAACCGGCGCCCTGCCCGACGAGCAGAGCACGGCGGCCCAGGCAGGCGCGCAGCACCACATCACCAAGGATGGAGTCCCGGGTCACCAGGTCACGCAGCTGGCCCATGGACAGGGCGAGAATCTCGCCGGGGTCCCTGACCACGGCGGTGTAGAAGGCCACCTGTCCATTCAGGAGGCCCAGTTCGCCGATGAAGCGGCCGGGGCCGTGCACACGTAGCAGGTGTTCATCGGGCATGCCGTAGCCCTCGACGATGGCGACCGAACCACTGAGGACGACGTAAAACGTCTCGCACCGCTCCCCCTCCCGGATCAGCACGGCACCGGCGTCAACCGCGCGCCGCCGGCCGTTCTGCGCCAGGCCGGCCATCTGGTCGTCCGACAGGCGGGGATAGGCGCCGTAGATGTCGGGCGTCTCAAAGGGGACGCTCTCCTCCGCCTCGTCCGGCACCGGCGATGCGCCGGGCCGCGTCTCGTCGCCGGGCATCACACGAACGCCTCATGGACGAAGCACCACCGCCAGTCCTCGCCGGGCTCCAGCGACGCCACGATCGGATGGCCGTCGGCGGCGGCGTGACGGCGGGCATGCCGGTTCGGCGAGGAATCGCAGCAGCCGACGTGGCCGCAGGTCAGGCAAAGCCTGAGGTGGACCCAGGGGGAATGCGTGGCCAGGCACTCCTCGCACCCCGGGGCACGCGGGGTGACGGGGCGCACGAGGGCGAGGTGGGGGTCGGTCCGTACGGTCATGGCCGATCATCCTTTCCCAGCCGGGGCGCGGCCCGCGATCGACTGCTCCACCCACCGTCGCAAGGCAGGGGCAGGTGCGGCACCCGACTGCCGGGCGATGGTCTGTCCTTTGTCGAGGACCAGCAGCGTCGGTACCGCCTGGACCTCGAACCGCCGCGCCAGACGCGGGTTCTTGTCGATGTCGACCTTGACCAGCTTGATCGTTCCTGCGAGATCGGCGGCGACTTCCTCCAGCGCGGGGCTCACCATGCGGCAGGGGCCGCACCAGGTGGCCCACAGGTCCACGACGACGGGCACGGTGGCCTGCTCTACGACGTCGGTGAAGTCGTCGTCGCCCGCGTCGGCCATCCACGGCAGCGGCTGCTTGCAGTTGCCGCACCTGGGGCGGCCCTCGGCGGCTGCCGGCACCCGGTTGGTGCGCCCGCAGTGCGGGCAGGTGACGTTGGTGGCTTGCACGGTGCTCATGCCGCCCTCGTTCCCTTCACGTCCTCGGGCTGGTCGTAGGTGACCACCAGTTCTCCGTGCTCGGCGTCGACGCGCACCGTCGCGCCGTCCTGGACGTCGCCGCGCAGCAGGGACCGTCCGACGAGGGTTTCGACCTCGTGGGAGATGTAGCGGCGCAGCGGGCGGGCCCCGTAGACCGGGTCGTAGCCCTGGTGGGCGATCACCTCCCTGGCCGCGTCGGTGAGTTCGACGGTGATGCGGCGTTCGGCGAGGCGGCGGCGCAGTTCGTCGAACTGCAGTTCCACGATGCGCTCGATCTGCCGCTCACCGAGCGGCTTGAACAGCACGATGTCGTCGACGCGGTTGAGGAACTCCGGGCGGAAGTGCCCGCGCAGCTCGCCCATCACCAGGGCGCGGGCGTCGGGCTTGATCTCGCCCTCGGCGGTGGCGCCGTCGAGGAGGTGCTCGGAGCCGATGTTGGACGTCATGATGATCACGGTGTTGCGGAAGTCGACCGTGCGGCCCTGAGCGTCGGTGATGCGGCCGTCGTCGAGGATCTGCAGCAGGGTGTTGAAGACATCCGTGTGCGCCTTCTCGATCTCGTCGAACAGCACGACCGAGTACGGCTTGCGGCGTACGGCCTCGGTGAGCTGGCCGCCTTCCTCGTAGCCGACGTATCCGGGCGGTGCGCCCATGAGCCGGCTGACGGTGTGACGCTCCTGGTACTCGCTCATGTCGAGGCGGACCATGTTCTCCTCGGAGTCGAACAGGGCCCGGGCGAGGGTCTTGGCCAGCTCGGTCTTCCCGACGCCGGTGGGGCCGAGGAAGATGAACGAGCCGATGGGGCGGCGTGGGTCGCGGATGCCGGAGCGGGCGCGGATGATGGCGTCGGCGACGAGCTTGACGGCCTCGTCCTGGCCGATGACCCGCTCGCGCAGGATCTCGTCGAGGCGCAGCAGTTTCTCGCGTTCGCCCTCCTGGAGACGGGCGACGGGGATGCCGGTCCAGGCGGCGACGATCTCAGCGATCTCCTCCTCGGTGACGACCTCCCGCAGCAGCCGGTTCTGTCCTTGTTTGGCGGCCAGTTGCTCCTCCTCTGCGGCGAGCCGGCGCTCCAGGTCCTGAAGGCGTCCGTAGCGCAGTTCGGCGGCTCGGTTGAGGTCGTAGGCGCGTTCGGCCTCCTCCGCTTCGTGGCGGACCTGCTCCAGTTCCTGGCGCAGTTCCTGCACGCGTCGGATGGCCTGCCGTTCGGCCTCCCACTGGGCGTGTTTGGCGTCAGCCTCGCCGCGCAGGTCGGCCAGTTCCCTGCGCAGCTCCTCCAGGCGGGCTTTGCTGGCGGGGTCGGTCTCCTTGGACAGGGCCGCCTCCTCGATCTCAAGGCGGGTCACACGGCGGGTGATCTCGTCCAGTTCGGCGGGCATCGAGTCGATCTCGGTGCGCAGCCGGGCGCACGCCTCGTCGACGAGGTCGATGGCCTTGTCGGGCAGGAACCGGTCGGTGATGTAGCGATGGCTGAGGATGGCCGCGGAGACCAACGCGGTGTCCTGGATCTTCACGCCGTGGAAGACCTCCAAGCGTTCGCGCAGTCCGCGCAGGATGGAGATGGTGTCCTCCACGCTCGGCTCGTCGACCAGGACCTGCTGGAAGCGGCGCTCGAGAGCGGCGTCCTTCTCGATGTGCTTGCGGTACTCGTCGAGGGTGGTGGCGCCGATCATGTGGAGTTCACCGCGGGCGAGCATCGGCTTGAGCATGTTGCCCGCGTCCATGGCCCCTTCGGCGGCGCCCGCACCGACGACGGTGTGCAGTTCATCGACGAAGAGCAGGATGCGCCCTTGGGCGGCCTTGACCTCGCTGAGCACGGCCTTGAGGCGTTCCTCGAACTCACCGCGGTACTTGGCGCCGGCGACCAGGGAGCCCATGTCGAGGGCGAACACCGTCTTGTCGCGCAGGCCCTCGGGCACGTCGCCGCGGACGATGCGCTGGGCGAGGCCCTCGACGATGGCGGTCTTGCCGACGCCGGGGTCGCCGATGAGAACGGGGTTGTTCTTGGTCTTGCGGCTGAGGATCTGGGTGACCCGGCGGATCTCGGCATCCCGGCCGATGACCGGGTCGAGCCGCCCGGCCCTGGCCTCGGCGACGAGATCGCGGCCGTACTTCTCCAGAGCCTCGTAGGCCACTTCGGGGTTGGCGGAGGTGACGCGCTGGTTGCCGCGGACCTGGGTGAGCGCGCTCAGGAACGAGTCCCTGGTGATGCCGGCCTGTTTGAGCAGTCGCCCGGCGGCGGTTGAAGAGCCCTCCTCGGCCAGGGCAAGCAGGAGGTGCTCCACGGACACGTACTCGTCCTTGAGGCGTTTGGCCTCCCGTTCGGCGGCATCGAGCAGGCGGGCGAGGCGCTGAGTGACGAAGACCTGGCCGGGTGCCGCGCCGGGGCCGGTGACCTTCGGACGGCGGGAGAGCTCCTCGCGCACGGCAGCGCGCAGCTCCTTCGGCTCGGTGCCGGACTGTTGCAGCAACCGCGGGATCAGACCGTCCTCCTGATCGAGAAGCGCGAGCAGCAGGTGTTCCCCGTCGACCTCGGTCTGCCCCATGCGGACGGCCGCGGTCTGGGCCTCCTGCAGGGCTTCCTGGGACTTCTGGGTGAGACTGTTTATGTCCATGGGGGTGTTTCACTCCTCGTGCCGGCGCGGCGCAGGGCGGCTTCGAGCAGGCTGATGCGGTCCAGCAGGTCCAGCACCAGGCCGATGGATGCGTAGTTGAGGCAGAGTCCGGAGCGCAGCCGCTGGATGCGGGCGAGGACCGCCGGGGCCGTGGGGTCGAACACCAGGTGCTTCGCGGCATCGAGCTCGGCGTCGACCAGGCCGAGGGCGACGAACCGGCGGATCAGATCGGGGTGGAGGCCCGAGCGACGGGCCACGGTGTCCAGCGAGAGCCTGGGGACAGGCACGAGCGCGTACCGGACAGCCGCCGAGGCGGTGACGTCGGCGCCCGTCCGTACCGGACGGTCGCCCACGCCGGCCCGGCCGATGCCTGCCGCTCCCGCGGGTCGGTCGTTCATCGCGTCCTCCTGGGGTCGAACGAGGAGGTTGCGGCGAGCTCCTCGAACAGTTCGCGCTCCCGGTCGCCGAGGGCGGGCGGCACCATGACACGGAGTTCGGCGTACAGGTCGCCGTTCGCGCCTCGCGGGTTCGGCATG
The DNA here is from genome assembly GCF_040706415.1 of Streptomyces sp. NPDC048106. Taxonomy (NCBI): domain Bacteria; kingdom Bacillati; phylum Actinomycetota; class Actinomycetes; order Kitasatosporales; family Streptomycetaceae; genus Streptomyces; species Streptomyces sp. NPDC048106. The sequence goes on along the minus strand of NZ_JBEZND010000011.1, from coordinate 164,722 downwards.
CCCTCGCCGCGCAGCCGCAGCCGCCGGCCGCTGGACGAGCCCGCGGGCACCGTGACCTTGGCCGTGCCGCCGCCGGGGGTGGGCACCGGCACGGTCGCGCCCAGGGCCGCCTCCCAGGGGGCGACCGGGACCTGTACGTGCACGTCGCGGCCGTCCAGCCGGAACCGGGGGTGGGGCTGGATACGTACCCGCAGGTACAGGTCGCCCGCGGGGGCATCACCACTGCCCCGGCCGCCCTCGCCCGACAGCCGGATGCGCTGCCCGTCGGTGACACCCGGTGGCACGTCGACCTCGTACCGCCGCGGCTGCCCCGTGGGACCGGCGAGCGTGACGCTGCGACGGCCGCCTCGGTACGCCTCCTCGACGGTGAGCGACAGTTCGGCCTCCTGGTCCGCTCCGGGGACGCCGCCTCGGGCGGCGCCGGCTCCGAACATGGAACCGAGCAGGTCCTCAATGTCGATGCCCTCCGCTCCGAAGTCGTCGCCGAAACCGGTGGCGTACCGGACACGGGGGCCGCCCGCGCCCGCGGTCCTCCGAGCGCGGAAGCCGCCGCCAGCTCCGGCCGCGACCCGTTCGTCGAAGTCCTCGGGGATCTTGCGGAAGTCCTCGCCGAAGCGGTCGTAACGGGCCCGGGTCTTCGGGTCCGACAGAACGCTGTATGCCTCGTTGAGGTCCTTGAAGCGTTCCTCCGCCCCCGGGTCCTTGTTGACGTCGGGGTGGTACTTGCGGGCGAGCTTGCGATATGCCTGCTGGATCTCGTCCTGGCTCGCGGTCCGCGACACGCCCAGCACCTCGTAGAAGTTCCGTGCCATGACCGGTCACTCCCGCTTCGCGACCGTCACGGCGGCGGGCCTGAGCTGCCGTTCGCCGTCCCCGTAGCCGGGGCGCAGCACCTCGACGACGGTGCCCGGCGGGGCGTCGGGGTCCTGGACGACGCCGACCACCTCGTGCCGGGCCGGGTCGAAGGCGACGCCGGTCTCCGCGTGCCGCGGGTAGCCGAGCAGTTCGAGGACGTTCACCGCCTGGTCGCGTACGGCCCGGACGCCCTCCGTGATCGCACCCGGATCGGCGCCGGCATGGGTCAGGGCGAGCTCGAGGTTGTCGAGGACGGGCAGGAAGGCGGCCGCCGTGCGGGAACGCTCGACCGTCCTCTCCCGCTCCAGTTCCCTGGCGTGGCGCTTGCGAAGGTTGTCGAGGTCGGCGAGCGCGCGCCGCCAGCGGTCCTCTAGTTCCTGGATCGCGGTCGTGTACTCGTCCTCGGCAGGCGTGGGGCCGGCGGCGTCGCATCCCGGTTCGTCGTTCGCCGCTTCCGGCCGGGGCGCCGGGCCCGGTTGCGGCAAATCCCCACGAGGAGGGCGTACGGCGCCTTCCGGGACCGGTTCGACCGGCTCCGACGCGGCCCGGTCGGGTTCCTGGGGGCGGCTGGACATGGCGCGCCTCAGTCCTTGTCGAACTCGGCATCGATGACGTCATCGTCACCGCCACCGCCGCTCGGGCCACCGGTCGCGCCGCCCCCGGTGGTGTCCTGACCGGGACCGCCTGCGGTAGCGGCGCCCTGATGGGCCGCCAGCCCGGCGAGCATCTGCTGGAGTTCGGAGGTCAGGGGTCGCACGCGCTCCACACCCGCCTCTTCCTTGACCGCCGCCCGGGCGTCGGACACGAGCATCTCGGCGCGTGCCTTCTCGTGCGCGGGCGCTGCGTCGCCCAGTTCGGCGAGGCGCTTCTCGACCTGGTAGGCGACCGCGTCGAGCTCGTTGCGGGCGTCGACGGCCTCGCGGAGTGCCTGGTCCTGGGCCCGGTTGCGCTCGGCCTCCTGGACCATGCGTTCGACCTCACTGCGGTCCAGGTTGGAGCTCTCGCTGATGGTGATGCCCTGTTCCTTGCCGGTGTCCCGGTCACGTGCCTTGACGTTGAGGATGCCGTTGGCGTCGATGTCGAAGGTGACCTCGATCTGCGGTTCGCCCCGCGGCGCCGGGCGGATGTCGGTGAGCTGGAACCGGCCGAGCACCCGGTTGTCGGCGGCCCGTTCGCGCTCGCCCTGGAGGACGACGATGTCGACGGCGGGCTGGTTGTCCTCGGCGGTGGAGAAGGTTTCGGTGCGACGGACGGGGATGGTGGTGTTCCGCTCGATGATCTTCGTCATCACGCCACCGCGTGTCTCGACACCCAGCGACAGGGGTGTGACGTCGAGCAGCAGGACGTCCTTGACCTCGCCCTTGAGCACCCCGGCCTGGATCGCGGCGCCCAGGGCGACGACCTCATCGGGGTTGACGCTCATGTTGGGTTCCTTGCCGCCGGTCAGCCGACGCACGAGGGTCTGGACCGCCGGGATACGTGTGGAACCGCCGACGAGGATGACCTCATCGATGTCGCCCTCGCCGACCTTGGCGTCGGCCATGGCCTGCTGGACCGGTCCCAGGCACCGCTCCACCAGGTCGCTGGTGATCTGCTCGAACGTGGACCGCATGATCGAGTCGGTGAGATGCTTGGGGCCCGAGGCGTCGGCGGTGATGAACGGCAGGCTGACCTGGGTCTGGGTGACGGAGCTGAGCTCGGTCTTGGCCTTCTCCGCCGCCTCGAAAAGGCGTTGCAGCGCCTGCGGGTCCTTGCGCAGGTCGATGCCGTTCTCCTTCTGGAAGTCGTCCGCGAGGTAATCCACGAGTCGCCGGTCGAAGTCGTCGCCGCCCAGGTGGCTGTCGCCGGCGGTGGAGCGCACCTCCACCACGCCGTCGCCGACGTCGAGGATGCTCACGTCGAAGGTGCCGCCGCCCAGGTCGAAGACGAGGACGGTCTCGTGCTGCTTCTTGTCCATGCCGTACGCGAGGGCCGCCGCGGTCGGCTCGTTGATGATCCGCAGCACCTCCAGTCCCGCGATCCGTCCGGCGTCCTTGGTGGCGGTGCGCTGAGCGTCATTGAAGTAGGCGGGCACCGTGATGACCGCCTCCGTGACCCGCTCCCCCAGCTGCTTGGAAGCGTCGTCGGCGAGTTTCCGCAGCACCTGGGCGCTGATCTCCTCAGGCGCGTACAGCTTGTCCCGCACCTTGAAACGGGCCGCCCCGCCGTCGCCCTCGACGACGTCGTACGCCACCGCCCTGGCCTCGTCGGAGATCTCGTCGAAGTGCCGACCGATGAACCGCTTGGCCGAGTAGATGGTGCCCTTCGGGTTGAGGATCGCCTGGCGCCGGGCCAACTGGCCCACCAGGCGCTCGCCAGTGTCGGTGAAGGCCACTACGGACGGTGTCGTGCGGTTGCCCTCGCTGTTGGGCACGACGGACGGCTCGCCGCCCTCCCACACGGCGATCACCGAGTTGGTGGTGCCCAGGTCGATGCCCACTGCCTTCGCCATGAGGAACTCCTCCCGGTCCGGCGCCTGCGCCGACTCTCCGGATCATGTTCGTTCAGGTACGGGTGGAACCTCCGCCGGTGGTCTGCAGCCCGCCGATCAGCCGTACAGCCTCGTCGGCGACCGCCTCGTCCAACACGACCTCGTACCGGCTCGGCTGCATCGAGCGGGGCGAGGCGAAATCCCGGCGTCCGCCCTGCAGGGCGTGCAGCAGCCGAACAGCGCGCCGACGATCGCTCCGAAGATCGACCCGTACAGGGCGAGAAGCAAAGCGGAAACGACGGGGTCGAGCCAGTTCACAAGGCCGAACAGCCAGCCGATCAGGACACCGGGGAGCGCACCGCTCGCCGCTCCGTGAAGGGTGGCCCTGCCGTAGTCCATCCCGGCCGATCACCTGCTCGACCACGCGCAGGCCCCGGCCGGTGATCGCCACGCTCTCCACGGGAAACCCGTGGTCAGGGAGGTGGTCAACGGCGCGTTCGGCTTCCTGGTACGTCTTGCACGAGGCAGCCGACCTGCGATGCTGCTCGGTCATCGCCCAGCCCTTCCTGCCAGTCCGCACGGAGGGTCTCGAACACTCCCAGGGTGGCGAGCCGAGTGGCTCCACGCCTGCGCCTGGCGAGTCAGAAATACACGGGTCCGGTCGCCCCACGAGCACGAAAGGAACCATCCGGATATCTCGGAGAAGCCGACCCGTGAGCGGGTACGCGAAACACCGCTCGCCTCCCTGTAGGGTTGGAGAGAACGGAGTGATCCCATGGTCAGCAGCCGGGCGCACAACCTGTACCGCCGGCGCTCGGACCAGGAGGGTAGCCTTCCGCGGGGCAGCGCTGGGCGGCACCCCAGGGCCGCGCGGAAAGAGCCTCGCCCACCCGCTCCAACCCCAGCCGACCAAACCCCCCAGGAACTGATGGCACTCTGCCGTGCCCTGTTCGACACCCCGGATGAAGGCGAGATCCTGCGTTTGGCCATGGGCAACGTAGCCGCCGCAGGGCCGTACAGCGCCGAGGCCGGATACCTCAAGGTGGACGGCGACCTGGTCCCCAGCCCGAGGAACGGGGAGATCCATGCCCCGGCCGTGGACTGCAGGGTGCGGGAGCTGGCCGGGCAAGACGGCCCTGTGACCGTACCCGGCTGGTCCTGGGGCCGGGCCCTGGGGCTACGCGGACTTGAGAGGCTCCATGGCTACCTCGTGGTGACGTCACGTTCCCGGCCCACCGAGGCCGAGTACTCCCTGCTCGTCACGCTCGTCCAGTACACCGCCGCTGCACTGTCAGTCGCCTTCGCACACCGCCGCCAACGAGAGGACGCGCTGGAACTGCACCGGCTAAGGGAGGAACGCACCTCCCTCCAGCGGCAGCTGATCTCCGTCGCGGCTGAGCTGGGGTACCAGCGGGCCGTTCACGCGCTCATGGCCAACGTCGCTGCCTCGGGCGGCAGCGAGGAAGCCGTCACCCGCGCACTGCACAGGCTCACTGGATTCCCCGCGTTGGTCGAGGACCGCTTCGGTCGGCTGAGGTCCTGGACCGGGCCCAGCCGCCCCCAGCCCTATCCGGAACCGGACCCCGTGCGCCAGGACGAAATGCTGCACGCCGTCGCCCGCGAGGTCGGGCCGGTGCGGATAAAGGACCGGCTGATCACCCTGGTCCGCCCGCACGGCGAGATCCTGGGCGTGCTGGCCCTGGTCGATGCCCGGGACGAGGCCGACGAGCACACCGTGCTCGCCCTGGAACTCGCCGCCACGTCGCTCGCCCTGGAACTGGCGCACCTGCGCAATCTGGCCGAAGTGGAGCTGAGGCTGCACCGCGAACTGGTCGACGACCTCCTGGCAGGGGCGGACGAGGCGAGCGCCTACGCCCGGTCCGAGGCAGTCGGACACGACCTGCACCGCAGCCACTACGTGGTCGTGGTGCAGCGGTCGGACCGGACTGTGGACGATTCCTTCGCGCAGACCGTGGGCCGGGCGGCCTCTGGCGCGGGCATGCGCTCGCTGCTGACCCGACGTTCCGACCACGTCGTCCTTATCGCCGACGACAGGCCGCACGCCCGCGCGCTCTACGAGGCGCTCGCCCGGGAGACCGGGACACGGTCCGCGACGATCGGGGTGAGCGCCCGTTGCGACTCCCTGGACGACATCCCTCACCGCTACCAGGAGGCGCAGCGCGCCCTGGAAGTGCGCCGCCACTCCCGCGAGCACTACGGCACGACGTTCTTCGACGAGCTCGGCCTCTACCGCATCCTGGGACCTGGCAGCGATTACCGGGAACTGGAGACGTTCGTCCACGAGTGGCTCGGGCAGCTCATCGACTACGACTCCCGGCACCACGCGGCCATGGTGGAGACCCTGTCCCGGTACTTCGACTGCGGCGGCAACTACGACGAGACCGCCGAATCCCTCGCGATCCACCGCAGCACGCTACGCTACCGGCTCCAGCGCATCCGCGACATCAGCGGCAACGACCTCGCGAACGTCGAGGACCGGCTGAACCTCCAAGTGGCGACCCGAGTGTGGAAGATCGTGCTGGGCGGACACGGTTGAGGCGCCCACGCACCGCGGGGCCGGCTCCGCTGTCCCCATCACCGTGGGGAGCAGGATGCGCTCCGCCGAAATGGCTCTCAGGCATCACTCAGACCACCGGCAGCGGTTCGAAGGCGATGGCCTGCCGCTCACCGCAAGTGTCCTGCCCCGAGCGGTTCCTCTGCGCCGTGGACCTCGAAACCTCGCCTGGCAGCAACCACCGACAGCGGCATGAACCTCGGAATCCCCACCCCCGGGACCGATCGAACGCGGCCCGAGCCACCTGCATCGAGGTGATGCGCCGGCACCCCTGAAAGCCCCGCGATCTTGGTGCCAACTATCCCTCTTTTGTGCCAACTAAAAATCGTCGTCACAGGTCTGAACAGATGAACTTGACAGGGAACGCGCTCGCCTGCCTGGTGAGGGAGGCCCGGGAAGAGGCTGGACTGGTCATCGACCCGGCGGACGTGGATCCGGCGCATGTCGTACACGTCGTGGACACGTCGGGCGGACAGCCGTTGACGCAGATGGTTTTCCGGGCCCGTCGCTGGAAGGGCGTTCCCGAGGTCCGCGAGGCCGACAAGTGCCTGGCCTGGCAGTGGTGGCCGCGTGGGGAGTTGCCGGAGCCGATCGCCCCTACGCCCGGGCGGCCATCGCCGGGATCGCCGAAGGCCGCGCATATTCCGAGATGGGCTGGTGACCGCGGTGCGCGCGCGTACCCTGAGCGTGGCCGGGCCAAGGCTGGGCAGCCGGTCCCGTGAGGGGGCTCGCTGCGTGGTGGCCGGGGCCGTCGAAGGCGCCGTGATGAGTGCCGAGTCCGAAACGATGGTCGTGGCCGGGATCCTGCCGCTGTTGTACCGGATCACGCCCGCCGAGGTCAGCCAGGGCCCGGCCGGGACCGCGACCCGCAACTATCTGGCCAGCACGTCAACGGCCGCCGTTGGTTCGAGAAGGCCTTTGTAGCCGGGTGTCGGTGACTGTCGGGACCGGGTCGGTCGCGGGTGAATGGCACGAAGCCATCGGACCTGACCGCATACCGCACGGGGGATCAGCCGGCGTTCAGGAAGCCGCGCACCGGCAGATGGCCGCGAGACCCTCCACTGGCTCCGCAGCCGAACCGGCCGAGACGAACCTGAGTCCGCTCTTGTCAACTTTAATGAGGTGAGCTATATAGGAACTGTCCGACATGTGCATCACGCCTTCAGGGAGGAGTGACCGATGATGCTCATGCGAACCGACCCCTTCCGCGAGCTGGACCGGCTCACCCAGCAGGTCTTCGGCACCGCGGCGCGGCCGGCGGCGATGCCGATGGACGCCTTCCGCGACGGCGAAACCTTCGTCGTCGAGCTCGACCTGCCCGGCGTGTCCCCGGAATCGATCGAGCTCGATGTCGAGCGCAACGTGCTGACCGTCAAGGCGGAGCGCCGCCCGAGCGCCGGCGAGGACAGCGAGGTCGTGATCGCGGAGCGGCCCACCGGGTCCTTCAGCCGCCAGCTCTTCCTCGCCGAGACCCTGGACACGGAGCGCATCGATGCCTCTTACGATGCCGGTGTGCTGCGGCTGCGGATCCCGGTTGCCGAGCAGCCCAAGCCCCGCAAGATCGCCATCAGCGGTGACGACTCGCGCAAGCAGATCAGTAGCTGAGCCCGCGCACGACGGGCGGGAGCCTGGAGCCGGCGGCTCCCGCCCGCGAAGCCGTCCGAGCTGTGCGGCGGCCGTCGACTCAGGAGGGCGCCATGGCAATGCGCTGGGACTCGTTCATCGCCGCGGTCCAGGACCGCGGCGAATACGCCACGCAGGAGGAAGCAGAGCGGTCTTCCCGTGTCGTTCTGGCCCTGCTGGGCGCCCATCTGGTGGGCGATGTGCGCGCCGAGCTGGCCGCCCGGCTGCCCGAAGCGCTCTCTCTGGTCCTCCGCAATCCCCTTCAGGCCCGCGAACCGCTGACGCCTGAGCGGTTCATCCGGGCGACCGCGGCTTGGATCGAAGGCGCCACGGAGAAGACCGCGACCTGGGACGTCAGCGCGGTGCTCAGCGTCGTGGCCGATGTCGCGGGCGAGGACCTGATGAACCGCGTCCTGCTCCAACTCCCGCCGGGCTACGACCTGCTCTTCGGACGCCCACGGCCGAGCTGACTATCCCACCGGGTGAGCGGCCACGGCCGGGACGGTCGGGATGCGGTGGGGACCGCCGCATCAAGGCCGCGGGCGGCGACGAGCTGCGCGCTGCCGTCGGCCAGCCGGTAGCACAGACCCACCACGGCGGGCCGGTCGGCGGCCACCCGCTCGGCCAGGACGCGGGAGCGTTCGAGCAGAAGGTCCACAGTGTGCTCGATGTGCTCGGACAGGACCTCTTCGGCCTTGTCGCGTCCAGCGGCGCGGGCTGCCAGCCCGCTCGGGGTGACCCGTTCGACGACGTCGCGGACGAAGCCGCCCGGGGTCTGGCCGTTCTCCAGGGCGGAGCGGGCCGCGGCGACGGCGCCGCAGGAGTCGTGGCCGCGGACGACGACCAGCGGCGCATCGAGGACGGCGACGCCGAACTCGATGGACCTCGACGCCGCCGTCAAGCAGTTGGCCGCCGACGGCTTCCCCGTCACCGACGAGTTGCTCGGCCGGCTGTCCCCGCTCCCGTACGACCACATCGACTTCCTCGGCCGCTACGCGTTCACCCGGCCGCTGGCGCCGGGCCTGCGGCAGCTACGCGACCCGTACAGCGACGACGAGACCGACAACGACGAGGACGGATAGCTGCGGGCCCCTTGCCCGGGGTGCCCACGGCATTCATGCCACATTCCCCTGGCCTTGGAAGCTCGCGTCGTCGGTCGCGGCGGCGTGTTCGGCCGGTGCGATGAGGTGCCTGGTGGCGTCCAGGGTTTCCCGAATGTGTTGGGCGAGGGTGTGCCGGTCGGAGTCGTCGATCCAGCGTTCGAAGGCGACTTTGAAGGCGGCGATCCCGATTTCGGCCGCGAGTGCCGCGGTGGTGGAATCCAGACCGCGTTCCCGGAGCGCGTGGGCGAGGGTGGAGACGAGTGAGGCCTGTTTGGCCAGTTCGCGTTCCTGCAGTTCGGGATTGGCGGCGATGACGGCTTGGCGCTGCCGTACCAGTTCTGCGCGTTCTTCGAAGACGGGAGCGGCTTCGGTGAGGGCGTGTGTGATCACTTCCAGTGGCGCCAGAGGGCTGGCGGCGGTGGCCGTGGCGTGCGCGAGGACGTCGGCCAGGGCGTTGGGCTGGAAGAGGACTTCCCGTTTGTCGACGAAGTGCCGGTAGAAGGTGCGTTCGGTGACCTCGGCCCGGGCGGCGATCTCCGCCACGGTGGTGGCGTCGAAGCCCTTGTCGTTGTAGAGCTCCATCGCCGCCTTCTCCAGGCGGCCACGTGCGTCGGGTTTCCATCGGCTCATGCTCCGATCCTACCCACCGATGACAGAATCTGACATCAGAGTGATGACAGAGGCTGACATGAGCGCTACGGTGATGTCACGAACTGACATCACGGCTCTTCGCCCCTGGTGGGGAGCCCGCAGCAAAGGGCAACACCATGCGCGTATTCGTCACCGGAGCCTCCGGACATCTCGGCTCCGCCGTCGTCCCCGAGCTCCTCGAAGCGGGACACCACGTCGTCGGGCTGGCGCGCTCGGACAAGTCCGCCGCCGCGCTGACGGCTGCCGGCGCCCAGGCGCACCGAGGCGACCTCGATGATCTCGACGGCCTCGCCGCGGCCGCCGCTGCGGCTGACGGGGTCATCCACCTGGCCTTCAAGCACGACGCCATGTTCGCCGGCGACTTCGACGGCGCGGTCGCAGCGGATCTGCGCGCCCTCGACACGCTCGGAAACGCGCTCGCCGGCACCGGCAAGCCGTTGGTGGCCACCTCGGGAACCGCGCTGTTCGCCTTCGCGGGACTGCAGGGCTTGCTCACTGAGGCCGACGTACTCGACGCAGGACCGCGGATCGACGCCGAGAACGCGGTGGTCGCACTCGCCGAGCGCGGCATCCGGTCGTCCGTCGTCCGGCTCACTCCGACCGTGCACAGCTCGCTCGACCACAACGGCTTCGTCCCGACCTTCATCTCCATCGCCCGCTCCAAGGGCGTCTCGGCTTACGTCGGCGACGGTGCCAACCGCTGGCCCGCCGTGCACACGCTCGACGCGGCACGCCTGTACCGGCTGGCGCTGGAATCCGCCCCGGCCGGGTCACGGCTGCACGCCGTCGACGACGAAGGGATCACCTTCCGCCAGATCGCCGAGGGCATCGGCCGCGGGCTGAAGCTGCCCGTGGTCAGCATCGCGCCGACCGAGGCCGAGGCCCACTTCGGCTTCCTGAGCGCCCACGCACAGGCCGACAACCCGTCCTCAAGCACGCTGACCCGCGACCTTCTGGGCTGGGCGCCCGTCCAGCCCAGCCTCGTCGACGACCTCGGCCAGGGTCACTACTTCGATACCGGCGCCACCGCCGCGCGCTGAGCCCGCCCCCTTCTCCATTCCGGTCCGTTCCCCGCGCCCATCCACACGGCTCGGCGGAACCGGCCCAAACGACCCACCATCCCCCTGCACGACCGGCTGCTGTGCAGCCGGAAGGAGACGAACAACATGAACACCAAGAACGCACACGAGCGGCTCGACCCGGAACTCGCCGAGGTCCTGAAGGCGGTGCCGATGACGGAGGCTGGGGTGTTCGACCTCGGTGACCTGGAGGGCACACGCGCCGGCGTCCGAGCCTTCGCCGAGGCGATCGCGGCCCAGATACCGGACGAGCCGTCCGTGTCGGTCGAAGAGGTCCAGGCGCCCCGCTCGGACGGATCCACCCTCGCCATCCGGCTGCTGCGGCCCACCGAGGCAGCCGGGCCGCTGCCGGTGCTGGTCTGGTTCCACGGCGGCGGGCAGGTCCTCGGGTACGCGGCCCAGGACGATCCCACCCTCAAGCACCTGGTCCTGGAGGTCGGCTGCATCGTCGCCTCCGTCGACTACCGGCTCGCGCCCGAGGCTCCCGCCCCGGCCGCCGCCGAGGACGGCCTGCTCGCCTACCGCTGGCTTCGCAGTCAGGCAGCCGCACTCGGCATCGACGCGGCCCGCGTCGCCCTGGCCGGGCAAAGCGGCGGCGGCGGCATCGCCGCAGCCACCTCGCTCATGATCCGCGACCAGGGCGAGCCGGCGCCGCTGTTCCAGGCGCTGAGCTACCCGATGCTCGACGACCGCAACACCACCGCGTCCAGCCACGAGGTCACCGACATCGGAATCTGGGACCGCGCGACCAACATCCTGGCCTGGCACCTGATCCTCGGGGACCGCGCCGGCGCCGACGATGTGCCCCCATACAGCGCACCCTCGCGCGCGACGGACCTCACCGCCTTGCCGCCCACCTTCATCGCAGCCGCCGAACTCGACGTCTTCCGCGACGAGGACCTGAACTACGCGACGCGGCTCCAGGCCAGCGGCGTGCCCGTCGAACTGCACCTGTACCCCGGCGCCTACCACGCCTGGGACCTCTTCGCCCCCGAAGCCGCCGTCAGCGCCGTCTACGTCCACGCCTGGTACGGATACCTGCGCCGCCAGTTCAGTGCCCGTCAGCCCTGAACATCCGTCGCGTCCCGGCCGCGCGGTGATGGCCGGCAGGCCGCCCCACGGACCTGCTGACAGCCGGTAACCCGACGAGGAAGCCGGCACCCACGTCGGCTTCCTCGGCCCCACGCTCTGGCCGCACAACCCGACATCGAGCACCGGGACCCGGCCGGCTCGAACGGCAACCACCAGGCCCGACCTCATCAGCGACCTCGACCTGGGGCAGTTCGAGACCCCCACCTCCTGAGCCCGGCCCCGTCGCGCGGACGCGGACGCCCGCGCCTCATAGCCGCTGAGGGCGAGGTCAGCGCCCGGCCGTCGGATCGGCCCATGCCACACCGCCGCCGCGTGGCGGATGTCCGTGGGGCAGGGGAGGGGGGACATGATGGGGCAACGGAGCGGTGCGAGGAGAGTGCGGTGTGGGCGGGTTGGGCTCTGACGGTGCGGCGAGCGGCAAGTCCCGATTCGACGACGTGTACATCCAGCCGGACCCGCGTGCCTACTTCACGCGGCTCGCTCCACTGGGCTACGAGATCCCGCACCACGCCCAGCCGGTGTTCCGGCAGCTGGCCGCGGAGTGGGCAGCGCACGGTGACGGGCGGGCCGGCGGGCCGGTGGTGCTGGACCTGTGCTGTTCCTACGGCATCAACGCCGCCCTGCTCAATCATGAGGTGACGCTCGCGGAGCTGTACGAGCGGTACATGTCCGACACCGCTTGGCGGATGACGTCGGCGGGGCTGGCCGCGTGGGACCGGGAGTTCTACGCTGAGCGGCGGCGGCCGGACGCGCTGCGGGTGTACGGCCTGGACATCGCCGCCCCGGCGGTGCGCTATGCCCAGGAAGCCGGTCTGCTGGAAGCCGGTTTCACCGACGACCTGGAACGGGTGTCGCCCGGGCCGGGACTGCGCGGCGCCCTGGACGAGGTCGGGCTGATGACCCTGACGGGCGGCGGCAGCTACATCACCGAGCGGACGTTTGCCGCGCTGCTGGACGCAGTCCGGCGCCCCGTGTGGGTGAGCGCGTTCGTGCTACGGACCGTGTCATACGAGCCTGTCGTGCGGACGCTGGCCGCACACGGGCTGCGTACCACGGTGGATGTGTCCCGGACCTATCCGCAGCGGAGGTTCACGGACGAACGCGAGCGGCGGCACGCGATCGAGGCGGTGCGGGCCCTCGGCGGTGACCCGTCGGGGCTGGAGGAGGAGGGCCGCTACCACAGCCTGCTCTACAACTCCAAACCCGGACCGGCGCGGTAGTCCACGCAGCAGCGCCGGCACCCACGCCCACGGCCACAGAGATGACGAGGACCGCGGTGAACAGGAACCACAGGACACCCGCGAATCCAGTGGAACATGGGTGCCGTCCCACCGCCGGGCAGCAGGCTCGCTGGTCACGCGCTCGCCGCTCCGGATCAACTCCGGTCCGCGCACCTGCGCCGAGTGCGGACTCCCGGCCTTCGCGCCGTGCCCCGTCCGTCATTCCACGGCGGCCGCGCGCAACATGCGTGCCATCACCCTGATGCCACGCCGGTTCACGCGGTTGGCACCGGTCGAGGGGCTCGGTCGCGCCAGTTCGGGAACGCTGATGTGTCATAGGCCCCAGCGGAAAGCGAGCACAACATGACGGCATCTTCGGGCTCTGGCATACGACGCATCACGCAGCGTCTCCTTATTGCGGCGGCGGGATGCGCCGTCACCGCCCTGTGCACGGCCACGGTGGTCCCGGCCGCCGCGGACGGTGGCACAGGCACGAAGAAGCCCACCATCGTCCTGGTGCATGGTGCCTTCGCCGACGGTTCCAGCTGGAACGGGGTGATCGAACGGCTGGAGCGCCGCGGCTACACGGTCATGGCCCCGGCCAACCCACTGCGCGGGCTGTACAGCGACTCGGCCTACATCGCCTCCGTACTCAAAAGTATCAAGGGACCCGTCGTACTCGCCGGACACTCCTACGGCGGAGCCGTGATCAGCACCGCCGCAGCCGGCAATCCCCAGGTGAAGTCCCTCGTGTACATCTCGGCACTGATGCCGGACGTGGGCGAAAGCGGCATGTCGCTCTCCGCCCGCTTCCCCAGCGCCCTCGGCACCGCCACCACGTCCGTGCCCTACCAGACCACCGGCGCCAGCGGCACCGACCTGTACCTCAAACGCGACAAGGTGCACCCGGTCTTCGCCGCCTGTCTGCCGGCCGGCCAGGCGAACCTTCTGGCGGACACTCAACGGCCCGCGGCCACCGCTGCGTTCTCGGAGACCGCCAAGGTCGCGGCATGGAAAGACATACCGTCCTGGGCCCTGGTCGGTCGGCAGGACAAGACCATCAACCCCGACCAGGAACGCTTCGAGGCCAAACGCGCTCACTCCCACACCGTGGAGATCGACACCTGCCACGTCTCCCTGATCGCGCGTCCCGACGCCGTCACCGACCTCATCCTCCAGGCCGCCACCGCGAACTCCTCCACCACCGCCGGTTCCGCCCGCCCGACACTGGCCGACACCGGCACCTCCGGACGCTCCACGGGAACGGTCATTCTGGGCGGCATCACGACCGCATCTCTGGTGGCCGGCCCGGCACTCCTTCTTCTGGGGCGCCGGATGCGACGCCGCACGCACTGACGAGCGTTCGGCCCGCGGTCTCCCCGGAATACCAGCTCTTTGGATAACCGGCCGCCTTCAGCTCATCGTTCACCCTCTCGGCCAGCGCACCCTGTTTGAAGGCGTGGTCGGCCATGTGGGCCTGCAGCCGGCGCGACCAGTCGACCAGTCGACCAGGCGAACCGTGGCGGACAGCGGACTGGCGCCGTCGAACTCCGCCTTGCGGCGCACGAACCGAAACGGGGTCAAGAGCCAGCCAGGAGCCGACGTTGCCACGTGCGTCTGAAATCTCTACGACCGAGGGGCGGGCCACTACGGGCGACCCGAGTGAAGCCCCGCGCAGCCCTCGCCGTCGGATCTCACGTGCGTCTGCCCAACCGTCCGACCGTGGTGGAGGCGGCCGCCGACGGCGCGTCACCAATTCGACGAAGAGGGGCCGTGCGCGTGGCGCCGGAACCTTCCTCGCCCAATCCGCCTGCGAGCACACCCTGTACCTGCCCTGAAGGTGAGGGTCCAGCGGCCGGCCGCGGGAAGACGCGGCAGTCCTCAAGCGGGCCACGGTTCTCTTCGCGTCCCGGACCCGGTGAGCGTTCTCGCCTCCGTCCCCGAAGAAGGAGCGGCCTCCGCCCGGGACGCTGTGGCAGGGGTGTCGCCAAGCAGCGTTTCGCGGTGTGCCTGGGCCACGGCCACCATGGCGTCCAACGTGTCGCGGGCCCGCAGGAGATCCTCGATCTGCGCCGTGATCCGCTCGCGTTCGCGGGCCATCCGCTCCAGCGCGGCGTCGGAGTTGCGCTCACTGGGTGCTTCGGCGCACGGCATGACCTCGGCGATGGTGCGGCTGGAGAGGTTGGCCGCATACAGGCTCTGGATGAAGCGGACACGTTCCACGTCGCCCTCCTCGTACTGCCGCTGCCCGCCCGGCGTACGCGTGCTGCTGAGAAGCCCCTGCTGCTCGTAGTAGCGCAATGACCGCACACTCACCCCGGCGCGTGCCGCGAGTTCTCCGATCCGCATGACCGCCTCCTGCCGTGTCCGCGGCGCCGGGGGCTCTGTGACGGGCCTCACGCGAGTCCGTGGTGTTCTCGGCTTGCATCTGACATCGGTGTCAGGTTTTAGCGTACTCGTGTGCTTCGGCAGACGGAGCACGGACGCAGACGCACACGCATACGTGGAGAACAACGTGCCTTCCCTGTTCAGCAGTTACCGCCTCGGCGAACTCACTCTGCCCAATCGGACCGTCATGGCCCCCATGAGCCGTGTCCGGGCCGCCGCCGGCGGCCTGGCCACCCCCTCGATGGCCACCTACTACGCGCAGCGCGCCACGGCCGGCCTGATCGTCACGGAAGGCGTCCAGCCCAGCCTTGTGGGCCAGTCCAACCCGGGCACGCCCGGCCTGCACACCGATGAGCAGACCGACTCCTGGCGGCAGGTGACCGGCGCGGTCCATGCCAACGGCGGACGCATCTTCGCCCAGATCATGCACGGCGGACGGGTCTCGCACCCCGAGACCACGGGCTTCCAGCCGGTCGGCCCTTCGGCCGTCCCCGCCGAGGGCAGCGTGTTCACCCCGAGCGGTCCGCAGCTGGCGCCCGTGCCGCGGGCCCTGGAGACCCACGAGGTCCCCGAGCAGGCCCGCTCCTACGCGGACGCCGCCCGCCGCGCCGTCGACGCGGGCTTCGACGGCGTCGAACTGCACGGCGCCAACGGCTACCTGATCTCCCAGTTCCTGTCGTCCAACGCCAACCTGCGCGAGGACCGCTACGGCGGCTCGGTCACCAACCGGATCCGTTTCGCCGTCGAGGCGGCGGCAGCCACGGCCGAAGCCGTGGGAGCCTCCCGTACCGGTATCCGTCTGTCGCCCGGTGGCGGCATCTGGGGGGTCACCGAGGACGACGCGGCCGAGCTGAACACCGCTCTGCTGACGGAGCTGGCCCGTCTCGACCTCGCTTACGTGCACCTGACGGCCAGCACCGACGAGGACGTACTCCTCCAACTGCGCAAGACCTGGCCGGGCACCCTGATCGTCAGCCCGACCATGGCGGGCGGCCCGAAGCAGGCCGGACGGGCGGATGCCGACCACTGGCTGAACCTGGGCGCCGACCTGATCGCCTTCGGCCGCGGCTTCCTCGCCAACCCCGACCTGGTGGAACGCCTGCGCTCGGGTCTGCCCCTCGCGCCCGCCGAGGAGGACACCTTCTACCAGGGCGGCGACGCCGGCTACATCACCTACTCGGCGTACCAGCACACGGCCTGACCGGCTCACCGCGGGCGGACGGAAGCGGGCTCCGCCGCCCTGGCGGCGGGCCTGACCGCCTCCGGCGGCGCCGACGCAGCCTCGCCGGCGGGGCGGGACTGCCGCCGGTCAGGTAGCGCATCATCGCCGGGTCGCTGTCCAGTTCGGTCAGCACGTCCGCGTCCTCGGCAGACAGGCGGCGCAGGGTCAGACGCTCGGTCTCGCGGCAGGTGGGCAGCAGTGGATCATGCCTGGAGCACGTCGGGCAGGCAGGCCAACGGTTTTCCTGCGACTCCGCGGAGTCGCCATGACGTCGCAGGAGTATCGCCCTGACGCCGCTACGATGTCGACCGGATCGCGGAGATGTCGAACTGCAGCCTGACCTTCTCGCTCACCATGGTGCCGCCTGCCTTGAGGCGCTGGTTGTAGACCAGACCCCACTCGGTGCGGTCGATGGTGGTGGTGCCGTCGAATCCGGCTCGCTCGAAGCCGAAAGGGTCCAGGACCGAGCCGAGGTAGTCGAGTTGCAGGTCGACGGGCCGGGTGACGTCGCGGATGGTCAGGTCCCCGGTCATGCGGAAGGTCTCTCCGCCTTCGTGGACGGTGGAGGTGCTGCGGAAGGTCATTTCCGGGTAGTGGTGCGCGTCGAAGAAGTCGGCGCCGATGATGTGCGCGTCCCTTTGCGCCACGCCCGTGTCGACGCTGGCGATCCGGATGACGAGGTCGGCCCGTGACTCGGAGGGCTGGGCTCCGTCGAAGTACAACGTGCTGTCGTAATCGGTGAAAGCCCCCCGGACTGTCGTGACCATGGCGTGCCGCACGGAGAATCCGATGCGGCTGTGCGGGCGGTCGATGGTCCACCGCCCGGTCAGGGCGCGAAGTGCCGGGTCGAGCGCGACACCCCGGGACGTGGACTCCGCGGCGAAGGCGCCGGTGCCGTCAGTCGGGGTCGGCTCGCTGACGGCGGTCTGGCGTCGGCCGAAGATGCCCATGGTGGTGAGCCCTTTCCCATCTGCTCGCTCTGTGCTGTCAAGGTGTCGCCGGGAACGGCTTCGATCGGTGGCCCGTGTGCGGCGCTCGTGTGTGCGTCTACTGCGGCGGTGTGGGCGTGTCGTGGGTGCGGTACATCGCCTGTACGTCCAACTCCAGTTGGACGGTCGGCCCGACGACGGCGATGCCGCGGGCGAGCATGGAGCGCCAGTTGAGCGTGAAGTCCTCCCGATGGAGTTCGGCCTTCGCGAGGGCCGCGCAGCGCAGTTCCTGCTCGTAGCCCCCGTTGATCATCCCGAGGTAGGTGGTGTCGAGGCCGACGGAGCGGCTGGTGCCGTGCATGGTGAGGGTGCCGTGCAGGGTCCACTTGGAGCCGCCGCGGTGGGCGAACCGGGTGCTGGTGAAGTCGATGTACGGGTAGCGTTCGACGTCCAGGAAGTCGGCGGAACGCAGATGGTTGTCGCGGGTGTTGTTGCCCGTGGTGACACTGGAGGCGTCGATGCGCACCGCCACCTGTGAGTCGGCCATGTCCGGAGCGATGCGGATGCTGCCCTGGAAGCGGGTGAACCGGCCGTGGACGTGGGCCATGCCCACGTGTTTGGCGATGAACCGGATCGCGGTGTGCGGAGGGTCGAACAGCCAGGTTCCGGCTGTCGGAAGTTCCATCTGGCGGGCGGGCTGGAGCGCGATGCGCACGGTGGGCAGGGCCACCCCGGCCGCGATGTCGAGGTTCTCACGGGCAGGTGACAGGCCTTCGGCCACGGTCATCACGCTGTAGGAGCCCGGTGGCAGCGTTGCTATGAAGTAGCCATGGGGGTCCGTGGTGCCACGCGTCGCGACCCGGTGGCTGTCCAGCGCGGTCACGGTGACCTCGGCTCCGCCCATGGGCTGCCCCACGGGATCGAGCACCTGGAAGCCGAACGCTCCGGCACCGGGCGGCAGGGGGACCGAGATGCTCGATCCGGCACCGGAGGCACCACGGGATCGCCGACGACGGAGCAGCCCGAGAGCCATGGAGTTCACCCTTCTTTCTCTGCGCCACGGTCACGCGACCCGCTCAGAGTTCTTACATTCGCGTTCGCCAAGAATCGTCGACGACAGGAGGGCGGACGCAAAGCGAGTAGTTCGCCGACGATCATAAGCCCCTCCGCAGGCACGTCACTCGAGCCGATGTCGAAGCTGTTCCACCCGCCTGCGGGCGGATGCGAGGCCACATATCGGTACATCGGCCGACCATATCGCCACACCCCGACTTCGCAGCTTTGCTGCAATGCTGTAGTGAAGGACACGGAAAAAGGCCGGGATTTTCACAACGGTCTGCGGTTTCATCACGAACCCGACACAGAGCCCGCCGTGTGTTGCCGGCCCGCTGCACTGCGCCGCTCGCCGCTGGCTGTCACCTGCGCCGCCTCGGCGTGGACTTCACGACCTCGGCGCCGGCCGCGGGGAGTGTCCTGATAGACCCCGAGACGGGCGCCTCGTGACCTCCCGCGCTTGCCGTGTCGCCTTCTCGGTCCGGGGCGGACCCGCACCCGATGTCGATGTCGGTGCCGGACGTTACGGTGCCGGTGTGATCGCTGAACTTCGGGAAAAGGTGACGTCCTTTCGTGCGGGAGCAGTTGAGCGGGGGATACCCGTCGACTTGGTGGACCGCTGGATCGCCCGTGGCCGGCCTTGCGCCCTCCTCGAGGATCGTGGGGACGGGCCGGTCGTGGGCCGGTTCGGTGGGCCGCTGCTGCTGCCCGACGGGATGGCGGACCCCGAGGAGCCCTACGTCGCGTCCATCGATCTCGCCGCGCTGCCGAAGGAGTCGACGGACCTCTCCTTGCCGCCGGACGGGCACCTGCTGCTCTTCGCCTGGATCTGGGACGCCTACGAATGCTGCAACCACGGCCAGGCCATCTACGTTCCTGCCGGTACGCCCGTGGTGGAGCGGGACAGGAACGCCTGGAACAAGGACCAGGCGGAGGGGGAGGAATGGCGCCAGGAGTACCAGGAGGTCTTCGGCAACTTCCCGCAGCGTGAGTTGAGGGCCAGGACAGAGCCGTCCCTGCCCAACCCCTACCTGGCCGAACTGCTCGAGAAGGACGCTGGGGCCGCTGGGTTCCGGCACCTCGACGAGCTCGAAAGGCTGTGGGGCAGCACCGGCCACGGCCCGGTCGACGACCGGTATCTGCGGATCGGCGGGCACGCGGAGAACGACCTGCTGAAAGACATCGTGCACGCCGCGGTGCACAGCGCGGAGGAGGGGACCTGGGGCGGCGGTGAACCGGTGTCGGAGGCCGTCGACGACTGGGTGATGCTCGCCCATTGGCAAGCGATGGACGACCTCGAGGAGGTCGACAGCGTGCACTGGGGAATCCAGCGCGCGGACCTGGCGGCCCGCCGCTTCGACCGTGTGTCCTGCACCGTCTACTGGAACCCGTGACCGGGCCGGGCGGGTCCGCGCCCGAGGTGGGGTCGGGCCCGACGCGGTGCTCCGGGCCACGAACTCGCCGAACTCGGTGAGGCGTGGCTTTCTGTTTGGTGCCGGAGCGGGCTGCCAGATCGGCTCCACCGGTTCTGCGGCCGCCTGCCAGGGCACGCCTATGCCGCACCTCCGCCTGTCGTCGTGATCCGGATGCTGATGACCGTCCGCGACGCAGGGGCAGGATGGCTTGCCGGCTCACCGGCCCGCCCGATCGGCCGTCGCAGTCGGAGTGCGGGAGTGAAGAGAGGGCCCCTGCGCCGAGCAGGCGCGGCTGTCTGCTGGTACATGGCTGTCCTCACCGTCCGGGGCTGTGCGCGCCGGTCATCAACGCGCCCAGGTCGTCGGGGGCGAGGAAGGACGGCGGCATGGGCGGCCCCCAGGCGTACAGCGACTGGACGCCCTCGAAAACACCCGGCTTCCACAGTGCGTCGTCGACGATGCAGTCGAGGTCGGAGTAGTACTCGGAGAAGTTGCCGGCCGGATCCTTGAGGTACCAGATCGGAGTGGGATTCCGTCGGGTCGGGTCAGGAGGCGAGCATCGGGTTGCGCAGCGTGCCGATGCCTTCGATCCAGGTGACGAGCGCGTCACCCGGGGCCAGGAACTTCTGTGGAGTTCGGGCGGCCCCGACCCCGGCCGGGGTGCCCGTGAAGATCAGATCCCCGGGCAGCAACGGACACACCGCCGACAGACGCCTCACGAGCTCAGGCACGTCGAAGATCATCTCGGAGGTGCGGCTCTTCTGCAGCACCTCGCCGCCTTCGAGCATGCACCCCAGTTCGAGGTCGTCCGGGTCGGCGAACTCATCGGTGCTGACCAGTTCAGGGCCCAGCGGGCCGAAACCGGGGTAGGACTTGCCGAGCGAGAACTGCGGCGCCGGCCCTGTCAGCTGGAGACGCCGCTCGGACAGATCCTGCCCCACAGTCAGTCCGGCCACGTACGGCCAGGCCGTCTCCCTGGTCGCCCGGTGGCAGTGACTTCCGATGACGACGACGAGTTCGGCCTCCCAGTCCACCGTGCCCTCCGGCAGCTCCACCGGGTTCTCATGCCGCCAGCCCGGCGGCCGACCGGCCGCCGGTCCCGTGCAGCGGACCGCGCGTCGCGTCCGTGAAAGCGCGCGAATCGCCCCCTGACGGCCCCGGCGCGCTGTCCTGTCGTACTTGCGTTTCCAGCACACGGCGCTCGCCTCCTTGAAGAATTCGGGGGCGGATTCGCGGTCGTCCGCGGTGACTGTCACGAGCAGTCTTTGCGGTTCGGGGGCGGGTTCGGGGGCTGTTCGTGGGCTGCCTCCGCCGATCTCTTGGGCAGTTCGTCGCCCCTTCCCTTCGCGGCACGGGAGGCGAGCCTGGGGGATCCCGGGGTGTCGATGGTCGAAGAGGCCGCGGCAATGATGTTCGTAGCCGACGGTGACCGCGCGGGAGACGAACTCGATGACCGCGGTGGCGGTCCGGGTGTGCTGTCGAGATCCCACCGGGGTGAGGCAGCTGCGGATCCGCAGCAGGTGGCCGCCCATCACCTGGAACAGCCAGGTGAGCCAGTGCGACCAGGGGAGCACCGCGAACAGGTGCTCCCCGCCCATCCGCACCCGGGTCCGCCTCTGTTTCCGTGGTACCGGCATCCTCCGACCGCTCGGCGCGGTGTGCACCACAAGAGCGGCCCGGTGTGCGCGGGCCCGCACACCGCACCGGGCACGAAAAAACACGCACCTGTCCTCACACAGTCCGCCTGAATGGTGTGAATCAGCTGATTTGCTAACACTATGAATATGCGTGAGTACGAGAGCCCTTCCGTCGTCCGGATTCCGCCGCAGGACCAGTTGGCCACCGCGGTTTTCCGGGGCGACCGTACCGATCTCGTCCTCTTCGACCGGCCGACGCGAAGCGGCGGCTGGGAGCCCGTGACCGCCGCGCTGTTCGCCACCGAGGTGCGCGCCCTCGCCGCAGGCTTCCTCGCCGCCGGGATCCAGCCCGGCGAGCGGGTCGCCCTGCTGGCGGCGACCAGCTACGAATGGACGCTGACGGACTACGCCCTGTGGACGATCGGCGCGGTGCCCGTGCCCATCTACGACACCGCCGCGCCCGAGCAGATCCAATGGGTGCTCAAGGACTCCGAGGCCGTCGCGACGGTCGTCGGGACCGCGGAGCACCGCCGTCGCCTGGAGGCCGTCGACGCGGCACTTCCCGGGCTGGACCAGGTGTGGCAGATCGACGCCGGAGACCTCCGCCGACTGCGGCAGGAGGGCGCCGGCGTGTCCGAGGCCCAGGTCGACGAACGCCGCCGCGCGGTCCGCGCCGACGACACCGCCACGATCATCTACACCTCCGGCACCACCGGCCGGCCCAAGGGATGCGTGATCACCCACGGCAACCTGCTCTACGACGCCCGCGCCGCGATCGAGGCGCTGACGGAGATCTTCCGCAAGGACTCCTCGACGCTCCTGTTCCTCCCGCTTGCGCACGTCTTCGCCCGACTGATCCAGGTGGCCTGCGTGGAACACGGCATCCGGCTGGCCCACACCGCCGACCTCGACCGGCTGCCCGGCCACCTCGCCGCCCTGCGGCCCACGTTCATCCTCTCGGTGCCCAGGGTGCTCGAGAAGGTCCACAGCCGCGCCCAGCAGCGCGCGCGGGCGCAGGGGCGAGGACCGGTATTCGACATGGCCGAACAGGTCGCCATCCGCTACAGCCGACGACTGGAGCGAGGTGGCCGCCCCGGCCTGGGGCTCGCCCTCGCCCATGCCCTGTTCGACCGGCTCGTCTACCGGAAGCTGCGGGCGGCGCTCGGGGGCCGTGTCACCCATGCCATCAGCGGCGGCGCCCCCTTGGGGACCCGGCTAGGCCACTTCTTCCGAGGCGTGGGCGTGACGGTGCTCGAGGGCTACGGACTGACCGAGACCAGCGCCGCCGCCACCGTCAACCAGCCCTCCGCGGTCAAGATCGGAACGGTCGGCCGACCGCTGCCCGGTGTCACGGTCCGGATCGCCGAGGATGGTGAGATCCTGCTGCGCGGTCCCGTCGTGTTCCCGGGCTACTGGCGCAACGAGGCGGTCACGAAGGAGACGCTGGGCCCGGGTGGATGGCTGCACACCGGAGACGTCGGCTCCCTGGACGACGACGGCTTCCTGACCATCTCGGGCCGCAAGAAGGAGATCATCGTCACCGCCGGCGGCAAGAACGTCCTGCCCGCCGAACTGGAGGACCGGCTGCGCGCCCATCCGCTGGTCAGTCAGGCGGTGCCCGTGGGCGACGAGCGGCCGTACATCGCCGGCCTGATCACCCTTGACGAGGAGGAGCTGACGGTCTGGAAGAAGAGCGCCGGCAAACCCGCGGAGGCCACCCCCGCCCAGCTCCGTGACGACCCTGACCTGCTCGTCCAACTCCAGGCCGCGGTGGACGAGGCCAACGCGTCCGTCAGCCCGGCCGAGCGGATGCGCAGATTCAGGGTGCTGCCGAACGACCTCACCGAGGCCGACGGCTACCTCACCCCGACCCTGAAGGTCCGCCGGGCCCGGGTGCTCCAGGACTTCGCGGCAGAGATCGACAGTCTCTACGACTCGTGATGTCCCGTTCACGCCGGGGGGGCGTCACCCGCGGCGGCTCCGGGGCCTTGGACCGGCTGGTGAGCGCGACCCCTGACAAACGCGATCGTGTCGTCGACGCCGCACGGGTGTTCAGCATCGTGATCGTCACGCTGTGGCACTGGACCTTGTCGGTCACCCACCGCACGGCCGTCGGCACGCTCGTCATGCCCAATCCGGTCGACGCCGTTCCCGGAGGCTGGCTGGCCACCTGGGTGCTGCAGATCATGCCGGTGTTCTTCCTGGTCGGTGGCTACGCGAACCTCGCAGGCTGGGAACGCCACCGGCGGAACGAGGAGTCCGCCGGGCGTTTCGTCGCCGACCGGCTCCGCCGGCTTTCGGCCCCCACCGCCGTATGGGCAGGGGTGTGGCTGGCAGGCGAGCTGATCGCCGCGGCACTGCCCGGACCGCACCGATGGATGTGGCAGTGGTTCCCCGGTTACCTGACGCCCCTGTGGTTCCTCGGCGTGTACAGCCTCCTGATCACCGCGGTGCCGGCCACCGCCGCTCTGCACACCCGCCGCCCCGCCGGCACCCTGGCCGCGCTCGCGGCACTGATCGCCCTCGGCAGTGTGCTCGGCCGCGGCCTCGACCTGGACTGGGCCGAGTGGGCGACGCTCGCGCTGGTGTGGCTGTTCTGCCACCAGCTCGGCTACGCCTGGCGCACCTGGCAGCTCGGCCGGCGGCCCGTCGTCCAGCGGCTGGCGATCACCGCGGCCGGACTGCTGGCCCTGGTCGTCCTCACGGTGTTCGCCGGCTACCCCCGCTCGATGGTCGCCGGGGTCGGCGACGCCGAGTCGAACATCTTCCCCACCAACGCGGCCATCGCGGCCCTCGCCGTCTTCCAGCTCGGCCTGCTGGCGCTGATCACACCGCGCGCCGCGCGCCTGCTGCGCCGGCGCGCGGTGTGGAAACCCGTGGTCGCCCTCAACGTGGTGGCGATCACCGTGTTCCTGTGGCACATGACCGCCTACCTCGCCGCGCTGTGGGTCTACGAACGCCTGGGTCACACGCTTCTGCCCGAACCCACCGCCGCCTGGTGGGCACAACGCTGGTACTGGCTGCTGGCACCCCTGGTCGCCCTCCTCGCACTGATCGCGGTGTTCGCCCCGGTCGAGATCAAGACACGCGGGTCCGCACGGAAAGCCGATCAGGGGCGGTGACTGCGACGGTCACCATGCGTCGCCGCCGCGCCGCCGGTGCCACTGCCGACCGAAGGACAGGGCGCCACGGACGGCCTCCGCCCCCGAACCGCGCATCCGGCACTCGGAGCGCCCCGACCCCTCCCTGGAGAGGCCTTGCCCACCGCAGAGATCTGCCCCACGGAGAGGTAGTTGGCGGCTCGCCAGTGGGCGTCGAGGGCGTGCAGTTCATCATCGCGAAATGCGTTCGCGGTGACACCTGAACAGGGTGATCAAAACCCGCGGGCCGACGTCCTGGCCATCTGGGGGTCCGGACACGGCGGGCCCTCCGTCGTCGCCGACTCCTGGCTCGATCGAGGGCAGCTACAGCGAGGTCTATCCGGACGTTTCCCTGGACCTGGCCGGCATGGAGAGAACGTGCCGCCAGTTTGCGATCGGCGACGGAGAGGCGGAGACCGGCCCCCTCGCCGCCTCCTGGCACTCCAACAAGTTCCTCGACCCCGTCCACGACGGCGCCGTCCTGCCGATCCTCCACCTCATCGGATACAAGATCGCCAACCCCACGATCCTGGCCCGCCTCTCGCGGACGGAACTGGACGCCGTCTCCCATTTGCTGAATAGCTCGCCGTCCGACCCCGGCGGCGATGTCGAGAAGACGCGCCACGCCTTCGACGAGATGCTCGGCTCTCATCCGCTGCCCGACGACGTCCGCACCCGCACAACTGAACTGGGCGGGGTGGCCGCCGTCGAGGGGCACGCCGGCACCGCCGCGCCCTCGGGCGGCACCGTGCTGTACTTCCACGGCGGCGCGTACGTGATCGGCTCGGTCGCCTCCAGGGTCGGCCTGGTCTCCGAGATCGCCCGCCGCACCGCGGCCACCGCCCTCTCCGTCGACTACCGGCTCGCCCCCGGACCCCCCTACCCCGCGGCCGTGGACGACGCCCTCGCCGCCTACCGGGCGCTGCTCGACCAGGGCCTGCCGGCCGCGTCGGTCGCGGTCGTCGGCGAATCGGTCGGCGGCGGCCTCGCGCTCGCCCTGCTGCTGGCGGTCCGGGACGCGGGACTGCCCCAGCCGTTGTCCGCGACCGTCCTGTCCCCGTGGACGGGCCTCACCCAGTTTGGCCGCAGCATGACGACCCGCGCCGAGGCCCACCCGGCGCTCACCCGCCAGGCCCTTGAGATCCGTGCCGCCGACTACCTGGCCGGCACGGATCCGCGCACCCCCGGCCAGCCCGTCGCACGCCGATCTGCACGGACTGCCGCCACTACTGATCCAGGTCGGCGGCCGGGAGATCGTCCTCGACGACGCCCTGCGGCTCGCCGCGCGGGCCGCCCACGCCGACGTCCCGGTCACTTTGGAGAGCCGACGTGGGGCGCCGGGCCCTGGCTTGTTCAGAGCAGGACGTCCGTGTTCACGGGGCCCGCGGTGATGTGCAGGGTCTTGATCCGCGGCGCCGTCGCCTCGCCGTCGCGGGTGAGGTGGAAGATGTGCGTGAACGGCGCGTGCACGACGTTGTCGGGCTCGGTCTTCTTGGCGACGCTTCCGACGCCGCGAAGGATCAGGACGTCGTCTCCCGTCCATGCCTCGAGCACCGTGTGCGTGGTGTCGAGGGGGGTGTCGATCTTGACGAAGAAGGCCTTGATCGCCTCGGCGCCGTGCACGTTCGCCGTGCCGAAGATCATCTCGCTGTCCTCGTCCAGCAGGGTGGCGAACCAGTCGCCGAACTCAAGGGTGTCGATCTCGTGCATGAAGCCGTCGATCCACGCGGGTGCTTCGCTCCGACGGATGTCGGTCATGGGCCGTCAGATCCTTTCCAGGGCGGGCAGTGTGGCCAGGAACGCGTCGATCTCGGCGTTGACGGCCTTGGGGTTTTCCCGCGCGGCCAGGTGGCCGGTGTGCAGCAGGACCTTGAAGGTGGCGGTGGGGATGGCGTCGGCCATGCGGCGCACGGCGTGCACGGGGAACTGGCTGTCCTCCTCGCCGGCGATGATCAGCACAGGGGTGTCGGTGATCGTGGAGAGCAGACGGTGCTCGTCGCGACGGCCGATCAGGATGCTGCGCAGGGCCCAGGCGACCGACTTGGGGTCGTTGCGCAGGATGACGCTCAGGTAGTCGATGAACTCGGGGCGCTCGGCCTCGGCGGTGGGTCCGGCGAAGGCGCCGCGTGCGGCCTTGAGGGCGATGGCGGGCATCTTCGAGTTCAGCGACAGGTAGCCGGCAAGGGCGGTGGCCCAGATGCTCTCGAAGGTCGTCGGCAGCGAGGCGGTGCAGTTGATGCCGACGGTCGCGAGCGACCGGTCCGGGTGGTAGGCGGGGAAGACGCCGGCGAGCATGCCGCCCCAACTGTTGCCGATCAGCACCGCCTTGTCGATGCCGAGCGCGTCCTGGACCTGTACGAGCGCGTCGGCGCACTCCTTGAGGTCGATGATCCGGCGCAGGGCGTCCGACTTGCCGTGTCCGGGACTGTCGATCAGCACGACGCGGTAGGTGTCGGCGAAGTGATCGTACTGGGGACGCCACATGGTCCCCTCCATCATCAGGCTTGGCCAGAAGATCAGGGCCGGACCGTCCGCCCTGCCGCCGTCGCGCACGTTGATCCGCCCGAGTGAGGTGGGGATCAGTCGCTCGGATGCGCCCTCGAACCGGTTCGCGGTCATGGCGAACTCCCTTCGCGAGGGGGTCGGAGTTCGGCCCCACAACTAAGAGCATATTGCTACTAGTTCTTGTTTGCAACCAGCGGGACCAGGTTCGATGCTTGGATCGGCTCATGGCACGCACTGCATGCGAGGTAGGGGTCGGTCTCGTTGCCGCAGGTGGTGTGCAGCAGCGGGCGAGGGGTGCCGCCGTCGCTATCGGTGGCGAGCGCGTGCCCTTCGGCCCAGCGGGTGATCGCCACGATCGCCGGTACGACCAGCTCGCGGGCGGCCTCGGTGAGCCGGTACTCGTACCACGGCTTGTCCTCGCGGTAGGCGTGTCGGTCGAGCATGCCGATCTCGGTGAGGTCGTTGAGCCGCGCGGTCAGGATGTTCGCCGAGATGCCCAGTGCGCGCTTGAGCTCGCCGAAGCGGGAGGTGCCGAAGAACACCTCACTCAGGATCTGGTAGTTCCACCGATCCGAGATGGTGGCGAGGAAGGGCTGGCCGTGTCGGAATTCATTCGACTTATAGGCGTTAGCCACAATATCTCCTGGTTGTTAATTGGAACTAGTTGTGCCACATTATCAGTTCTGGCCGCCATCAGGCGGTCGACGCCGGGAGGTTGAGACGACGATTCACGGGATTCACAGCACATCGCGCGGTCCCTCGTCGCTCGGGACGGCGCCCGATCGGAAGCGCGAGATCCTGGCCCGGAACGAGGCGGCCACCCTGGCCGGTCCGCGGCTGGTGGAGAAAATCGACGCTCTCGCGAGCGTCAGTCCGCGGCTTCGCGGCACGCTGCTGGCCGGCTTCGCCGGCCCGGTGGCCCACCGCGCGGGCGGCTACCGCGACTGGGCGCTGCTCGCCGCGGTCCTCGTGGCTATCGGGGACACCGGGGACAAGTTGGAGGTCTACCTGGAGGCGGCGCTGCGGCACGGCGCCACCGACGAGGAGATCCTCGACGTCTGCGACGTGGCCGGCGCCTGCGCGGGCGCGCCGTCGTCCTGCAGCAGGGCGAGATGCGATGCCGTCGGCGCTGGGCTGGGGCGGTGTGGCGGTCGTCGCGGGAGGCCGTGGGCAGAGGCGGCTGTTCGGGGCCGGGTTCGAGGACGGTGACGGCGAGGTTGGTGATGATGCGGCTCCGGTCGGGGCGGCCGTCGTTGCGTCGCTCGCTGTAGCGGGACATGGGGGACTTGACCTTGTGGGTGCTGGTCCGGTGCACTCGCTATGACAAGACCCCTGCGAGCTATCTCGCCGGCCTCCACCTTCGCGGCGCGATGATCTGGATCAAGGACCTGGTCAGGACCACCCCTTGATCACGACCGAATACTCGCCCTAGTACTGCAACGGTGTTTGCTGTGACTGATGGCCAGGTCGGTCGTTGTTGTGGTTATGGGTGGGGACCTTGCTGATGTCAGGTTGTGGGCGCGCGAACTGGACGCTGTGCATGAGCGATTCGTGCACCGTTTCAGCAGGTCGGAGCCGCGTGAGTCGGCTCTGGCCTATATGCGAGGGCTGATCGCTCCGCTGCAGCGCAAGAACGGCTGGACGCTGGCGGAGGAGGCCGGCCACGCGGGCCCGGACCGTATCCAGCGGATGCTGAACCGGATCGAGTGGGACGCCGATGAGGTACTCGACGACGTGCGTCAGTACGTGGTCGACCACCTCGGCGACCCCGAAGCGGTGCTGGTCGTGGACGACACGGGCTTCTTGAAGAAGGGGACGCGGTCGGCCGGGGTGCAGCGGCAGTACTCCGGCACCGCTGGGCGGACGGAGAACTGCCAGGTCGGCGTCTTCCTCGCCTATGCCACCGGCCGCGGGCGGACACTGATCGACCGGCGTCTGTATCTGCCCGCCTCCTGGACCGACGACCGCGACAGGTGCCGCCGGGCCGGCATCGACGACGAGGTCGGCTTCGAGACCAAGGTGGCCATGGCCAAGGCGATGGTCCGCCGCGCCATCACGGACAACATCCCCTTCCGGTGGGTGACCGCGGATGCCGCCTACGGGTTCTCCAAGGGCTGGCGGTCCGAGCTGGAGCGGGCGGACGTCTTCCACGTCATGGCCACCACCCGGCACGACACCGTGGTCACCCGCTGGGCGATCGACCATCGCGTCCACGATCTGTTCAACGGGCTTGCCCGGCAGAAATGGAAACGCCGTTCCTGCGGCACCGGGGCCCACGGCCTGCGGATCTACGACTGGGCACGCGTCGAGGTGCGGCCCTGGCACCGGCCCGACCGCCGCCACTGGGTGATCGCCCGCCGCAGCGTCGCCCGCCCGCAGGAGATCTCCTACTACATCGCCTACTGCCCCGCCGGGACCACCCTGGACGAGCTGATCCGCATCGCGGGCAGCCGATGGGCCATCGAGGAATGCTTCCAGAGCGCGAAGGAGGAATGCGGTCTGGACGACTACCAGGTCCGCCGCTACCCAGGCTGGCACCGCCACATGACCCTCGCCATGGCCGCTCACGCCTGCCTGACCGTCCTGCGAGCCCGCGAGCTGGACGCCGACAAAGCAGAAACGGATCCTCCCCGCTCATCCACCTCAGCCTCGCCGAGATACGACGGCTGATCACCCGCCTCACCGACCGCCGGCCCACACCCGTCGAGCACATCCTGCACTGGTCGACCTGGCGCCGACGACGGCAACACCAGGCCCACACCAGCCACTACAAACGCCGCGGACACAGCCCGTGACCTGGCCACCCGTCACGGCAAACACCGTTGCAGTACTAGTGATCCGACCCGAGGCGCGCTCACCGACCCCGCCGTATTCGAGGCCGTCGCCCGCCTCTTCCCTGCCACCGCAGCCTGGCTCGACCTAGCTGTTCTGTCCGGGGAGGTTGTGGACGGGTGAGCCAGGTGTACTGATCCGGGACATTGGTTGAGCGGCTCAGCGAGGGCCGCTCTGGGAAGATCCGTTGTCGCTAGGCTGGCGGGCCTGCCCGATGCCGTTGACCAGTTGCTCGATACGTAGTTGGTCGAGCAGTGAGTAGATCTGGGCGATTCGGCCGTGGGAGATCACGAAAGCCATGATCGAGACGGACTGGTGGTTGCTGCGGACGATGACAGCCGCGCTGCCGTTGAGCGTGATGGGCTGGAACGTGGCGTCTGGGATGGCGAATGTCGCTGCGCGTCGTGTCACGTTCTCTGGGCCGTGGATCGTGGCGGATGCGGCAGGCCGGGTGGCTCCGCCGTCGGCATGGAATGTGATCTCAGGGTGCAGCAGAGTGAGAAGCGTGTCGATGTCACCGTCGCGGGATGCGGCGAAGAAGGCGTTGACCACGCTGCGTTGACTGGCGGGATTGGTCTCGATCTCGGCGGGATCGACGGCGTGCACTCGTTGACGCGCGCGGCTGGCGAGTTTGCGGGTAGCTTCGGTCGACTTGCCGAGGACGTTGGCGATCTCGCTGAACGGCATCCCGAAGGAGTCGTGCAGCACGAACGTGAGGCGCTCGGGTGGTGTCAGACTTTGTAGAACGATGTGGAGCGCCAGGCTGACCTGCTCGGCGAGAAGAGCCTGATCCTCTGGGCCCAGTGCCTGGTCGGGGCGTACGTGGAGTTCGGGCCCGGCTGCGTCTGTTGGGCTCTCGGGTCGCGCGGCTCGTGCTCTGAGCTTGTTGAGACATGTGCGTGAGACGACGGTCGTCATCCATCCATCGAGGTTGGTGACGACGGCGACGTCTGTTGCGCCGGGACGGCTGAGGCGAACCCAGGCATCTTGGACAGCGTCTTCTGCATCCGCGCTGTTGCCGAGGATCCGATAGGCCAGTGCGGTCAGCCGTTGACGGCTCTCTTCGAAGTGTCGGCTGAGCTGTTCAGCAGAGTCCATCCAGTCACGTCCTCGTGTTGCGGGGTGTCAGGTCCTGTGACACGCCTACGAGCGAGAACGTGACAGGAGCACGATGTGATGACCCCGAACCAATCAGCGCCAACCCTAGATGCCCGACAACGACGCCGGATGGCGCTGCTGGCGTTGTGTCTGGCCGGCTTCGCGATCCAACTCGACGTCACGATCGTCAATGTCGCCCTCCCGACGATTCAGCATGAGCTGCAGGTGGCGCCAGGCTTGTTGGAGTGGATCATCAGCGGCTACGCCCTCGGGCTGGCTGCACTCATCCCGTTGATGGGTGCACTCGGTGATCGGCTTGGCCACCGGCCGGTCCTGTTGGCCGGTCTGGTCGTCTTCGGCCTTTGCTCTGCCGGAGCAGCGCTGGCACCCAGCCCCGCGGCACTTGTGTGTGCGCGGATCGGTCAGGGAATTGGCGGAGCCGACATCTTGGCGCTCACCCTCGCCGTACTGACTGATACCTACCCGCCGGAACAGCGCGGTCACGCGATCGGCTGGTGGGCAGCGATCGGCGGCATTGGCTTCGGCACGGGCCCGATCATCGGCGGCCTCCTGCTGTCCGCCTCCGGCTGGTCAACGATCTTTTGGGTCAATCTCCCGATCATTGTTGTCACGGTTGCCTTGATTCTGCTGACCGGCCCGCGGGCCGCTACGACGTCCGAGTCGCGGCCGTTTGACGTGCAGGGTGTCGTGCTTGCGTCGGTGGGCCTGGCATCAGTGACTTTCGGACTGATCACCGCGACTGACGTGCCCTGGGATCCGGCACGAACCCTGTTGCCGCTCATCGGCGGCGGGCTCGTTCTCGTGGCGTTCGTGCAGTGGCAACGCCGCGCCAGCGATCCTTTGGTACCGAGAGCGGTGCGCAGCAACTCGGCGTTCATCGCTGCCTGCTTCATCTACTTCAGCAGCTACCTGGCCTTCAGCGGCACGCTCTACTACGTCACCTTGATGTTCCAGAACCTTCTCGGCTGGTCCGCCCTTCACACCGGCCTGTCGTGGCTGCTGATGAACGCCCCGTTCCTAGTGGCCGCGCAGATGGCCGGCAAACTCAGTCAACGCTTCACGTCACGTGCCATCGTGACCACGGGCTGCGCGGCCGGAGCGCTCGGTGTGGCAGCACTGAGCACCTTGACGCCAACCGCCCCATTCGCTGTGGCGGGCATCGGATACCTGGTCGCCGGAGTCGGATTCGGACTGCTGGTGCCTGGGATCACCCACGTGGCCATGCGCGACGTCTCCGCGCCCGTCGCGGGTGCCGCCTCGGCGGTGCTGAACTCCTCGCGCCAACTCGGTACCGCCGTAGGCCTCGCGCTCGTCGGCGCCATCGGCGCGGCAGTGACCCACCACACCTGGGTCGCATCGCGATACGGGCACACGCACTCTGCCCCCGGCACCATCGCCACCGGAAACCTCCATGCAGCCCCCACCCAGATGCAGGGCACGGCCCGTCGCGCATTTGAAACCGGCTACCACGTCGCACTCGGAATCTGCATCACGAGCCTCCTTGTCGCATTGTGGCTCTCACTGCACGCGTTCAAGCAGACGACGGCCCGCGCCGAGGCAGCCCAGGTGAAGGAACCGAGTCTGTGAGTCACGCCAACGCCACACACCGCCATCGGGAATAAGCCGCCCATCGCCCGCTTGATCAACCTCCCGGGTCAGTACACCTAAGGGCTTGCAGATCATCAAGGTGTTGCTTCCTGTCCCGTGGCTCGTTGGTGTGGTATGCGCATCCCGGACGAGATCTGTACCCGACTCGCTGTGAAGTTCACGGTGTTGTTTCCGCATCTGGACGAGCGGCAGCGACGGCTGCTGATGGCCGCGGAGGCCCGTGTCCTGGGACACGGTGGTGTTCGGGCCGTGGCGCGGGCGGCGTCAGTGAGTGAGACCACGGTCCGCAAGGGCGTGTTCGAGTTGGAGACCGGTGAGGAGCCTCTGGGGCGGGTGCGGCGGCCGGGCGGAGGCCGCAAGAGGGTCGCAGATCTCGATCCGGGGCTGCGGCCGGCGCTGCTGGCGCTGGTCGAGCCGGACGAGCGGGGTGATCCGATGTCGCCGCTGCGGTGGACGGTGAAGTCGACCCGCACTCTTGCGGGGGAGTTGACCCGGACCGGGCACAAGGTCAGTGCGGATGCGGACACCGTCGCGGACCTGCTGCGGGAGGAAGGCTTCAGTCTTCAGGCCAACGCCAAGACCATCAAGGGAAGCCGGCATCCGGACCGGGATGCCCAGTTCTGCTATCTCAACGAGCAGGCCCGTGATCACCGGGACGCCGGCCAGCCGGTGATCAGCGTGGACACCAAGAAGTAGGAACTCGTCGGCGAGTTCAAGAACAACGGCCGCCAGTGGCGGCCTGCGGCTGATCCGGTGACGGTGAACGTCCACGACTTCGCCGACCCACAGCGGGGCAAGGCCGTCCCGTACGGGATCTACGATCTCGCGGCGAACACCGGCTGGGTCAACGTGGGCACCGATCACGACACCGCCGCGTTCGCGGTGGAATCGATCCGCCGCTGGTGGTGCGGCCAGGGCCGGAGCACCTACCCGCAGGCGACACGACTGCTCATCACCGCCGACGCGGGCGGCTCGAACGGCTACCGCACCCGGGCCTGGAAACTCGAACTCGCCCGGCTCGCGGCCGAAACAGGACTGACGATCACCGTGTGCCACCTACCGCCAGGCACATCGAAGTGGAACAAGATCGAGCACCGGCTCTTCTCCCACATCACCATGAACTGGCGCGGCCGCCCGCTGACCAGCCACGAAGTCATCGTCCAGTCCATCGCCGCGACCACCACCCGCACCGGACTACGCGTCACGGCCGAGTTGGACACCAACATCTACCCCACCGGAGTCCAGATCGGCGACGCGGAGATGGCGTCCCTGCCAACTGACCCGACACGCCTTCCACGGCGACTGGAACTACGCCGTGCACCCCCAACCGTGCCCTGTCATCCCAGCGCCCCGTGCTCCGCAGCAGCCGGCCCCAAAGTGGGACCCAGCTCTCCTGTCCGACCCCGTCCTGACCGGCATGTCCCGGCAGCAACTGCGTGATCTCAGCGACACTTTGGCCGTCGACGGCGACGTCAAGCGCGGTCGCCCGCCCCGGCTCGCCTTCCCTGACCAGGTCCTGGCAGCCGTCCTTCACTTGCGGGTCGCGCTGGCCGCGGAACCCCTCGCGGTGCTGTTCGATATCAGTCGGACCGCCATGCATCGCACCCTGCTGAAGATCAGGAAACTGCTCAAGGCGCACAGCATCGTCATCCCGCCGGCGGCCACTCCGCCTTCCGCCCTCACCGCCCTCCAGGCTCGGGTTCGAGCCCAGAGCGGCGACTCCAGCATGATCAAGACAACGTGTTAATGATCTGCAAGCCCTTAGTGCTTCGTTAGGTTCTGGGTCGAGCAATTGTCAAATCTTATGGATCGGCGGTTCTCGGGAGCTGCGCGGCGCGGGAGCATTCAGAAGTCTGTAACGCGGGCGGCTGCGAGAGGACGCCATGACAGGCCGAGGCCGCGGTAGAGGTGGACGGCGGCGGTGTTCCAGCTGTCGACAATCAACGCGGCCAAGCCGTGGTCGACGACAAGGCTGTCCAGGACGAGACTGCACACGGCCGTGGCAATACCACGCCCACGCGCTTGTTCGGCGGTGGCGACACCCGCAAGGAATCCGACACTCGGCGCGCTCCAGGCGTCAGCGGCACATGCCAGCAGCGTTCCGGATTCATCGCGGGCGCCGGCCCAGCGACGCACGCCCGGCCGATCGGGTCGGGCGTAGGATTTGGGGAACGCCTCGTCCAGCAGCCTGGCGATGTCGGAACGATCCGATGCGGCTAGCCACGCGGCCCCGTCGCGGCGGCTGGCGGAGGCTTCTGTCTGCATCCATCCGAAAGCGTCGACCATCTCCAGTTCCGGAACGCATGTCACGAGGCCGCGAATGAGGTCCTCGTCCCCGATGGGCCGGAAGGTAGGGCCGACTTGCGGCAGAACTGCGCGGATCAAGTCTGCAGCGTCGTCAGAAGGGCCGGTGACAGCAAGCCGGTCGCGACCGGACAGCGTCGGCGCCGTCACTGCTGCGGCCTCACCGAGGGAAAAGACCCGCGTGCCGTGCGATAGATCGCCCGCGGCCCATAGCAGTAGCGCATCACCGTGCGCTGCGCTGCGGAGGTCATGGATGGAATGCAGCTCACGCAGGTCGGCCATAGGTGCAGGGTAATCGGCGCAATGGTGAGGCTGCTCTCGTCTCCAAGCGTTCGACGAGGTGGCCGAGTTCGAAGCGGGCTCCGGCGCGGACGAGGGCGACAAGGTGGGGTACGTTCACCGCCCGCCACCGTTGCTGGACGGACTCGACGAGTTTGAAGACCATGGCCAAGGCGGCGGTGCGGGAGCCGGCGCCTCGGGTGACCTTGGTCCGCAGGCGGACGGTTGAGCACGTGGATTCGATCGGATTCGTGGTCCGCAGATGGATCCAGTGCTCGGCCGGGAAGTCGAAGGACGCCAGCAGCTCCTCTTGATCGTCCGTCATCTTCTTGATGGCCTTGGGGAACTTCGCTCCGTAGAACTGGGCGCCCGTTTTGATCGCCGCTTCGGCGTGGTCACGGTATTCGGCGTTGTAGATGCCCTGGATGGCCTTCTTCGCCCCCGGCTGCGCGGACTTCGGCATGGAGTCGAGCATCCGTCGCCTGCGAGGGTGGAGATCCTGCCGCTGCTCTGGTCGACCTTGTGGATGCGGTGGCTGCTGCTTGGGCGAGGCCTTGCGCACCCGGTGGCTGTAGGCAATTCTTCCTGCCTGGTCGGGTGGTCTGCCGTGACGCGATGTGCAGCACGATAATGCTACCGACGCGCAGCGATGCTAGAGCGTCGTGGGGGAGGAGAGGCATGGGCGACGGACCCGTACTGAACCGGGCGCTGGCCGGGTTGGGCACGACCGTCTTCGCGGAGATGTCGGCGCTCGCCGCCTCGACCGGAGCGATCGATCTGGGGCAGGGCTTCCCGGACACGGACGGCCCCGCGGCCGTCGCCGAGGCCGCCGTGCGCGCGATCCGGGAGGGGCGCGGCAACCAGTACCCGCCGAGCGCCGGGATCCCCGAACTCCGCACCGCTGTCGCCGAGCACCAGCGGCGGTTCTACAAGCCGGCGTACGACCCGGACACCGAGGTCGTGGTCACCGCCGGGGCGACGGAGGCGCTCGCCGCCGCGCTGCCGGCGCTCCTGGAGCCCGGCGACGAGGTCATCACCCTCGACCCGGCCTACGACTCCTACTCCGCCTGTCTGGCCATGGCCGGCGCGGTTCGGGTCCCGGCCGTGCTGCGGCCGCCCGCCTTCCGGCCCGACCTCGACGCCTTGCGCGACGCCGTCACCCCGCGCGCCCGCCTGCTGCTGCTCAACTCCCCGCACAACCCCACCGGCACGGTCCTCACCGACGAGGAACTGTGCGCCATCGCCGGCCTCGCCGTCGAGCGCGATCTGCTGGTCGTCTCCGACGAGGTCTACGAGCGCCTGGTGTACGACGGCGCGCGGCACCGGCCGATCGCCGGCCTGCCCGGTATGCGCGAGCGCACCGTGACCATCTCCTCCGCGGGCAAGTCCTTCTCGTTCACCGGCTGGAAGGTCGGCTGGGCCACGGGGGCGCCCGAGCTGATCGCCTCGGTGCGCACCACGAAGCAGTACCTCACGTTCGCCGGGGCCGGCCCCTTCCAGTACGCGGCGCGGCCGAGGCGCTGCGGCTGCCCGACGCGTACTTCACCGGGCTCCGCGAGGACCTCCAGTTCCGCCGTGACCTGCTCTCCGACGGACTCGCGGCGGCCGGGCTCGACGTCCTGCGGCTCGCAGGCACCTACTTCGTCAGCATCGACATCAGCGAGCTGGGCGAGGGAGACGGGGTGGCCTTCTGCCGGTCGCTGCCCGCCCGCTGCGGCGTCGTCGGCGTCCCGCACTCCGTCTTCCACGCCGACCCGGACGCCGGCCGCTCCCTGGTCCGGTTCGCCTTCTGCAAGCAGACCGGCGTACGGGAGGAAGCGGTGCGCCGGTTCAAGGAGCTGACCCCCGGCCCGACGAGAGCTGACCCCCTCCCGCCCGTTCCCTTCCCCGGCCCCCGTGACTGAGGAGCAACATGTCGGCCCTACCCGTGTCCACCGGCGCGCCGTCCGGCCAGCCGGCCGCCACCACCTCCCTCGCCTGGACGGAGGACGGCATCAGCGTCGTCGACCAGCGCGCGCTGCCCCAGGAGGCCGTCCTGCTACGGCTGAGAACAGTGGACGAGGTGATCGACGCCATCCGCACTCTGGCGGTGCGGGGCGCTCCGGCCATCGGTCTCGCCGGCGCCCTCGGCGTCGCGCTCTCCGCCCGGCTGCACACCTCGCCCGACGGTTCGGTCGACCGGGCCGCGGTCCGCGCCGACGCCGAACGGATCGCCGGCGCGCGGCCCACCGCCGTCAACCTCGCCTGGGCCGTCTCCCGGGTGATCGAAGAGCTGCCCCAGGGCCCCGACGCGGTGCTCGCGACCGCGCTGCGCATGATCGAGGAGGACATCGCCGCCAACCGGGGCGCCGCCACGACCGCCGCCGACCTGGTGGAGGAGCTGCTGCCGGAGGGCCCGCTGCGGCTGCTGACGCACTGCAACACCGGGCGGCTGGCCACCGCGGCGGGCGGTACCGCGCTCGGCACCGTTCTGGAGCTGGCCGCCCGCGGCCGGGTCGCCGAGGTGTTCGTCGACGAGACCCGCCCGCTGCTCCAGGGCTCGCGGCTCACCGCCTGGGAACTGGGCGAGGCGGGCGTGCCGTACCGGATCTGCCCCGACTCGGCGGCGGCCGCCTTGATGGCGCGGTCCATGGTCGATTGCGTCCTGGTGGGCGCCGACCGGATTGCCGTCAACGGTGACACGGCCAACAAGATCGGCACCTACGGTCTGGCCGTCGCCGCGGCCCGGCACGGCATCCCCTTCATCGTGGTCGCGCCGGATTCCTCCTGGGACCCCGCGCTCGCCGACGGCACCGGCATCGTGGTCGAGGAGCGCGCCGCCGAGGAGGTCACCACGGTGGCCGGGGTCCGGGTGGCCCCCGAGGGCGCCGGTGTCTTCAATCCGGCCTTCGACGTGACCCCGGGGGCGCTGATCACCGCCGTCGTCTCGGAGTCCCGGGTGCTGCGGCCCGCCGGGCCGGCCGGTGCGGACGTGCGGCCCGGGGCGGCGGCGGGCGCGGAGGCCGAGGCGGGCGCCGCCCTCTCCGGACTCTCCCGCGACCTGTACGCGCGCGGCTGGCTGCCCGGCACCTCCGGAAACCTCTCCGTCCGGCTGCCCGGGCCCGAGCCGCGTGCGCTGATCACCGGCAGCGGCCTGGACAAGGGGTCGCTGGGCCCCGGAGACTCGGTGCTGGTCGACTCCGTTACCGCGCGCGCCGTACGGCCGGACGGCGCCCTGCGGCCCTCGGCCGAGACGGCGATCCACACGGCCGTGTACCGGACCACGTCCGCGGGCGCCGTGGTGCACGCCCACCCGCCCTACGCCACCGCCCTCGCCCGGCTCACCGGCGCCGCCGGACGGACGGCCTGGCTGCCGCTCGACGGCCTGGAACTGCTCAAGGGGCTCGGTCTGCCCGAGCCCGGCCGCACCCGGCTGCCCGTCTTCGCCAACTGGCCGGACGTGTCCCGGATCGGCGAGGAGGTGGCCGCGTACCTGACCGCGTCCCCGGATGCCCCGCCCGCGCTCCTCATCGCCGACCACGGCGTCACCGTCTGGGGCCGCGACCTCGCCCAGGCCCGCAACCGGCTGGAGTGCGTCGAGTCCATGTGCCAGTTGCTGCTGCTCACCGGCGAGGTGCCCGCCGCGGGCCGGGCGGCGGCCGCCTGACCGGCCGCCCGCCGCGCACACCAGCCGCCCCTCCCACCCGACACCTCTCCGAGAGCTGAGGAAGCCGACCAATGACCCTGTTGCAGATCATGCCGGAGGACGCTCCGGACCAGGTGCTGCTGCGCACCACCGACGACGCGCGCATCACCAGTGAACTCGCCGCCCGCGGCGTCAGCCTGCGCCGCTGGCACGTCCGCAGCGACGACACGCCCGCACTCGACGACGCGGCCCTCCTCGAGTTGTACCGCGACCGCGTCGACGAGGTGTGCGCCAAGGACTCCATGAAGCTCGTCGACATCGCCCGGCTGCACCCGGCGCCCACCGAGGAGTGGCGGGAACGCGCGGCGACGGCCCGCCGGACCTTTCTTGAGGAGCACCGGCACAGCGAGGACGAGGTCCGCTTCTTCGCCCACGGCCGCGGCATGTTCACGCTGCACCTGGACGCCCGGGTGTTCGCCGTGGTCTGTGAGGCCGGCGATCTGCTGTCGGTGCCCGCCGGGACGCGGCACTGGTTCGACATGGGCGAGACCCCCGACTTCGCCGCCATCCGCTTCTTCCAAGAGGAGGACGGCTGGGTCGGCGACTTCACCGGCATCCCCATCGCCGGCCGCTTCCCCCGCCTGGACGACATCGTGGGATCCGCCGAGTGACCGGCCCGCACACGGAGGTGGTAGTGCTCGACATCGAGGGCACCAC
This sequence comes from Streptomyces sp. NPDC048106, assembly GCF_040706415.1. Taxonomy (NCBI): domain Bacteria; kingdom Bacillati; phylum Actinomycetota; class Actinomycetes; order Kitasatosporales; family Streptomycetaceae; genus Streptomyces; species Streptomyces sp. NPDC048106. The sequence continues at coordinate 125,281 of NZ_JBEZND010000011.1, read as the reverse complement.
CGGCTCCCTCACGTACGTACGGGACGTCCTCTTCCCCTACGCGCGCCGGGAGTTGGCCGGCTGGTTCACCCGGCACGCACAGGAGTCCCGGGTGCGGCAGGTGGCCGAGGACGTGCGCACGGAGCTCGACCGGCCCGACCTCGACACCGACGGTGTGGTGGCCGCGCTGGCCGCCTGGTCGGACGCCGATGTGAAGGCGGCCCCGCTGAAGACCGTGCAGGGCTGGATCTGGGCGGAGGGGTACGCGTCCGGCGCGCTGCACGGCCATGTCTACCCGGAGGTCCCCGCCGCGCTGCGCGCCTGGAAGGCGGCCGGGGTGCGCGTCGTCATCTACTCCTCCGGCTCGGCGGCGGCCCAGCTCGACTGGTTCCGCCACACCGCGTACGGGGATCTGTCTCCGCTGCTCGACGGCTACTTCGACCTCCGCAGCGCCGGCAGCAAGACTGACCCCGCGTCGTACCGGACCCTCGCCGGGGCCGTCGGCGCGCACCCCGGGCGCCTGCTCTTCCTGAGCGACGTCGCCGCCGAGCTGGACGCCGCCGTGCAGGCCGGCTGGCACGCCGTGGGCGTCCGCCGGGAGGGCGACCCCCGGGGCCCGGCCGTCCCCCGCCACCGCACCGTGGCCACGCTCGACCCGCTGCTGCCCGGCCCCTCCCGCGCCTCTCGTCCCCAGGAAATCCCGCCCCCAGAGTCCCCGCGCTCCCACGAGGTGTCACCGCCATGAGCGCGATGCCCGCACTGTCCGATCACGCCGAGATCGGCGTGATCGGCGGTACCGGGCTGTATCAACTCCTGGAGAATGCAGAGGAGTTCGACCTCACCACGCCCTACGGCGAGCCGTCCGACAAGCTGACCGTCGGCACCGTGGCCGGCCGCCGGGTCGCCTTCCTGCCCCGGCACGGCCGCGGCCACCTTCGCCCCGCACCGTATCGACTACCGCGCCAACCTCTGGGCGCTGCGCGCAGCGGGCGTCCGGAGCGTCCTGGCCCCCTGCGCGGTGGGCTCGCTCCGCCGCGAACTGGGTCCCGGCACCATCGTCGTACCGGACCAGGTGATGGACCGCACCAGCGGCCGGACCGGCACCTTCTACGACGAGACCGCACTGCACGTGTCGTTCGCCGACCCCTACGCGACGCAGGACGGACCGCGGTGCTGAAGGCCGACGCCTCCTCCGGCACCGGACCGGTCGCCGACGGCGGCACCATGATGATCATCGAGGGCCCGCGGTTCTCCAGCCGCGCGGAGTCCCAGTGGTACGCCTCGGCGGGCTGATCCCTGGTCAACATGACGGCGCTGCCCGAGGCGGCCCTCGCCCGCGAGCTCGCCCTCTGCTACAACCAGGCCCCTGACCTTCCGGGGGGCCGAGGCCGGCGCCGGGCAGGGCAGTCCTTCAGCAGTCACGCTGAGCTGCTGCCGAGGGGCTTGGTCATGGCCCGGTTGATGGTGTGGTCGCGTCCGGGCACATACGACGGGCAAGGCACGTAGCCGGAGCGGTGGTAGAGGGCCAGGGCGGCGGTGTTGCGCCGTCCGGTCTCCAGCATGATGCGCGTTGCTCCACGGCTGACGGCGTGTTGTTCGAGTTGTTCGAGCAGGTACCGGCCGATCCCGTGGCCGCGGGCCCGTTCGGCGACGTACATCCGCTTGATCTCCGCGGTGTGCTCGTCGAGAAGGCGTATCCCTCCGCACCCGACTGGTTCTCCGTCGATGTGGACGATGAGGAACAGCCCGGGCGGGTCGAAGTCCGCCTCGGGAGTGGTGTCTGGGTCGTCGGCGAAACCGTACAGGCCGAGCTGTTCGGCGCGCAGGACCTGGGTCAAGCGGCGGGCGTCCGGGTGGTCGTAGGGCGCGGCGGTCACGGAAGGCGTCAGGCGAGTCGTCGCCGGGGCGTCGGGGGCGGCGGGGGTGGAGGTCATGAAGCCGATAGTGCCCTGTCGACGGCGGTGAGCGCACGGGCGCCCTCGGGTGCGCGCATGCGGGGGCCTGCGGTGCGACGGATCCCGCGCAGGAGGTTGCGGCAGCGGATGGACTGGACTGATGGCGATTCGTGAAAACGGCTCTGTCCGCAGTTCCGTGAAGGTCATCAGTTTGGCCATGGCAGGACCGTGAGCTCCGGCCACTCGTTCTTCCAACGCGCCGCCTTGATCTCATAGACCTCCCGCGGGGCAAGAACCGGATTGGGTCGAACGACTAGGTTGAACACGTCGGAGAGCCCGTGAGGTGCATAGACGCGCCATCCGCCGTCGGCCTCCAGCCGGACGCCCAGACAGCACGTCGTTGCAGCGAAGCAGTCGATCGCGGCCTCGGTGGACGCGTGCGGTGGGCAGGGCACCCCGAACTTCTGCTCGTACCAAAGGTGCACGCGGGCTTCGTTGCGGATCTCCACCTCGGCCGGCAGGTCAGCGAACACCTTCTGGCCCGCCTTGATCACGGCGTCCTCGGATTCCCCGGAGAGTTCGCTGTCGTCGAAGTAGAAGATGTCGTAGTCCTTGATGCCGTTGGTCGGAGGTCTGCCGGTGGCCACGTTCCACACTGTCTGGAACAGGCAGCCCGCGGTCACGTACCAGCCGGGCAACTCCAGTGTTGCCGCCCGGGTCATCACGTCAGTCAAGATCTCGTTCTTTGAGAGCACAGATCGGAAGCCGTTGAGTTGCTCACTGAGAGGAAGTCGGCCAAGCATGCGCCTTGCCTACCACGATCATTCTCGGAACATCACGGCTGGGTGAGGATGCGCGTCCGGAGAAGTTCGAACGAGGCCCGGACATACATCGCCCGCTTGAGCGTTTTCACCCGGTTCACATGTCCTTCGACGACTCCGGAGGGGAGTGTCTAATCAACGGCGGATCCGGTGATCAAGGAGACGCCTGGTGAGCGAGGCCGTCACCGAGTACGGGGACCGTGGAAGAGCCGGTCGTCGAGTGGGCGGCGGAGGCGGTGTCGGACGGGCAGTTGATCGCGATGCTGGTCGGTCGCGTCCGTAATGGCGGGTTGCAGCTGGCCGGGGAGGGCGGGCTGTTGCAGCAGGCGACGAAGCGGGTGTTGGAGTCCGCCCTGGGGGCGAGGTCACCGACCATGTCGGCTATGGCAAGCACGATGCGGCGGGCCGGAACGGCGGCAACAGCCGCAACGGCACCCGCACCAGGACAGTGCTGACGGACGTCGGCTCGGTCGAGGTGAAGGTGCCGAGGGATGTGGCCGGCACCTTCGAGCCGCAGATCGTCAAGAAGCGGCAGCGCCGCCTGACCGGTGTCGACGAGATGGTGCTGTCGCTGTCGCTGTCGCTGTCGCTGTCGCTGTCGGTGAAGGGCCTGACCCGTGGGGAGATATCGGCTCATCTGGCCGAGGTGTGCGGAGCCGAAGTCTCCAAGCAGACCATCAGCACCGTCACGGACAAGGTGATGGAAGGCATGGCCGAATGGCAGTCACGTCCGCTCGACCGTGTCTACCCGGTCGTCTTCGTGGACGCCATCAACGTGAATGATCCGCGACGGCCGGGTCGCCAACCGGCCCCGATCCCGCGGACGCTCACCCCTGAGGCCTCCGCCAGCGCCTCGATCGTCAGTGATGCTGCCGGTTGGAACTGCCGTGGCAGCGGCCGGGGTTCCGGATGCGTGCCGGTCGTTGTGTTGGTCATCCGGCCGCCTTTTTTACGCGTGCTCTCGGTCCTTCGATGGGATCATCCCCGTTCTGGGGTTTTCCGGGGCGGCCGGGGGGCTGGGACATCCCTGGTGGCGGTGAGCGGGGACGTCCCTGAGTGGGCCGGGCGGGTTCCTGTCCGGAGGGCCGGTGTCTGGTGCGGGGTGTGTGCGGCGGGTGTCTGTGTCGGGTTGTTCCGGCGGGCGGGCGGGCGGGCGGGCGGGTGGGGTGGGGTGGCGGGTGGATTCCTGGGGTGGGGTAGCCGTTTTCTGTTTGGTGTTTTGTGGGGGGTGGTTGTGTCCGTGGTGTTGTTTCTCGTTGTGGTGGGGGTGTTGTTTTGGGGTGGGGGATTGGGTGGGTTGTTTTGTTGTGTTGATTGATTTGCTAATCACGGTTGACGGGGGGTGTGGGGGTGGGGAGGGTAGTGGGTGGTCGGTGCCGGGCGGGGTTCCGGGTCTCTGTTCCGGGGTTTGATTCCGGGGTGGGGGTTCGGGGTCTGTGGCCGGTGGTGTGTGCTGGGTTTTGAGTCGTTGGGAGGTGTCATGGCGGGGCTGGTTCTGGAGGAGTCGGAGTCTTCTCTGGCCGAGGTGGCGGGGGTGCTCGGTGACGGCGGGATCGTCGTTGTCCCGAGCCGCACGAATTATGTGCTGATCTGTGACGCGGAGAACGAGAAAGCGATTTCTCGTGTTTTCGAGGCGAAGAAGCGGACGAAGTTCGGTCCGCTGACTCTGGCGGTGCCGGCGATCGAGGACACGGAAAGGTATGTGCGGTTTCCCGGGGGTTTCGGGTTGCCGGAGCTGCGGCGGGTGTGGCCGGCCGAGGTGTCGTTCATTTTCGATCTCACGTACGGGTTCTCGCCGCGGATGACGATGGGGGCGAACACGGTCGCGGTGATGTTCCAGCGTTCGTGTGCGCTGAACCGGCTGCTGGAGGTGTTCGGCCGGCCGGTGGCCTTGACGTCGGCGAATCTGTCGGGTCAGGGCAACTTCGTCGTCACGCGGGAGAAAGCGATCGCGGATATCGGGGGCGTGGTCGACGCGGTGCTGGTGAACGACCGCGCCGATGAGTGTGTCGATGTCGAGGCGGAGGGTGTGAATCCGTCGAACACGATCGTGGACTTCACGTTCGAGCGGCCGTATCTGGTGCGGGACGGCGCGTATCCGCCGTCGCTGCTGCTGCCGGTGGTCCCGGACCTGGAGCTGGACACGGATGCGTACAAGGCGGTGCTGGCGAAGCGTTTGAGTGTGGCTCTGTGAGCCGCTGAGCCTACGGACACGAGATTTAGGGGACGACCTGGATGAGCAGGACAGTGCACGAGACGCCTGGGGTACCACAGCCGCGGACCGGGGCCGCAGGCGGTGTGGTGCGAGCCGAACTCGCGGTGAGTGAGCCGGTGATGGGACGCGGGGCCGTCGCGGCGGCGGACCTGGCACGCGAGGGCTGCCTGGTGTATGACCCGGGTCTGGCCAACACCGCGATATGCCGGTCCGCTGTCACCTACATCGACGGGGACGCGGGCATCCTCCTCTACCGCGGCTATCCCGCCCAGCAGGTCGCGGAGAAGTGCACGTTCCTGCAGACGGCTCACCTCCTGGTCACCGGGGAACTGCCCACCGGCGCGCAGGAGGAGCGGTGGGCGGGGGAGATCGCCGCCAGCACGCTGCCCGCACACCCCGCGTGGGGCCCCTTCTTCGACGCGATGCCGGCCGGGACGCATCCCATGGCGATGCTCGCGGCGGCGACGTCGGTGATGACCGCGCTGGGCGCGGACGGGGCGTCCTTTGCCGAGCGGGCGGGATTCGATCTGCTGGCCGCGATGCCGGTCCTGGCCGCGCACGCCTTCGCCCGTGTCGAGGACCGCCCCCGCCGGGCATGGGACCCGTCGGCCGGGTACGTCGAGAACTTCCTGCACATGTGTTTCGGCGACACGCCCGTCGCCACCGACCCGGCCATGGTCCGCGCGCTGGAGGCGCTGCTGGTCCTGCACGCCGACCACGAGCAGAACTGCTCGACCGCGACGCTGCGTCTGGTCTCCTCCAGCAACGCCGGGTTCTTCTCCTCGGTCAGCGCGGCGCTGTCCGCGCTGTGGGGCCCGCTGCACGGCGGGGCGAACCAGGCCGTGATCGAGATGCTCCAGACCATCCGGGACGACGGCGGTGACCTGGGCAAGTACGTCGCCCGGGCCAAGGACCGCAACGATCCCTTCCGCCTCATGGGCTTCGGCCACCGGGTCTACCGCACGTTCGACGCCCGGGCCCGGGTGATCCGCGAAGTGGCCCGCGAAGTGTGCGGCAAGGCCGCCCACGACCCGCTGCTCGAGATGGCCCTGGAACTGGAGGAGATCGCCCGCAGCGACGAGTTCTTCCTCGAGCGCAAGCTCTACCCGAACGTCGACTTCTACTCCGGCCTCATCTACCGGGCCATGGGCTTCCCCGTCGAGATGTTCACCGCGCTGTTCGCCGTCGGCCGGGTCCCCGGCTGGATCGCCCACTGGACGGAAGCGGTCACCGCCCCCGAACGCCGCATCGGCCGGCCCGCCCAGCTGTACACCGGGCCCCTCACCCGCGACCTGCAGTTCTGACCCACCCCACCCTGCCCTCGGGGTGACCACGGACGGCTGCGCGCGTCTCTCCCTCACAGAGCGCGCGCAGCCTCGCTCTCCCACCAACCCGCCCCGCCCCGCCCCGGGCCACCGCGGTGCGCCGGCCGGCCACGCCCCGCCCCGCCCCTGCGCTGTCGTGGTGCCTGGCCGAGCCCGCCCCACCCACCCCGCCCCCTGCCCTCGCGATGCCTGGCCAACCCCGCCCGCGTCACCTGCTCCGCACGTGCTCCGGTCCGTCGCACGCCGCGGCCCCCGGGCCTGGTCCGCGCTCTTCGCACCGGCCCGCTCCATCCGTCTGTGCCACGTTGCTTTCCACCCGGCCCACGTCCGTCCCGGTTCGCTCTGTGCCGGGCCCGCGCCGGGCCCGTGCCGCAATCGCTCCGCTCCGTCGCACGCCGCGGCCCCCGGGCCTGGTCCGCACTCTTCGCACCGGCCCGCTCCATCCGTCTGTGCCACGTTGCTTTCCACCCGGCCCACGTCCGTCCCGGTTCGCTCTGTGCCGGGCCCGCGCCGGGCC
>NZ_JBEZND010000011.1:0-118431 GCF_040706415.1 Streptomyces sp. NPDC048106 | reverse complement strand
CCCGTGCCGCAATCGCTCCGCTCCGTCGCACGCCGCGGCCCCGGGCCTTGGCGCGCGCTCTGCGCACCGGTCCTGCTCCGTGCGCGTCCATGCCACGTCGTGCCGCGCCCGTCGCGTCGGTTCTGCTCCCTGTGTGTCCGTCTCGCTTCGCGTTCCAGGCCGGTCCGCGCCGCGCGCGAAGGCTTCGGCCCACCGCCCGCCGTGGTCTCGGCCCTGCTCCGTGCCGGCCGCGCCGGCCCTGCTCCGTGGACGTCCATGCCGCTTTGCCCGGTGCCGGCCCGCGCCCGGCTCCGTGCGCTGTCCCGTGTCCGCTCCGGCTCGTGCCGCCTGGCCCGGCCTGTCTGCCTGGTCCTGTTCCTCGTCCGCGCCCTGCCACGCCACCCGGCCCGGCCCGGTCTGTCTCCTCCTGCGTCCTGCTTTCGTCCTCACGGGGCCGTGCCTCTGGCCCGGTCTGTTCGGTGGCGGGTTTGTTCTGTGCCGTCCGTGTCGTGCCGGGCGGTCTGTCTGGCCGGCGGGGGTCTGGTTCGGGTCTGGTGGTGGTGTGGTCTTCCGGTCCGGGATTGTGTGCTGTCCGGGGCGCGTCGTTCCGTTTCTCTTCCGGGGGCTTGTTTCCGTCGGGTTTCCTGTCCTTGTCCTGTGACGGTGTCGTTCCTCTTGTTCCCGGTCTTTGTTCCGGGGCTTTGTTTCGTGGTGTTCCGTGCGGTTTTCGGATGCCCGGGGGCTCGCCGCCGGGGGTGGTGCCTCCCGGCTTCCGTGTATGTATCAGCTTTCGTTGATGCTGATTCGGCGATCAACCTTGACCGGATTCTTTCCCTGCGGCGAATATCGCAGTCGAGCGCCTTCGCGATCTCCTGAGCGTGTGGGTTTTGCGGGGCGCGGGTGCAGTCGATCCCCAGGGGGAGGGAAAAGAGTGACAGTGTTCATTCCGGAACAGCGGAAAGAACCTTCGGGAAGTGAATCCCGGGCCACCGCGGCGGAAACACTCGCGGAGTTCGCGTACCAGGTCTACCGTGACGGTGTTCCGTCGTCGGTCCAGGAGTACGTGACGAAGCTGATCATCGATCAGATGGGTCTTCAGCTGGCCTGTTCGCGTCTTCCGTGGAGTCAGGCGGCCTACGATTACGTGCGCGAGTTCGGTGCGACGGGATCGTCGACCGTGCTGTTCCACGGCCTGCGGACGCATGCCGAGCACGCGGCGTTCGCCAACGCGACGTTCGGGCACGGGCAGGATTTCGACGACACGTGCCAGATGGTGCAGACCCATGCGGGTGCGGTCGTGATCCCGGTCGCGCTGGCGGTGGCGGAGGAGGTCAACGCCAGCGGGGAGGAGCTGCTGCGGGCCGCGGCGGCGGGGCTGGAGGTCATGCTGCGGGCCGCGCACGCGGTGTCGCCGGACTGCCTGCGCCGGGGTCATCACACGCCGCCGGCGGCGGGTCCGTTCGGGGCCGCGATCGCCGCGGGTCTGCTGCACGGCCAGACTCCCGCCGAGCTGGCGCAGTCGCTGGCGATCGCGGGCAGTTTCTCCGGCGGCCTGATCGAGTACACGCAGTCCGGAGGGTCGGTCAAGCGGATCCACACCGCGATCCCGACGACCGCGGGGATCCGTGCGGTGGCCCTGGCCCGGCGTGGCGTGACCGGGCCGCTGACCGTTCTGGACGGTGCGAAGGGCTTCGTGAACGTCTTCGCCGACAAGGGCAGCGTCGAGCGTCTGACCGACCAGCTCGGGACGCGGTACATCATCGAGAAGGTGGGCCTGAAGGCCTACAACTGCTGCTACTTCATCCACGCTCCGCTGGAGGCCTTCCAGTTCCTGATGCGGCAAAAGGGCCTGACCCCCCAGGACGTCGCCCAGGTCACGGTGGGGCTGTCCGCGCACGGTGCCGTGCACGTCGGCACGATCGTGCATCCCGTCGATCCCCTCGGCGGCCAGTTCAGTGTCCAGTTCACCCTGGGGATGGCCGCCTACGGTGAGCTGCCCGGCCTGGACAGCTACAGCGACGAGCAGCTCGCCGACGCCCGTTTCCATGACTTCGCCGACCGCGTGAAGGTCGAGACCGACCCCGTCGCGGAGGCCGAGTACCCGGAGAACTGGGGCGGCATCGTCACCCTCACGACCACGGACGGCCGCACCTACCAGCGCCGTGTCCGCTACGCCACCGGCACCCCGCAGAACCCGATGACCGGTGACGAGGTCTGGGGCAAGTTCTCCCGGATCACCGCCGGCGCCCTGGACGCCGAACAGGCCGGCCTGGTCCGCGAGATGGTCACCGCCCTGCCCGCACTGGACTCCGTGCGCCGGCTGTCCGCGCTGCTCGTGCAGCGTGCTCTGGAACCCAGCCGCTGACACTTTGCCGCCCCTGGCGGACCCCCTTTGAACCCCTGCACCCCTTCCGGAAGCCGCCCAGGCCACCGGATTCGTTCCAAGGAGAACCACACACGATGAGCGCCCCCGAGGCACGGCAGAACACGCACTTCGTCCGCAACGGCAAAGAGATCCACGCATATCTCGCGCTGCCCGCCTCCGGCCGTGGACCCGGTGTGATCCTCATCCAGGAGTGGTGGGGGCTGACCGACCACATCGCCGATGTGGCCGACCGGCTGGCCCAGGCGGGCTTCGTCGCCCTGGCCCCCGACCTGTTCGGCGGCCGCACCACCCACGACTCCGACGAGGCCGGGAAGATGATGAGCGACCTTCCCCTCGAACAGGGCGTCGCCGACCTGGTCGGCGCCGTGGACTGGCTCCTGGAACACGAGGCCGTCGAGGGCGACGCCCTGGGCACCGTCGGGTTCTGCATGGGCGGCGGCTTCGTCCTCGCGCTCGCCGCGGCCGCGGGGGAGAAGATCGCCGCGGCGGTCCCCTTCTACGGCGTCTTCGCCGGCGAGGACCCCGACTTCTCCGGGATGAAGGCCGCCGTCCTGGGCCACTTCGGGGAGAAGGACGCCTACGCCCCGCCGGAGCGCGCCCAGGACCTCGCCCGGCAGATCCGCGGCCAGTCCGGCGCCCCCGTCGAGCTGCAGTTCTACCCGGCCGGCCACGCCTTCCACAACGACGAGAACCTCCTCGGCACCTACGACGAGACCCAGGCCCAGCTCGCCTGGAAGCGCACCCTGGCCTTCCTCACCGAACAGCTCACCGTCCCCGCGACCGCCTGACCCGCCCCCGACCCGGCCACCCGCCACGGCCACAGCCCGCCCCCGTCCCCCGGCGACGGCCCCGGACCGGACCCGGACCGGACCCGGACCGAGCCGGGGCAACGGGCCGGACGGACCGGCCGGGGCCCGACCCACCCGGGCAACGGGCCGGATCCGAAACGGGGCCCGACCCACCCGGGCAACGGGCCGGATCCGAAACGGGGTCCGACCCAGCCGGGTAACGGGCCGGATCCGAAACGGGGTCCGGCCCAGCCGGGTAACGGGCCGGGCCCGGACCGGGGTCCGGCCCAGCTCCCGGTGGGCGGGCGGGTCGCGGACCGGCCCGACCCGCCTGGGTGACCGGCCGGTCCCCGGCGGGCGGCCCGCCCATGGCGGACGGGCCGACCCTCGGCAAAGCCGGTCTGGTCACCCGGGACCGGACGGGCCACCCACCGGTAGCGGCCCGGCCCGCCCCGGTGGACGGACCCGGACCCGCCCGATCCACCCCTCCCGGGTGGCGGGGGCCGGTCCCCGGCCAGGTCGGGCCACCCCTGCGGGTGGGGGACTGGCCCTCGGTCCGGTCCACCCCGGGCGGGCCGGTTTCCGCTCCGGTCCCATCCGGTCCACGACCGGATGGGGAGCCGGTCCGGATCCGGTCCGGTCCACCGACCCGCGGGCCGACCCTCGGTTCGGGTCTGCCCCCCTCAGGGGGCCTGGTCCGGGCAGGTCTGGTCCGTCCCGGGCAGCGGTCCGGTCCGGTCCATCCCTCGGGTGGAGGGGGCGGTCCGCGGTCTGGTCCGGTCCGTCCCTCGGGTGGAGGGGGCGGTCCGCGCTCTGGTCCGGATCCGGTCCGGTCCACCCCGTGGGGGCGGGCCGGCCCCGGCCGGCCCCTCCCCGCAGGGCCTGGTCCGGTCCGGTCCACCCCGTGGGGGCGGGCCGGCCCCGGCCGGCCCCTCCCCGCAGGGCCTGGTCCGGTCCGGTCCGGTCCGGTCTGGTCCTCCCCTCGGGGGTGGGCCGCTCCACCGGTCCGCTCCACCGGTCCGGTCGGGTCTGGTCCGCCCTCCGGGCGGAGCCGGCCGGGGGTCCGGACCGGCCGGCTCCGCCCGGGCCCAGGGGGGCCGGTGCCGTACCGATCCGAGTCGTTCCCGATGGCCGGTCCCCTCCGGGAGGGGACCGGCCCTCGGGCCGGTGTCCCTGACCGGGGCCGGTCCGGTTTTCCGGCCGGGGCATCCGCTTCGGCCCCGCATCTCTTTTCCTGACGCAGAGGTGAGACATGCACGCTCTCGACGCAACCCAGCTCGACCACTACGCCTCCAAGGGCTACCTCGTGGTGGAGAACGTCCTCAGCGCTTCCGAACTGCAGGAACTGCGCGACGTCACCGACAGCTACGCCGCCCAGGCCGGCGACGAGAACGCCGACCGCCGCGTCCTGGACATCGGTGAACACGACGGCCGCCCCTACGTACGGCGCGTCAAGTCGCCCCACCGCCACCACCCGGTCTACGACCGCACGGTGCGCCACCCCCGCATCCTCGACATCGTCGCCGACCTCCTCGGCGACGACCTGCGCCTGTACGGCAGCAAGATCAACCTGAAGCTGCCCTCGGGTACCGGGGACGCCATCCAGTGGCACCAGGACTGGGGTTTCTACCCGCACACCAACGACTCGCTCGTCGCGGTCGGGGTGCTCCTGGACGACATGACCGAGGAGAACGGGCCGCTGCTGGTCGTGCCCGGCTCCCACCTGGGCGAGGTGTACTCCCACAGCCACAACGGCCGGTTCGCCGGCGCCCTGGACCACACCCTGATCAAGGACATGCTCGACAACGCCGTGCGCCTGACCGCGCCGGCCGGGTCGATCACCCTGCACCACGTCCGCGCGGTCCACGCCAGCGGCCCGAACCTCTCCACCGGCTCGCGCCGCATCATCTTCCAGAACTACGCGGCCGCGGACGCCTGGCCGCTGGTGGGCTGCGGCGCCCCCGGCGACCGCCACCTGTGCGCGGGCGGCGACTGGGACGCCTACCAGGACCTCCTGGTGCGCGGCCAGGACCGCCAGGTCCGCCTCGCCCCGGTCCCGGTGCACCTGCCGCTGCCCGGCGCGAAGGACTCCTCCTCGGTGTTCACCACCCAAAGCGGCGCCGACGGGAACTACTTCACCGCCAGCGGAGCCATGCAGTGACGAGTACTCCCGCCCCCGCCACCCCGCCCGGACAGCACGACGCCCCGGGCGGGGTGGGCGCCGCCCCGCGCCCCGGCGCCCTGCGCGCCCTGTTCGTCTACCGGCTGATCTCCCGCGCCTACTTCCACCTGCCCGTCCTGTTCGCCTTCTTCTACCTGCACCACCTCGGGATCGCCCTCGCCCAGACCCTGCTGGCGCTGTACGGGTTCACCGTGATGGTCAGCGGAGCGTTCGTCGGCCGGTTCTCCGCCGCCTTCGGCCCCCGCACCCTCCTGGTCGGCGGCGAGATCGTCAAAGCCGCGGGCCTGCTGCTGACCGGCACCATCGCCGGCGGCACCGCCGGCCTCGTCGCAGGACAGGTCCTCAGCGGCTTCGGGTACGCGCTGACCGCGAGCGTCGAGTCGCCCCTGGTGGGCGTCCTGGAACCGGACCGCGAACGGGCCGCGAAGATCCAGGCCCGCACCCAGAGCTGGATCTTCGCGGTGGTCATGGTCTCCGGCATCGCCGGCGCCGTGCTCTTCCAGCACACCCGGCTCACCGTGTTCCTGCTGTCCGCGCTCGCCTGCGCCGCCGCCGCCACCGCCGCCACCGGCATCGGCCCCGTACGGCTCCCCGCCACCCGCCCCACCCCCGGCACGGCCGGCACGCCGGTGCGGCGCGGGGGCTGGACGGGCGGCGCGGGCTGGTGGATCGCCTACTACGTGTGCCTGCGCGGCGTCGCCCTGGCCGCGTTCGTCGGCTTCATCCCCTACCTGCTGTTCGTGCGCACCAAGGTCTCCCTCGCCCTGTTCGGCATCCTGCTGGCCGTGTTCAACATCGCGGCCCTGCTCGTCGCCCGCTGGACGGCCCGGCTGCTGCGCACCGCACCGGCCGCGCTGCTGCTGGCCGCCACCCTCGCCTCGGTCGCCGCCTCCCTCGTCCTGCTCGCGACGACGTCCCGCCTGGCCCCCGTGGTCATCGCGATCGCCCTGCTGGGCCTGGGCGCCGGAGCGGCCCGCCCGCTCACCCAGGACGGCCTGTCCGCCCTGGACGGCCCCGCCCGGGGCCGGGTGACCGTCCGCATGGAACAGCTCACCGGAAGCGCCAACACGCTGGTCCTCGTCCTGGGCGGTCTCGGCCTGGGCGCGGGCCACGCACCCGCCGTCATGTGGGGCTCGGCCGCCGTCGTCGCCGTCGCCGGCGCCGTGATCCTCGCCGCCCGGCCCGGCGCCCGCACCCCCGCCCCCGCGCAGACACAGGCACAGGCACTGAACTGACCGGAACAGGCACCCCCCCCTTTTTGAGGAGGAACGAGCGATGACCCCCCTGGACCGCACCGCATCCGCCCCCGGCACCCCCCCGCCCGGCACCCCGCCGCACCCCGCCGCCCCCGAAACCGCCACCGCGCCCGCGCAGGCGGTGCCCTCCGGGCTCGGCGAGGTCTGCGCACGCGGCCTGTGGATCGCTCCCCGCCCCCTCCACCTCGCCGGCTACCCCGACGACCCGGACGACGCGCACATCGTGCGGGGTATCGACTGATGACCGAGCACCCACCGGTCCTCCACGTCGGCTGGATGCCCAGGGCCGTGGCCGCGCTGGCACGCGAGGGCGCCGAGGTCACCTGCGTGGTGGCGCCCCGCGACGCCGCCGCGGCCCGGGCCGGCGACACCGTGGCCCGCACCGTCGTGGTGCCCGACCCGGCCAGCCCCCAGCACGTGCTGGCCGGCCTGGCCCGCGACGGCCTGCCCCTTGACTCCTTCACCCGCATCTGCAGCGTCCTTGAGTACTGCATCGTCCCGGCCCAGATCCTCGACGACCTGCGCCAGGCCACCACCCCCACCCCCCACAGCGCGGGTGGCGCGGGTGGTGGGGGAGGGGGGCCGCGCGCGGTGCGGATGCTGGCGATGCGGGACAAGGCCCTGCAGAAAACCCTCGTCCGCCGGGCCGGCCTGCCCGTCGCCGGCTGCACGGTCACCGAGCAGCCCGAAACCGCCCGGGTGCCCCCCGCCGCCCCCCGCAGCGTCCTCAAACCCCTGGACGGCGGCGGAGCGAAGAACACCTTCCTGATCACCGGCGCGGAAAGCCTGCGCACCGCCGTCACCGCCCTGCGCAAGGACGGCGCCGGCCCCTGGCTGCTGGAGGAGTACATCCCCGGCACCGAGTTCCAGCTCGACGGCATCGTCCGCGACGGGCACCTGCTCGTACTGTCCGTCTCCCGCTACGTGCACAACCTCATCGAGGTCCACGACGGCGGACTGGTCGCCCACATCGTGCTGCCCCCCGCCCGCCACCCCGCCCTCTACACCGGGGCACGCGCGCTGACCTCCGCCGCGCTCAAGGCCCTCGACTACCCCGACGGCCCCTTCCACCTGGAGATGTTCCAGGACGGCGAGCGCCTGGTGTTCGGCGAGTGCGCGGCCCGCGTCGGCGGCGGCCGGACCGACGAGGTGGTCCGCCTCGCCTTCGGCGTCGACCTGCGCGAGGAATGGGCCCGCGCCGTCCTGGGCCGCCCGCCCGCCCTCACCCGGGAACCCGTCCACCCCGACGGCGTCGTGTTCGCCGGGATGAACCTGCCCGCACCCCCGGGCACCGTCCGCCGCATCCCCTCACACGCCCAGACCCTCGCCCGCCCCGGAGTCCTCCAGGCCCACGTCGAGATCGCCCCCGGCGGCCTCATGCCCGACATCACCGTCGCCTCCCACCTGCGCGCCGGCCTCGCCGTCGTCAGCGGCACCACCGAAGAACAGACCGAACAACGGGTCAAAGACCTCGCGCACTGGTTCTTCACCCACACCGAGTGCGAGCAGCACCCCCCAGCCCACCCCACCACCCCCGCAGCCGCCCCGGCCGGCCCCGCCCACCCCGAGGCCGCCCCGGCCGGCAGCCCCGCCCCCGTGGCCGCCCCGGCCGGTCCCGCCCCCGTGGCCGTCCCGTCCGGTCCCGCTCCCCGGGCCGTCCGGTGAACGCACCCCGCCCGGCCGGCCGCCTGCGCGGGATGCTGCCCGCCCCCGGAGCCGAACGGGCCCTGGCCGCGAGCACCCTGAGCCGCAGCATCGGCAACGGCATCGTCGTCACCGTCGTCGTCCTGTACTTCACCCGCCGCCAGAACCTGCCCGCCGGGAAGGTCGGCCTCGCCCTGACCCTGGCCGCGCTGGCCGCGATGGCCGCCAGCGTCCCCGCCGGACGCCTCGCCGACCTCCTGGGCACCCGCCGCGTCGCCGTCGCCGCCCTGATCCTGCAGGGCCTGGCCATCGCCGGCTACGCGGCCGTCCACACCTTCACCGGATTCCTCGCCGCGGCGGCCGCGGTCGCGGTCGCCGACTCCGCGTCCACCGCCGCCCGCGGCGCCCTCGTCGCCACCGCCGTCCCCCGCGACCAGCGCATCCGCACCCGCGCCTACCTGCGCGCGGTGACCAACGCCGCCTTCTCCGCGGGCGCGCTGGCCGGCGGCCTCGTCATCGCCGCCGACACCCCCGCCGCCTACACCGCGGCCCTCCCCGCCGGCGGCGCCCTCTTCCTCCTCTCCGGCCTGCTCCTGCTCCCGATCCCCGACCCGCCCCCCGAGGCAGCACCCGAGGGCGCACCCCGCTGGATCGTGCTCCGCGACCGCGGCTACATGAACGTCGGCCTGCTCAACGCCGTACTGATCATGAACGCGGGCATGCTCAACATCGCCCTGCCCATCTGGATGACCCGGCACACCCACGTCCCCTCCGCCGCCTTCTCCGCGTTCCTCCTGGTCAACACCGCCCTCGTGGTCCTCTGCCAGATCCCCGCCAGCCGAGGCGTCACCGACGTACCCACCGGAGCCAGGGCGCTGCGCCGCTCGGGACTGTGGCTCGCGGCCTGCTGCACCGCCTTCGCCGCCGCCGCAACGGGCCCCGTGTGGTGGGCGGCCCTGCTGCTCACCGCCGGCGTCGTCGCCCAGAGCACGGGCGAACTCCTCTACAGCGCGGGCTCCTGGGCCCTGTCGTACGACCTGGCACCCGAACACGCGCACGGCCAGTACCAGGGCATGTTCGGGCTGACCTCCCAGCTGGGCACCGCGCTGACACCCGCGGTGACGACGTTCGTCATCCTCGGCTACGGCCCCCTGGGCTGGCTCCTGCTCGGCCTGGCCCTGGCCGCCGCCGGCGCCGCCGCCCCCGCCGTCGCCGCCCACGCCCAGCGCACCCGCCCCTTCACCCCCCGGCCCCCCCAACCCGCCCCCCACTGACCCCCAACCCACAACCCACAACCCCCCGCCCACCCACACACCCCCGCACCCCTGCACACACCCCGGCCACCGACCGCCACTCCCACCCCCGGCGGGCCGCCCCGCACGCCGCCGCCCGCACCCCCCGGCACGCCACCCGCCCGGCCGCGCCCCCCCGCACGCCGCCGCCCGCGCACTCCGCCCCGGCCGCCCGCGCCCCCCCGTGCGCCGCCCGCGCCCCGCCCCGGCCGCCCGCGCACCGCGCCGGGGCCGGCCGTGTGCCGCTGACCGTGAACCTCCGGTACCACCACACCTGAAGGGTTCCCGCATGCACCCCACCCTCCGTGACACCCTCGCCGCGTTCCGCCCCGCCGGCACGCCCGGGAGCGAGGTACGCCGGCGCCGCCAGCGCCTGGCGGACTTCGTCCGCTCCTGCGAGGACCGCGTCCACCACGCCCCCGCGAGCGAGCGGGAACGGATGAGACGGCTGCTGGGCTGGGACGACACCTCCCTCGACCGGTTCATCAACTCGCCCATGGTGGTCCACAGTTCGACCCACGTCGCCATGAACGCCTTCGCGCCGATGCTCACCTTCCCCTGGTTCTGCCTGCGCCTGATGACCCGGGGACAAACCGGCACCGACGCCGGCGGGGCCAGCCACCTGCGCACCCTGCTGACCCACAACAACCTCAGCGACAACCGGTGGAAACCCCACGTGTGGTGGCGCCGCGACACCCACGGCCGCCTGGTCCGCGTCCCCCTGTTCAGCAAACAGCCCCGCTTCAAACACCAGATCCTCCTGGCCCAGCCCGTCCCCTCCATCGACCCGGACGAGCCCGGGATGACACCCGCCGACCGCGAAGCCCTCCACCTGGCCGGGCACGCCACGAACTACGCCTACTTCGCCATGCTCTACCGCCTCGGCCTGGAACGCGGAGTCGGCCTCCACCTGCCGCACGCCACCGTCGAGATCCCCCTGGACCTGATGAACGTCCACTCCCTGACCGCGGCCTCCCTGCCGCTGTGGCGGGAGGCGATGTACGACAACGACCTCACGCTGCGCGTGATCGGCGACGACCTGGAACTACGCGAAGCGGACCGCGCCGAGGCCGCCGGCCTGCCCGCCCCCGACCCCCACGACATCCGCACCACCCTGATCTGCCCCAACTACCTCAACCTGTGGCACTCCTACCGGCTCCAGCTCAGCGCCACCATCGGCACCGAACGGATGGCCGGCTACGAGGCCGCCATGGCCTCGGTCCTGGCCCCCTTCCTCGACCGCATCGGGGAGAACGAGCCCTTCCCGCAGTTCCTCGGCATGTCGAAGGTGAACCTCGACGCCGTCGCCCCCCTGCCCGGCGACCTCCTCGCCCAGCTCCGGGAAGCCGGCGGCCGCCCCTCCTTCCCCCTCTACCTCGCCACCCACGGCGAGGACCTGCTGCCCGCCCTCGACCGCATGCTGACCGACGCCCCCGACGCCCACGCCGACGTCCTCACCCGCCGCCTCGCCGAACCCGTCGCCCCCTGACCCCACCCCCCGAACCCCCACCCCCCAAACCCCCCGGAAAACTTCCGTGAAGGAGAAACACCCATGAGCGCCTACAAGGACTACGGCATCCTCATCCGCAGCAGCGAACTGGAGTTCGACAAGGTGGACGGGGTGTGGGTGAGCCGCCCCGTCGGCCCCCACACCGGCGCCGACCACGTCAGCGTCGACGTGGTCCGCATCCCCCCGCACGCCAGCTGGGAACCCGCCGGCTACACCGGACAGGAAGTGACCGCGGTCGTCTTCACCGGAAGCGGCACCGCACGCATCGCCGCCGAGACCCGGCAGGTCGAGCAGGGCTCCACCGCGTACGCGCCCACCGGCCTGCCCGTGTCCTTCACCGCCGCCGGCGAGGAACTGACGGTGTACTTCTGGCGCGGCGACCTCCCCGAGGGCGCCCCCCGCGGCACCGCGCCCGCCCTGTTCAACACCGTGCACGACACCTCCGCCGGGATCCGGGACTTCGCCGGCACCGGCGAGATCGCCCCCGTGGACAGCGAGCAGCGCGCCTACATGAACTTCCCGCACTGGCCCGGCAACGGCTGCGCCTACCTGTGCGTGAACACCGGCGTCGCCGCCCCCGGGCACACGTTCAACATCCACGGCCACCCCGGCGCCGAGGACGCCCTGTTCGCCCTGCACGGCCAGGGCCAGTTCTTCCTCGGCGACACCTGGTTCGACATGGGCCCCGGTGACGGCGTCTTCGCGCGGGCCGGCGTCCTGCACGGCACCCGCCACCCCGAAGGCCCCGACGACAGCGCCCGGTTCATCTCGGTCGGCGGCCCCGTGCCCTACGACCCCACCCTGTACCGCTCGGCCGGCCTGTCCGCCGACGTCGTCTGACCCCACCCCCCTCTGCCCGCTCCCACTCCCACCCCCACCCCCACCCTCACCCCTCGCTCTCTTTTCTCTTTTCTCTTCTTCTCAGTCACACCCCCGCGCCCGCGGGGCCAACCGTTTCGGGACAAGGAGAACCCCATGCCCGTGGTCACCGTCGACTGGTGGGCCGGCCGGCAAGGCGACGCCCGCAAGGAACTGGTCGAGGAGGTCTCGGCGACGGTCGCACGGATCGCGAACTGCCCCGTGCAGGCCGTCACCGTCATCGTCCGCGACGTCGAGCGCTCCCACTGGGCCACCGGCGGCCGGCTCGCCGACCATGACTAGCCCCGCCACCCGGCCCAGCGCCGGGCACCCCGCCCACGGAGCCGTCCTCAAGGCCGCCGACCTGGACTTCCGCCCCGCCGGAGACTGCCACGTCGCCCAGGCCGTCGGCCCGCACACCGGCGCCGAGACCATCCGCCTCGACGTCGTCCGTATCCCGGCGAACGCCTCCTGGCAGCCGCCCGAGACGAGCGGCGAGGAGAACATCGCCGTCGTCTTCTCCGGCACCGGCCACGGCCGCTGCGGCACCCAGAGCGCCCCCCTCACCCGGGGCAGCGCCCTGTACGCCCCCACCGGCGACCCGTGCGCCCTGACCGCCGGCGACGGCGGGGAACTCGTCGCCTACGTATGGCGCTCCCGCCTGCTGCCCGGCCGCCGCCACGGCGCCGCCCCCCGCAGGTTCAGCACCCTGGACAACGACGAGACCCAGCTGACCGGGTTCACCGGCACCGGCCACGACGAGGCCAGCGAACGCACCGCCACGATGAACTTCGTCTTCTGGCCCGGCACCGGCACCCCGCAGCTGTGCCTGCACTGCGGCATGATGCGCCCCGGCGAGTACTTCAACGTCCACGTCCACCCCGACAGCGAAGAGGCGTTCATCGCCTTCGACGGCAGCGGACAGCTCTACCTCAAGGACCGCTGGATCGACGCGAGCGCCGGCGACATCCTCTTCGCCCGCCCCGGCGTCCCCCACGGCACCCGCCTGCCCGAGACCCACCCCGGCGACCGCTTCGTCACCTGCGGCGGCCCCACCCCCTTCGACCCCGTCCTCTACGCCCGGGCCGGCGTGCCCGGCGAAGTCCGGTGACCGGCCCATGTGCCGCATCCACGGACAGTTCAACACCCCCACCCGTCCCGGCGAACTGAGCGCCGTCTCGGCGGCCCAGCACCACGGCGGCCCCGACGCCCAGACCTGGGCCACCGGCCCCGGCTGGGCCCTGGGCAGCAACCGCCTGGCCGTCATGGACCCCCACGGCGGCGACCAGCCCTACCGGCTCGGCGACCACATCACCGTCGTCTTCAACGGCGAGATCTACAACCACACCGAACTGCGTGCCCGCCTGCGCGCCCGCGGCCACCACATCCCCGGCCACTGCGACGGCTCCCTCCTGCCCGCCCTGTACGCCGAGTACGGAACGGCGTTCACCGACCACCTCGACGGCATGTACGCCATCGCCGTCGTCGACACCCGCCGTGAGCCCACCCTCGTCCTCGCCGTCGACGACATGGGCATGAAACCCCTCTACTACCAGCACGACGCGCACCACCAGCGGATCAGCTTCGCCTCCGAACTGCCCGCCCTGCTCGCCTTCGACGCCGTCACCGCCCGCGCCTGGGAGGCGGGCCTGGAGGAGTACCTCGCCACCAAGACCCCCTTCGGCGAGCAGACCATGTTCGACCACATCCGCGTCCTGCCCCCGGCATCCACCCTGATCGCCACCCCCACCCGCGGCCCCCGCCTCATCCGGCGCACCACCCCCGCCCAGCCCGGCCTCCCGCCCGGCCCCGAGGCGGGCCCCGAGGCGGCCGAGGGCCTGCTGGCCCGGCTGCGCCGGCAGGTGCACCGCCTGCTGCACGCCGACGTCCCCGTCGCCGCCGTCGTCAGCGGCGGTCTGGACTCCAGCCTCGTCGCCGCCCTCGCCGCCGAAGCCCACCCCGCCCTGCACACCTTCACCATCGGCTACAAAGGCGAGGGCTGGCCCGGCGAGGAACGCCACTTCGCCCGCCAGGTCGCCGACCGCATCGGCGCCCACCACCACGAGGTCGAACTCGACCCGGCCACCCTGCCCGACCTGCTGCCCGACGTCGTACGCCACCTCGGCCAGCCCAACGCCGACCCGATCACCCTGCCCTCCCTCGCCCTGTTCCGCGCCATCCGCGGCGCAGGCTTCACCGTCGCCCTCACCGGGGACGCCGCCGACGAACTCCTCGCCGGCTACGACCGCGTACGCCACGCCCTGACCATCCCCCCCGGCCGGCCCTGGAGCACCGGCTACACCGACGCCCTGGCCGCCGTCCCCCAGGTGCTGCGCGAAGAGCTGTACACGGCCGACTACCGGGCCTTCGTCAAGGACCGGGGCCCGGCCGGCGAACGCCTGGCCGGCCTGCTGGCCGCCCAGGAGGAATCCCAGACCCCACCACCCCACCAGGCGGCCGGCGGCGATCGCCGCCTGGACATCCTCACCCGCTTCGAGACGGGCACCCGCATGCCCGCCTACGACCTGCGCCGCGTCGACCACATGTCCATGGCCGCCGCCGTCGAAGTCCGCCTGCCCTACTGCCAGCCAGCCGTCCAGCACTACGCCCGCGCCCTTCCCGCCGCCTTGAAAGTCACCCCCCGCCGCGGCAAGGACGTCCTGTACACCGCCGCCGCCCGCCATCTGCCCCCAGCGGTCCTGGGGCGGCCCAAACAGCCTTTCACCCTGCCCGTCACCGCCATGCTCCGCCCCGGCACCCCCCTGTTCAGCCACGCCCGCGACGTCCTGTCCACCGCCCGCCTGCGCCGCGCCGGCCAGCTCGACGCGGCCCGCGTCCAGCGGCTGTTCACCGAGCAGGCCGAAACGCCGTCCAACCGCGCCGCCCTGGCGATCTGGGCCCTGCTGGTCCACCAGCTGTGGCTCGACCACTTCCCTCCCGCCCCCGCGGCCGCCCTCCCGGCCGGCCCGGGCGGGGGAGCCGGCCGGGAGGCGCACCGGTGATCGGATACCTCGCCCAGGCCGACGGCGCCCCCTGCCCCACCCTCGTCCTGCCCGCCCGCACCCTGCCGGACGACGGCCCGGCCCTGCTCGCACGCCTGGCGGACGTACGGCGCTGGCTGGCCGGCACCGGCCGGGCACAGGTCCTGAAGATCGCCCTCGTGGCCCCCTCCCGCCGCCCCCGCCGCGACCTCGAGTTCCGCTTCGTGCAGTGCCTGCCCGGCGGCCGGTTCGACACCACCGGCAACTGCGGCCACTCCCTGGCCTGCGCCGCCCTGGCCGCCGCCCGCCACCACCTGGTCCCCTTCGCGCCGGGCCGGCCGGTCCGCGTCCACGTCGCCAACAACGACGACCACGTCGTCTGCGAGACGGACACGCCCGCCCACCACGAAGCCGAACTGAGCCTGCACTTCGTCCACACCCCCGCGCCCCTCCTGTCCAGCCTGCTGCCGACCGGCAACCCCGTGGACCGCCTCACCACCGGCCGGCGCAGTGTCGAAGCCTCCCTCGTCAGCGCCGGCAACCCCTACGTCTTCGTCGACGCGGCCGACCTGGGCCTCACCGGCCGCCCGGCCCTGTTCACCGCCGGCGACGACGTCCTCGGCCAGCTGCGCGGCATCCGGGCGGCCGCGGCCCGCCTTCTGGGCCGGCCCCCCACGGGCGCCTTCCCCAAGATCGCCGCCATCGGCGGCTGGCCGCCGGGCCCCCTCACGGTGCGGGCCCTGTCCGTGCCCGCCTGGCACCCCACCCTCGCCCTGACCGGCGCCGTCTGCCTCGCCGTCGCCGCCACCCTCGACCACACCCTGCCCGCCCGCCTCACCCCCCGCCCCCACCCCCACGACCCCGACCGTGGCCGCCGTATCGAGATGCACACCCCCGGCGGCCCCCGCACCGTCACCGTGACCACCACCCCCACCCCGGCCGGCCCCGCCCTCACCCGGACCAGCGTCCACGGCCGCCGCGCCCGCATCCTCACCGGCCCGCTCCGCATCCCCACCAGGCACCCCGAGACACGCAAGGAGGTCGGCCTGTGCCTGCCGCCACGGACCTGACCCACCTCCCCTCCCGCACCCGGCTCGCCGCCCGCCACACCGGCCTGCTCACCACCTTGAAAACCCACGCCGCCGAAGCCGACACCCACGCCCGCCTGCCCGCCCCCGCCCTGGCCGCACTGCGCGCCAGCCCCCTCCTGGCCACCGCCGTCCCCCAGGCCTACGGCGGCCACGACGGCACCGCACCCCTCATCAACCGCCTGGCCGAACTGGTCGCCGAAGCCGACCCGTCGGCCGCGATCATCCTCTTCCAGCACTGGGCCGTCAGCGCCCGCATCACCGAATGGGCCACCAGCGCACAACGCGAACGCTGCCTGCCCCGCCTCGCCGACGGCCGCTGGCTCGCCGCCTCCGCCTGGAGCGAGCAAGGCGCCGGCGCCGACAAACGCAACATCCAGACCACCGCCCGGCGCGTCCCGGGCGGCTGGCGCCTTGACGGCACCAAAGCCTTCACCACCGGCGCCGGCCTCGCCGACCTCTACCTCGTCCTCGCCCAGACCCGGCCCCCCGCCGGCGACAGCGCCTACGGCCGCGACGGACAGACCTTCTTCCTCGTCGAAGCCGACCGCCCCGGCATCACCGCCCACGCGAGCCTGGACCTGGTCGGCATGCGCGCCTCCGCCACCGGCACCGTCACCCTGGACGCCTGCACCGTCCCCGACGACGCCGTCCTGGGCCCCGAAGGCAAAGCCGCCGACATCATCCGCGGCGTCCGCGAAAGCGGCGCGAGTCTCGGCGCCGTCGCCGTCGGCATCGCCGAAGCCGCCTACCGGCTCGCCCTGGCCCACACCCTCAAAAACGGCCCCGCCGTCCCCCAGGCCCCGCGCCACCGCCTCGCCGACCTCGCCGCCCGCGTCGCCCAGGCACGGGCGATCGTCGACAGCGCCGGCCGCCGCGAAAGCCCGGATCCCGGCACCCTCACCCTGCACAGCAAGACCGCCGCCTCCGCCCTCGCCGAAGAGGTCTGCCTGGAAGCCCAGCGCCTCATCGGCAGCGCCGCCTTCCTGCGCGCCCACCCCGTCAACCGGATCAGCCGCGACGCCCGCGCCATCGCCCTCATGGGCCCCACCAACGACCTGTGCCGAGAGCTGGTGACCACCCAATGGACCGCCTGACCCCCGCCCCGCACACCCCGCCCTGCGACCTCGTCGTCGAAGGCGGCCGCCTCGTGACCCCCGACGGCGTCCACGACGCCACCATCGCCGTCCACGCCGGCCGCATCACCGCCCTTTTGCCCCCCACCACCCCCACCCCGGCCGCCGCCACCCGCGTCGACGCCCGCGGCCGCTACGTCCTGCCCGGACTCATCGACTCCCACGTCCACTTCCGCACCCCCGGCCTGACCCACAAAGAAGACTGGGCCCACGCCGGCCGCGCCGCCGCGGCCGGCGGCGTCACCACCGTCATCGACATGCCCAACACCCAACCGCCCCTGCACAGCGCCGAAGCCGCCCACGCCAAAGCCGACCTCATCAAGGGCACCTCCCTGGTCGACTACCGCTTCCACATGGGCGTCGCCCCCCACACCATCGGCCACCTCACCGACCTCGACCCCCGGATCGCCACCTCCGTCAAGGTGTTCATGGCCGGACACCACACCGCCCCCGACGTCATCCACGACCACGCCACCCTCAGCCGCATCTTCGCCACCTGCGCCGACCGCGGCCTGCGCGTCGTCCTGCACGCCGAGGACACCACCGTCTTCCACCTCCTCGACGACTACCTCGCCGCCCCCCGCACCTACCGCGACTACGAGACCCGCCGCCCCCGCAGCGGCGCCATCGTCGCCGTCGCCCGCATCCTCGACCTCGTACGCGAACACGGCACCCACGCCCACATCCTGCACGTCTCCTCCGCCGAGGAATGCGACCTGCTCGCCGCCGCCCGCCACACCGGCCTGCCCGTCACCTTCGAAACCACCCCCCACCACCTCTCCTTCACCCACACCGACACCCAGCGCACCGGCGCCCGCACCCGCATCAGCCCCTCCATCCGCACCCAGGCCGACCAGGACCGCCTCTGGCACGCCCTGACCACCGGCGAACTGGCCACCGTCGGCAGCGACCACGCCCCCCACACCATCGAGGAGAAGACCCGCCCGCCGGCCGAGGCACCCCCCGGCCTGCCCGGCGTCCAGGAACTGCTGCCCGTCCTGCTCACCGGCCTGCGCCGCCGCCACCCCCACCGGCACCTGGACGACCTCCTGCCCCTCGTCGCCTCCCTGTGCTCGGCCCGCCCCGCCGAACTCTTCGGCCTCGCCGCCCGCAAGGGCCGCATCGCCCCCGGCCACGACGCCGACCTCGTCGTCCTCGACCCCGACGCCACCTGGTGCCCCGGCCCCGACACCATCCAGTCCAAATGCGGCTGGTCGGCCTACGAAGGCTGGACCCTGACCGGACGGGCCGAGACCACCATCCGCCGCGGCGAGATCATCTTCGACCACGCCGGCGGCCGCTTCGGCTCCCCGACCGGCGACTGGCTCGACCCCACCGCCCCCTGACCCACCCCACGCGGCGGGAAGCCGTACGCCGGCCGCCGGCACACAGACGAAGATCCACGCCGGCCCCGGGCGAGGAGGCCGTCGGCGTCCGTCTCAGGACGGCACCGGGAACCAGCGCAGCACGGCGGCCCTGGCGTCGGCGAGCCAGAATCCGTGGCGGTGTGTGTCGTAGACGAGGTCGGTGAGCTGCTGGGCGCCGGGGACCGGCCAGAGCGTGATGCGGCCGGTCATGGTGATCCGGCCCACGGACGAGGCGGTGGCGAACCACAGGGCGCGGCCGGGGCCGGTGACGAGCCCCCGGGTGTATTTCATCGCCGGCGCGCGGTGGTAGGAGATCGTGCCCTCGGGGGTGACCCGGGCGATGGCGTCGGTCTCGGCGAACCAGAGCGCCCCGTCGGGGCCGGGGACGATCGAGGAGAGGAACGGGCTGCCGGTCGGCCAGACCCTGGTGTGCCCGCCGGCGTCCGCGTAGCCGACCTTGCCGCTTTCGCCGCCGCTGGGGGAGGAGGTGAACCACAGCCGGCCGCCCGGACCGAAGGCGAGCCCGGTGATGGCCGGCCCGGCCTGGTGCAGCGGGACGCTGATGTGGGACACCGACAGCGAAGGCGTGACGTGGACCAGCCGCCATCCGTCGGAGGTGGTGCCGCCGTACCAGAACGAGCCGTCGGCACCCGCCGTGAGGGCGTAGGGCGAGCCGTACACCAGCGGCGGGTCGTGGAAGAGGGTGACCTTCCCGTCGGGTGTGAGGCGGCCGAGGCCGAGCGGGCAGCTGAACCAGACGGTGCCGTCGGAGGCGATCGCGAGGTAGCCGGGGTCGAGCGAGGGGGCGTCCGCGGGGCCGGCGAGGCGGTGCTGCGTGACGCGGCCGCCCGGGCTGACCGACGCCAGGAAACCGATGGAGCCTTCCACCGCCCACAGGGTGCCGTCCGGTGCCATGGCGATCTTGCTGGGCCAGGAGTTGCCGGGCAGCTCGATGCCGCGGGGCGGGCGCGGCACGGCGGCGGTGGGGGTGGCGCCGTGTGCGGGGGCGGCGCGGCGGGGGGTGCCGGCGCATCCGGCGAGCGGGAGCGTGAGGGCGGCGAGAGCGGCGAGGACGCGGACCACCGAGCGCATGGGCACCAGCCTTCCGGGAGACGTCGGGGTCAAGGTCATGCCGGGCAGCGCAGGTCCGTGGGGGCGCCGGAGCCGAGGTACTGCCGCCACAGGGCGCCGGTCAGCTCCGGGCCGACGGAGGAGCACACGGCGCGGGTCCAGGAGTCGGCTTCCAGCCGCCACACGAGCAGGGTGCCCGTATCGCCGGCGTCCTGGGACTCGGTCGCGGTGACCAGTTCGCCGCCGTCGGCGGAGAACGCCAGCCCGGTCGAGGGGGCCCTGCTGCCGGGTGGCAGCGTGAGCGTGCCGAAGGGGTGCCCGGAGGCGAGGTCGGTCAGCTGGACGCTGTCGTCGTCCGCTTTCTCGGCGACCAGGTCTCCCGCGGCGACCGGGCCCACATTCGTAGGGTCGGCGCCTTCGAGGCGGTCCAGGCGCCGGTCGCCGGCGGCGGTCCACACCTCCAGGTTGCCGTTCTCGCGCTGGACGAGCAGGCGCTGCCCGGCGAAGGCGACGCCCTGGGGGCTGGTTCCCGGCAGTTGCCGTGAGCGGCCCGTGGCGGTGTCGGTGACGATCACCCGCGCGGCCGGGCCGTCCACGGAGCCCGGGTCGATGACGGCCGCGTGGGCGCCTTGCGCGTCCAGGGCCGCCCACCCCTGGGAGGGCTGCGCGGAGGCGCCGCGGCCGGTCGAGGCCATGTCCCGGGGCCCGTCGATGCGGCGCAGCACCTTCCCGCTCGCCGCGTCGCGCAGGCGGATGGTGCCCGAGTCGTCGATCTCGGCCACCTGCCCGCCGCCCGGCAGGTACTGCACCAGGTAGGCGGAATCGGTCAGTTGCAGCGGATACGGCACCGGCTGCCAGGTGCCGGTGGTGCGCAGGCTGGTGGGGGAGAGGGTTTTCGCGCTGCCGTCCTGGGGGGAGACCACGATGAGGCCGCGGCTGTCGCGCCGCCACAGGGCGACGGCATAGCCCTCGCCGTCGGTGAGCGAGGCACTGCGGGCGAGGGGCGTCCCCCCGGCGCCGGCCGTGTCCGGCCCCAGCACCGTGAGCGTGGTGCCGGGGCCGTCGATGACCGCCCCAAAGCGGCCGTCGGGGGAGAGGGTGAGCCGGGGCGCGCCGCAGCCGGGGCACCCCGGGGGGATGGGGGCCCGGGTCACCTGCGCGATCCGGGAGTACTGGGCGAGGTCCCACAGGCTCAGCGTGTCGCCGGAGGCGGAGATCAGCCGCGGGCCGTCGCCTGCGAGGAAGGCGAGGGAGTCCCGGGAGACGGTGCCCGCTCCGGTCAGGGCCAGTGCGGCGGCGGGCGTCTGCCCGGACGCGGCGGTCCGGGACACGTAGATGCTGCTGCCCACGGCCTCGGCGGTCCAGGTCCCCCCGGCGCT
Organism: Streptomyces sp. NPDC048106; assembly: GCF_040706415.1. Lineage (NCBI taxonomy): Bacteria > Bacillati > Actinomycetota > Actinomycetes > Kitasatosporales > Streptomycetaceae > Streptomyces > Streptomyces sp. NPDC048106. The sequence continues at coordinate 97,514 of NZ_JBEZND010000011.1, read as the reverse complement.
CAGCGCCAGCGCCGTTGCCGGGTGACCGATCCTGGTCTGCGCCCTCAGCGGGGGCCTGTCGATGTCGGGGGTGCCCCGGGACGGCCACACCGGCAGGGACGGGCCGCCGTTGCTGTAGGTGAAGTGGCTTGCGTCCGGGGCGAGCGCGGACGCCTGGTTGTACGTTCCGAAGCTCAGCGTGCTGCCCGCGCTGCGGGTGAGCGCCGGCAGCGCGACCCGTTCCCAGGAGCCGTCGCCGCTTTCGAACGCCACCAGGCCCGCGTCGCCGAAGAACGCGAGCGCACTGGCGTCGAAGTCCAGGTGGAGGGCGAGATGGCGGGTTTGGCCCGTGGTGCGGTCCAGCACCCACAGCGTGGGCGGGTCGCCGAACGTCCCGCTCGTGGTGGTCACGGCGGTGAAGCGGCCCGAGGGGGAGACCGCCACCGTCGTGGGGCGCTGCCCCGCGGGGATGCGCGGGGCCGTGCCCGGCCGGGTGTGGGAGAAGACCCGGACCGTGTCGTGGTCGATCGCGGCGACCGTGCGGCCGCTGGTGTCGGCCGCGACGGAAACGACGGAGGCGGGCAGCCGGCCCAGCCGGAGGCGCGGTGCGGCCCGTGAGCCGGCAAGCGTCCACCGCTCCACCGCGCCCTGCGCGGTCCCGGCGAACAGGACCCGCCCGTCGCCCGAACCCGCCGTGGCCGAGATCCGCCCGCTCGCCTGCACACTGCCCGCCAGATGAGGGCTGGCGGTGACCGCCTGGAACAGCGCGGCACGGGTCAGCGTGTCGGGGTGGTAGCGGTAGGCCTGCACCGCGAACAGCTCCGCCAGAGCGACATCGCTGCGCAGCAGGCCCTGGGACACCTCGGCGAGCCGGTGCGCGGTCGTCAGCCGCCGGGTGGCCGCCGCGTCCTGCCGGGTCACCAGCGCACCGGTCGAGGCGGCCGTGACCACCAGGGCCAGGGCGACGGCCAGCCGGCCGGTGCGGTACCTGCGGGCGTAGCGGCCGGCCTGCCGCAGCGTCGCCGCGAACCGCACGTCGCCGGGCTCGGGCGCCTTGACGACATCGAGCCGGTTCGCCTCGGGGGCCACCAGCCGCAGCCTCATGCGGCGCGCGGCCAGCAGCTTGGCGTCCATGTCGCTGACCTGGAGCAGCCGCTCACCTCCGTCGAGCGCACCGGTCACCGCGGTCCGCGGCCGCAGCCCGTAGAAGACATCGCGCAGCCAGGCCCCGCCGGGCCGCCCGGACGGCGGATGCCGCAGCAGCTCCCGCAGCCCGAGCGCGAACGCCGCGCCCAGCGACGGGCCCTGGACCCGCACGGGAGGCAGCCCGGTGTCGGACAGCACCAGCCGCCACAGCACGCACCGCCCCTCGCGCCGGCTGCCGGCCGCGTGCCACGCGTGCACCAGCGAGGCCGCGAACTGCCCGTTCGGGCTGGCGGTGCCCGCCATCGCCCGGGGATCGGGATACAGCCCCGCCGGGCCCGGCGGGAACTCCCGCAGTTCCAGCACCCCCGTGACGCCTTCCGCCCCGGCCGCCCCACCGCCCGCCGAGCGCCCGAACACCACCGGCACACTGACCACGCCCCGCCGGCGCGGCTCCACCCCGGCCATCAGCAGCGCCCCGATCACCAGCACGCCCGCCGCCCCGGCCGTGGCGGCGGGCAGCGCCTGGAGATGGTCGACGACGGCTTTCAGCCTGCCCGCCAGGTCCGGGGACAGCTGCGCGAGTCCCTTCCCGGACGGCTGCGCCGGCCCGTCGGCGCAGCCGGCCGGGACGAGCCCGCCGCGCTCCCACATCCCGGCCAGCCGCTCCGGTTCCCCGGTGCCGGCCGCGGCCAGGGCCCGGGCGAGCAGCCAGGCGTGCTCGGCCGCCGTCACGGTGTCTGCCGCCCGGTCCGCCGCGGTGGACTCCAGCCAGGCCAGCAGCTGCCCGCCGCGCTCCCCCACCAGCCAGGCGGGGTCGGTGCGGGCCGCTTCGCCGCAGCACTGCCACCACAGCTGCCGGGGCCCGAGCAGTTCCCGCAGGGCCGCCTGCGGGCTGGCCGCGCCGTGGAGCACCCCCTCCAGGGCCGCCCGCTGCGCGAGGGGAGGCGGCCCGGCATCCGGGCGGCGCCGCCAGGTCCGGGGCGACCGCGGTCTCGCGCCCTCCCGGGGCGCCCGCGCGGGGCCCTGGGTGCCGGCCGTCATGACAGCCCGCCGTCGATGGCCGCCCGCAGTTCGTCCCCGGCCTGCTCCCGCACCGCGCGCCAGGCCTGACGGGTCGCTTCGTTGAGCGCCGCCCGCACCGAGACGGCCACCGTCGCGGCGTCCCAGGACAGTGCGGGGGTCACCGGCTCGGGGCCCCGCGCCGACCACCGCGCCGACGCCGGGACCGGGTCGAAACCGGGCAGCCGCACCAGCGAGGCGGCGGGCCCGAACCGGGCCGCCGCCACCGGCACCAGCAGCGTGTGTTCGCCGCCGCCCGCCACGGGGTAGCGCAGGCAGGCCATCAGCGGACGGGCGGTCTCGGCGCCGTGCACGACCACCTCCAGCCGGTACTCGGGCTGGGCGCTCTGCTCGGCGCGCAGGAGGAACGCGGCGGCGCCGTCCGGTGACGGCGCCTCCAGGAGCACCGCGTCACCTCCCGCCGCGGTCAGCCCGAAGGCCTGCCCGAGCGCGGGCAGCGCGAACCACCCGTCCCCAGACCGCCCGGACACGGTGCCCGCGCCGGCCTGCGCGCCCGACGCGGCCACCACCTCCACCCGGCCCGTCCCCTCCGCCCGGATCACCCGGTCCGCCCAGTGGGCATCCGGGACCAGGGCCGGGCGGGCGGGGGCCGCGCCGCGCGCCTCCCGCGGCCCCACGCAGGCGGGAGGCAGGTCGACACCGATGAACGACGCCCACAGCCGCTGCCACAGGGTGTATCCGCGGCGGGCGCGCCCCACCGTGCGCACCCGGCCCGCACGCGGCCGGCCGGTGAACGAGTCCCAGCCGCGCCGGGCGAGGGAAGGGGCGCTCACGACGCCCTCCCCTTGCGGGCCGGCAGACCCTGCGCCACCCCCGGCACCACCCCGCCGCTCCCCGCGCCGCTCGCTGAGTCCGGGGGCGGGCCGATCTGCCGGCCGGGCTCGCCCTGCAGGGCCTCGGCCGCGGTGGTCGCCCGGCCCAGCTGGGCCAGGAGCGCGGGCGCGGAGGCTCCGACGGTCACGGCCGCGTACACCCCGGTGATCTCGTCGTGCAGCAGCCAGGCGGCCGCGCCGCCCAGGGCCAGCCGGAAGAGCGCGGCGAGCGGGTCCGCGAGCGGATCGATGAATTTCCCGAGCCGCGGTAACCGCCGCCCCGCCGACCTCGCCGTGTGCCGCGCCTGCTGCCAGGCGTGCAGCCGCCCGAAGGTGACCACCGCCTCGACGATCAGGCCGCCCCCCGCGCCGCACGCCGTGGCCTGCACCCACGTCAGCATGAATCCCTCGTCCCCCGGCCCCGACCGGTCCTCGCCGGCTCCCGCCCACCGACTCGCCAGGCCGACACCGTAGCGTCACCCGCGTGCACAGGAGTAGGTAACTCGCCGAAACCCAAGGCCAGTTGATGAAGAAAACGGGGGCCGGGGCGGGCCGCGGCCGCGCACGCCCCGCGAAGGTGCCGGCGCCCCGCCTGTCCGGCCCGCAGCCGGCGCACCCGGCAACCGCCCGCAGATCACGCCGGGTTATCCTCGCGGGCAGGAACGCCGGACGCACGCAGGACCGAAAAATTGAGGGGGAGCCGCCATGCCGCCCCGGGAATGCTCCATCACCGACACCCTGAACCTGGTGGGGGAGCGCTGGACCCTCCTCGTCGTGCGTGAACTCAGCCACGGCGTACGGCGCTTCGAGGGGATCGCGCGCAACACCGGGGCGCCGCGCGACATCCTCACCACCCGGCTGCGCAGGCTGGAGGCCACCGGCATCGTCCGCCGCGAGCCCTACAGCGCGCATCCCCCGCGCTACGAGTACCACCTCACCGAGGCGGGCGAGGAACTCGGCGACGTGCTGCTCACCCTCATGGCCTGGGGCGACCGGCATCTGAACGCCGAGGACCCGCCGATGCGTTTCCAGCACGCCTGCGGCCACGGCTTCACGGCCGCCGTCGTCTGCGCGCACTGCGGTCAGCAGGCCCGCGAACAGCTCCACTCGCCCACCGGGCGCGGCGTCGTCACCGGGTGAGGCGAGGGGCCCCGCGCGCGTGCGGTGGCCCCTCGTCCCCGTCCGGCCGGATCCTTCAGAGTTCCTCCATGACGAAGTCGTCCTTGCTCGCCCCGCACGCCGGGCACTCCCAGTCGTCGGGGATGTCCTCCCAGCGGGTGCCGGGGGCGATGCCCTCCTCGGGCAGGCCGAGGGCCTCGTAGTAGACCCAGCCGCACAGCAGGCACATCCAGGCCCGCTTGCCAGGGGTGTCGCTCATACGATTCCTTCGCGGTGCAGGTGCGTGTGCGGGCCGCTTTTGGCGGCCAGGTGCCCGGCGGCGAAGCCGGAGACGAGCAAGGCGGTGTCGCGGGACATGAGGATGCCCATGTGGCCGCCCGTCCGCTCGACGAGGCGGGCGTCTTTCAGGCCGGCCGTCACCGCCTGGGCGTCGCTGTAGGGGACCATGGCGTCGTCCGGGTCGTGCACGACGAGGGTGGGCAGGTCGAGCGAGGCGCCCAGGGCGATGAGGTCCCAGTGGCTGACCGGGACGCCGTTGCGCCGGTGCAGCTCACCGTAGATCCCCTCCACGAGAGCGGGGGTGAGGCGCAGCCCGGCGCCGTCCCAGCGGTCCAGGACGGCGCCGAGCGCGGCCGGCGGGGCGATGAGGACCGCGCACTCGGGCGCGCGGCCGGTGTGCGCGGCGACGGCGCCGATCGCCGCGATCCCGCCGAGGGAGTGCGCCACCACGACCCGCACGTCGCCGAGGGTGTCCAGGACGGCGCCCACGGCCCGCGTGTACTGGGTCATGGTGGCCTGCTCACCCTTGCGGACCCCGTGGGCGGGCCCGTCGAACGCCGCGACCCGCAGCCCCAGCCCGCGCAGCGGCGGCACGAGGGAGTGCATGCTGCTGCTGTTGGACGCCCACCCGTGCACCAGCAGCGCACTGCCCTCGCCCGCGCCCTCGTTCCACGCGAAGCCGTCGGTGACGAGCGCGTCGCCGCGCACCGCGAAGTGGGCCGCGCCCAGCGGGAGGACGTCGTCGGGGCGCAGACCGTAGGTCCGCGTACTGCTGAACACGTCGGTCGCCCACCGCACCGCCCGCCCCGGTGCCACGGCGCCGAGCGCGGTGTGCGCGTAGCGGCGCACCCGCCGGCTGGTCACTGGGCGCCCTCGGCGGCGGCCGGCACCGCGACCTTCGGCTCCACCTTGTTGCGCGCCAGGTCCGCGTAGAAGCCGGACTCGGTGTCGTAGAAGTGGAGATGACGCACGATGCCCCACATCTGCCCGAAGGAGAACCGGCGCTCGCGCACCATGCCCGGATAGCGGGCCTTGAGCGTCTCCTGCGCCTTGGGCAGGTTGTAGTACGGGATGACCGGCGCCACGTGGTGCGCGGTGTGGATCGAGATGTTGTGCGTGAGGAACAGCAGCCACCGCGGGTAGACGTAGTCGGTGGTCACCAGCAGCCGGCTGGCGTTGCGCGTCCAGTACTCGGCCGTCAGGTACGGGATGTCGCTGGCACTGTGGTGCATGAGCGTGGTGGCGCTGAACCAGGCGTGCGTGGCCAGCCACGGCGCCACGAAGTAGACCAGCAGCCCGGTGAAGCCGGTGAAGTACACCAGCGCGGCGGCGTACGGCACGCCCACCACGGCGACGAACAGCATCGAGCGCCGCACCTCGCGCCGCTGGCTGGCCTTGGGGAAGAACCCCGGGCGCAGCGCCGACTCCGCCCAGTAGTTGATGGTGCCGCCCCAGAACGCCCAGGTACGGGTGGAGACGTAGACCGTCTTGTCCCACAGGGACATCCGCTCGAACATGCCGGCCGGCACCGGACGCCAGTCGGTGTCGAACTCCAGGTGGTTGGTGCTGCTGTGATGCATGTTGTGCACGTGCCGCCAGGCGTGGAACGGGTAGATCAGCGGCAGCAGCGAGACGTGCCCGATCGCGTAGTTGAACTTACGCGAACGCGAGAAGGAGCCGTGCCCGCAGTCGTGCGCGATGCAGTGCAGACCCCACCCGCCCAGGCCCGCCACGATCCACAGCGGGATCCACAGCAGCCGGCTCGGCGAGAACGCCACGCCCACCAGCGCCCCCGCGTACAGCGCCCAGCTGACCACGAAGCCGAGCAGGCCCCGCCCCACGCGCGGCTCGAAGTACTCCTTGGGTATCGCCCCGGCCAGGCGTTCCCCCTCCAGCTGCTCCGCCTGGCGCAGAAAGGCCCGGAAGCTCTCCTGCGGCGCCGAGGGGAAGTCGAATGCACCCATGTCGTAAGTCTCCTTCCAGGCGCTAGAGCTTGAGTTCGGCGGTGAGGTACTCGGTGAGGGCGTCGATGGACTGGTACTCGTAGAGCAGGCCGGGCGACAGGCGGCGTTCGATGACCTTCTCCAGGGCGCCGGAGACCTGCACGGCCACCCGCGAGTCCAGGCCGTAGGCCTCGAAGGTCTTGGCGGTGTCGATGTCCTCGCGCGGGATCTCGACGTGGACGACCAGGTAGTCGACGAGCCACTGGCGCAGGGCCTGCTCGGTCAGCGGTCCCTGGGGACGCTGGATCTTCTTGCGGTTGAACATGGGTGTGCCCTTCCTCGTCCTTCGCGCGGCCCCGTGTCAGGCCGCGCTCTTCGCTTCCTGTCTGCGCTGGGCGATGGCCGCCTTGTCGGGCTCGCGCAGGCTCCACACCACGCGGAGCTTGCCGAGCCCCATCAGCAGCCAGCCGCTGAGGTCGGGCTCCCACCAGGTGACGCCGTGCCGGAAGGACCCGGGGAAGGCGTGGTGGTTGTTCTGCAGCCCCTCACCGAAGGTGAACACCGCGACCGGCCAGTTGTTGGCGCTGTGGTCGTCGTTGTCGAAGGGACGCCCGCCGAAGGCGTGGCAGACGGAACCCACGCACCACGCCGCCTGGTTGGCGACGAAGATACGGGCCAGCCCGCCGAAGACCAGACCGCCCAGCAGCGACATCGCACTGTGCACGACCGCGAAGTCGACGACGGCCGGCAGCGCCAGCCCCAGCAGCACCCACTGCGGGTAGGTCCGGTTGAAGAACATCAGCCGCCTGCTGCGCAGCACGTCCGGGCCGAAGACGGTGACCTTGCTGGCCTCCGGGCTCAGCATCCACGGCATGTGCGCGTACCACAGGCCCCGCATGCGGGCCCGCAGCGCCCAGCCGTGCAGGTTGGGGGAGTGCGGATCGCCCTCCTGGTCGCTGAAGCGGTGGTGGCGGCGGTGCGTGATGACCCAGAACATCAGCGGGCCCTGCGCGCCCATCGACCCGGCGATCATCATGACCGCCTCGAAGGCGGGCGACGTCTTGAACGCCTTGTGGGCGAGGTAACGGTGGAACCCCACCGTGATGCCGAACATGTGCACGAAGTACATGGCGGCGAACAGCCACAGATCGGTCGCGGTGTACCGCCCTGTCCACAGCAGGTACCCGGCGGCCGCGGTTCCGATCAGCGGCAGGGTCATGGTGGTCAGGGCGGAGAACCGCTTGATCCGCAGACTGACGGGATCAAGCCTGACGACGGCGTTCGCGGCCGCGGTCGCGGACATCGTTCAACTCCCTTCCTTCGGGTCTTCCAGGTCCGGTGTGCGCGGGGAGGCCCCGGGCACGGCGTGCCGGGGGCCGGCGCGGTCCGGGTAGCGCGCGTTGTGGACGAGCCCGAGCGCGTCCAGTGCCCGGATGACCGCCCCCGTCGGGTCGATCTGCAGCAGGTTGTGCCGGTTGTGGGCCAGCGAGGGCCGCGCGTGGTGGTTGTTGTGCCAGGAGCCGCCCACCGAGATCGCGGCCAGCGGCGCGACGTTGCGGCTGGTGTCCCGCGTGCGGTAGGGCCGGCTGCCGACCGTGTGGCCGATCGAGTTCACGGCCCAGGTGACGTGGTCGAGGAGGAAGATCCGGGCCAGCCCGCCCCACAGCAGCCCGCCCGCCGCGCCGCGCGCCGTCCCCCCGGACAGCGCCCACCCCGCCAGCGCGGGCAGCGCCAGACCGGCCAGCACCCACCCGAAGTAGTACTGGTTCAGGCGCATGACGAGGCGGTCGCGGACCATGTCCGGGGCGCGCCGGGCCCAGTCCTGGCGCTGCACGGTGAACAGCCAGCCCACGTGCCCGTGCCAGAACCCGCGCAGCCGCCCGGTGAGGCCCGGCCCCAGCGCGCGCGGCGAGTGCGGGTCCCCGTCCCGGTCGGTGAAGGCGTGGTGCTGGCGGTGGATGGCCACCCAGAACACCACCGGCCCCTGCGCCGCCATGCTCCCCGCGATCCCCCACAGCGTGGTGACGACCGGTCCGGCCGCGAACGAGCGGTGCGAGAAGAACCGGTGGAAGCCGCCCTCCACGCCCAGCGACGTGAGCGCGTACATCACCGCCAGCAGCAGCCCGTCCGTCCACGTGAACCCGTAGCGCACCGCGAAGACGACTGCGGCCGCCGTCCCCAGCGTGGGCACGCCCACGGTGACCCAGGCGAGCCGGCGCGCCCCGTGGTCCGCTCCGGCGGCGGCCGGCGAGCGCGGCAGCGCCTCGCCCACCCCGGTCTCGGCGCTGCTCATGACACGCCCGCCGGGGCGGCGGCGGGGAACGCCTTGAGCGTCCCCTCCAGGTACGCCTTGCGGGTGTCGCGCCGGCGGACCTTGCCGCTGGTGGTCATCAGGACCGTCCCGGGCGGCCCGATGTGCACCCGGCCGGGCCGCACCCCGTGGTCCTCGGTCACCGCCGCCCTCACCCGCTGGAGGATCTCCTTCTCCCGCTCGCCGAACTCGGCCGCGGTGCCGCGGAATTCGGCGACCAGGACGACCTCCTCCTCGTCGCGGGCCTCGCTGCGCACGGCGAACGCGGCGATGCGGCGCAGGTCCTGGTGGGCGCGCAGCACCGAGTGCTCGATGTCCTGGGGGTGCAGGTTGCGGCCGCTGACGACGATGAGGTCCTTGAGCCGTCCGGTGACGAAGAGTTCCCCGTCGAGGAAGAACCCGAGGTCCCCGGTCCGCAGGTAGGCGCTCGCGCCGCTGTGGCCGCCCGCGGGGCGGGCGCCGAAGGTGCTCGCGGACAGCTCGGGGCGGCCCAGGTAGCCGGCGGCCACGTTGGCGCCGCTGACCCAGATCTCCCCGATCTCCCCCTCGGCGAGCGGGGCGAGGCTGTCCGGGCCGACGATGAGCACCTCGTGGTTCTCGGCGATCACCCCGCAGCTGACCACGGCCACCGCGTCCGCGCCGCCCGGGTGCGGGGCGCGGCGCGCCCGGCCGTGTTCGAGCGCGTCCTTGTCCAGCCATTCGGTGCGGATGCGGTCGTCGGCCTCGGGTTTGCCGGAGACGAACAAGGTGGCCTCGGCCAGCCCGAAGCAGGGGATGAAACTGCCCGCGTCGAACCCGACCGGCGCGAAACGCTCCCGGAACCGCTCCATGGTGTTGCCGGAGACGGGCTCGCTGCCGCAGAACACCTGCCGCAGCGTGCTCAGGTCGAGCGTGGCCACCTCCTCGTCGCCGATGCTCTGCGCGCACAGGTCGAACGCGAAGTTCGGGCCGACCGAGATGGTCACCTTGTGGTCGGTGATCGCCTTCAGCCACCGGTAGGGGTCCTGCACGAAGTGGATCGGCGACAGCATCACCAGCGGCCAGCCGCCGTGCACGGCGAGCATGATGGTGCCCATCAGCCCCATGTCGTGGTACGGCGGCAGCCACGAGCAGCCGATGCGGTCCTCCTCGTAGCCCATGTGGGCGTCCAGGACCCGGCAGTTGCTCAGCAGGTTCTCATGGGTCAGGACGATGCCCTTGGGATCGCCGGTGGAGCCGGAGCTGTACTGGATCAGTGCCGGCTCCACCGCCCGCAGCGGCACCCCGGCGCCGTCGGGCCGCTGGTAGAAGTCCGGCTCGGGGAAGATCCACTGCGGCCGTCCGGCGCCGGCGGGCAACTGCTCGTGGAACTGCTCGACCTGCCCGGCGAAGCGGGGGTCGGTGAGCACGGCGCGCGGCGCGCAGTCCGCCAGGACGGACAGGAAACGCGCGGTGGCGCGCCGCCCGAACGGCGGGAAGCAGGGCACGGCGGTGCAGCCGGCCTGCATGATGCCGAACAGCCCGGCGACGTAGTCGAGTCCGGGGTCCAGGGCCAGCACGATTCTGCCGCCGTCGAGGCCGCGCCCGTGCAGGCGGGCGGCGACCGCGTCGGCGCGGTCGGCGAGTTCGCGGTAGGTCCAGTCGATCAGGTGGTCGCTGGTCCCGTCGGGCAGGAACCGGAACGCGAGCCGGTCGGGCGTCTCCTGGGCGCGGTGCCGCAGGACGTGCACCAGCGAGGATCCGGCGGACGGTGGCAACGGTCTCACGGGATACGGCCTTTCGTGTCGGTCTGCGTGTGGGACGCGTGCGTGTTCTCCGGGGGACGGCGGGGTCAGACGGCGCGGACCACCCGCAGCTGGTGGGCGCTGCCCAGGTGGGTCCCGTCCGCTCCCCAGGCGTCGATCTGCTCGTCGACCCAGCCGTCGGGGCCGGCGGCGCGCGTGGTGGCCCGCAGCAGGATCCAGCGGGAGGAGGCGCCGGCCAGCCCCGGGCCCGGACGCACGGTCAGCTCGACGGTGGGCACGACGGCGAGCGTGGACAGGACGGCCGCGTACGAGGGGGCGAGCGCGTCCATCAGCAGGACCAGACGCAGCACGTCCGGGGCCTCGTCGTCCTCCACCAGCCGCACCCAGGCGATCAGTTCGGGCACCGGGCCGCCCGCGTAGGGGCGGGCCGGGCCGACGGGGCGGATCTCCATGCTGGTGGCGATGGGCACGAACTCCGGCGGGATGGCGAACACTTCGCACTCCTCGGGCCGCGGCGCGGCCGGCGGCGGGGGAGTGACGGCCTGCCAGGCGTCCTCGCCGCGGCGGGCGAACACCGCGGACGCCTCGATCGCCGTCCCCTTCTCGCCCTGCGCCGCAGCGCGGACCACGGTCAGGGTCCGTCCGGCGCGCACCAGGGAGCTGTCCACGCCGAAGCCGGGGTCGACGGGCCGGTCGAACCGGCCCGTGACACTCTGCAGTTCGAGTCCGGGCGCGTGTTCCCGCATCGCGGAGGTGAGCAGGGCGAGGGCGAGCCCGCCGTGGAATCCGCCGAACCCGCGCAGGTGGGCTTGTGCCGGGAGCCATCCGCTCACCGGTTTTCTCAGGAGGGCTCCCGGGGTGGCCCCGTCAGTGTTCAGCATGCGAAGACAGCATCCAGTTCGGGTGTGGGGGTCGAAGAGGGGTCGTCGCGTGAGCGCCGCGGTGCTGCCACGGGTGTCACGCGGGGGCGCCTGCCCCGGACGGGCCGGACGCGGGCCCGCCCGGCAGGCGGGGTCAGCCGGAGGACCCGGCGGGGCCGGGCACGGGCACGGACAGCGTGCCGCAGCCGCCCCCGAAGGACAGCGGACGGCCCGACGCGTCGATCGGCTCTGCCAGGATTGTGGTGGGACTCACTCTCACTCCGGATATTCGACGGCAGCCGGGCATGCGGTGCGTGCGGTACGGGGGTGCGTCCTTGCGGGCGGTACAGGGCGAGTTCGGAAATTGCCGGTGGTGCGCGGTACATCAGCGTGTCCGAGGCAGGTGATCCGGCCGGACGCGCGGTTCGCGGTGCAATGGTGCAGAGCCCGAACTCAAGAGGGCTCTCTGTACTCGTGTACACGGCCGAGTTGGAATGTCCAACTCGATTGCGGAGCGACAATAACAATCTTCATCGCCCCCGGCAATCCCTGTGATCAGCGGATACGCAAGAGCTACGCGCCGGTAAGGTCGCGTCCGCCGGGAATGTGTGGCGACGGCACACAGCCGGTCGGCGGGAACCCGAACACCCAAACGGAATACGGCAGTCCGGCGCTGTGGAAGCAACGACACCGTTGTCGGCGGCCCGGCCCGGGATTACCGGCGCGGCGCCCGCCGTGCCTTTATGTATCGAACGAAGGAAGCGGTTGTGAATCCCCGTCCGTCCATACATCGAACGCGCCGCGCGAAACCGGGAATTCACCGCCGCGCCCCCTGAAAGAACTGACGAATAGTCAGATCCGGTGATCCGGGGCGGCCGTCGGGTACCGCCGGGCGGCATGCCGGGACGGCATCCGGCCCGGGCAGCGCCGGCCATCCGGCGGGGCCCGCCCTGGGACGACGTCGGCCCCCGGCCCGCGTCCCGGCCGCACCCGCGCCCCGGCCATGGCCGGGGACATGCTTACGGCGTACGCAATGGTTCGCCCCTGCGCGCCCGCGCGTATCGTCTGCCGCCACGCCGCCGCCACGCCGCCGCCACGCCGCCGCCACGCCGCCGCCACGCCGCCTCCACGGGGGAAGCGGTGGCGCGCAGGAGAACCGCCGATGGCGGGGCGTCCGGAAGACCCGCTGGACCCGAGTGCCGGGCCCGTCGAGCGGTTCGCATCCGAGTCGTGCGCCCTGCGGGCGCGGGCGGGAAGCCCGACCTGCCGGACGGTGGCGCGGCGCACGGGGCAGGGGGCGAGCGCCCTGTCACAGGCGGCCGGCGGCGAGCGCCTGCCCACCCTGCCCGTCGTCCTCGCCCGCGTCCGGGCCTGCGGCGCCGGCCCCGGCCCGTGGACGCGGCGCCGGCACGAGGCGGCAGCCCGCAGCGCCGCCCGGCCCCGCCCCGGACACGAGGACGCCGAGCCCCCTGCCGGGGCCTGGCCCGCTTCGAACCCGGAGACAGCGACCTGTTCTTCGGCCGCGACGAGCTGACCGAGCGCCTGTTTCGGCACGCCGCGGCACACCGTCGCACCGCGGTGTTCGGCACGTCGGGCAGCGGCAAGTCCTCCCTGCCGCGCGCCGGCCCGATCCCCCGCCTGCGCGGCCCGCACCCGCCGGGGCCGCGCCCGGCCGCGGCGCGGGTCCTCACCCCCGGCGAGCACCCGCACCGCACCCACGCGGCGCGCCTGGAACCGGCCGCCGGGGACGGCGACACCTGGCCGAGACCGCCCGGCGCATCCTGCTGCGGCTCGTCACCCCCGCGAAGGACGGTGACCGCCCCGCTGCGGCCGGCGGGGGTGACGAGCCCCAGGGTGAGGAGGCGGGCCACCGCAGGCGGCGGCCCGCCGCCAGGCGCCCGCGCCCGCTCAGTACCAGCCGGTGCAGGTGATCGACGTGTTGTAGCCGGAGTCGCCGCAGGCACGCATCACCTTGCCGTTGCTGTCGCGCCACGCCTCGGTCCAGACGCTGCCCCCGCTGCTGATCTCCCGCCAGCCCAGCTGGGGCTCCCAGGTGCGGCCGCCGTCGCTGCTGCGGTCCACCCAGACGTGCATGCCCGGCGCGCCGCCGACGATGCGGCCCCAGGCGCAGGTGCCGTCGCCCGAGCCGTTCACCCGCAGCTCGAAGCCCTGCCCCTTGCCCCCGAACGCGGTCCGCACCGTCCTGCCGTTGTCGTTGTTGCAGCCGTCGGCGGCCTGCGCGGCCGGGGCGCCGGCCAGCGTCAGCAGGCCGCCCAGCACCGCCGCGGCCGAGAGCGCGGCCGCCGTCTTCTTCGTCGTACGCATCGTTCGTTCTCCTCGTCTGCGGCGCGAGGCCGCCGTAACAGGTGATCGAAGTCTGCGCACCACGGGTGCCGGTGCCCACCTCGCACAACACAGGTTGACGACCGGGAGGACGAAGAGGCGGGTCTCACCCCGGGTCCGCCGCGGCGGCGGGCCGCCCGTCGTCCGGGGCCGGTCCGGTGCGGGTGTAGAGGACCTCGCGGCCCTGCTCGGCGGCGCGGACGAGCCCTTCGCTGACGAAGTCGAGGAAGCGGGCGGCGTTCTCCAGGCGGGTGGCGGCGGGGGTGCCCCGGCCGAGGACGCCGACGCCCTGCCGCGCGGTCTCGATGAACCGGTCGTTGGCCCGGGCGCTGCGGATCATCGACTGGTACCAGAGGTCGTCGTCGACGACGTAGCGCTCGCGGCGGCGTTCGTCGCGTTCGCGGCGGACGAGGTCCAGGCCCTCCAGGAACGTGATCGCTTTGGAGACGGACGCCGGGCTGACCTGGAGGCGCCGGGCGAGGTCGGAGGCGGTCAGGCTGCCGGTGTCGGTGGTGTAGAGGCAGCCCAGGACCCGGGCCATCATCCGGGGCAGGCCCGAGGTCATCAGGACGGTGGTGAGGGCCTCCTGGTAGTCGCGCACCGCCTCGGCGTCGCGTCCGTAGGGCTGCGCGGGCGCCTGCGGCCCCTGCGGCGGGGCCTGCGTGCGCCGGCGGGTGCGCTGCTGGGTGGCGCGGTGCGCCAGGTCGGCGCGGTAACCGGCGGGGCCGCCGTTGCGTGTCACCTCACGGGTGACGGTGGAGGTCGGACGGCCCAGACGGCGGGCGATCTCGGCGTAGGCCAGGCCGTCGGCCAGCCCCGCCGCGATCTGCCGGCGCTCCTGCTGGGTGAGCCTGCCTCCCGGCATCACGACCCCCTTTCGTGCCACGGGCGCCCCAGGGCGCCGCTCGGTGTCTCCCCGACGCCTCCACCATAGCGTTCACCTTCACTGCATTGCAACGAACGGCTGTTCTGTCATTGCGTTAAGCGGGAGGGCGTTGCACTGATTATCGCCCGTCCACCTGCTGAAATGCCGCTCGCATGCAAAGAACTTGTTGCCGGGGTATGGAAAGCAACGTAGCGTTTCCGTCATCAGGAAACAGCGAGTCGTCAACGCGGAAGAGAGCATCATGATGCAGAAGAAGTTCGACACCCCCGCCCCGATCTCCGCCGTCCTGGACCTCCCGGCCGGACGCGTCCAGTTCATCGCCGCCGACCGCACCGACACCGTGGTCGAGATCCTGCCCGCGAACGCCTCGAAGAGCCGCGACGTGAAGGCGGCGGAGCAGACCACCGCCGAATACGCCGACGGCGTCCTGCGCATCCGCACCGACGCCCCCAAGAACCAGCTCTTCGGGCCCTCCGGAGCGCTGGACGTCACGGTGAAACTCCCCGCCGGCTCCCGCGTCGAGGCCAGGACCGCCGCCTGCGAACTGCGCGGCGTCGGCCGCCTCGGCGACGTCACCTTCGACGGCGCCTACCACCACATCAAGATCGACGAAGCCGCGAGCCTGCACCTGACCGCGGTCGACGGCGACGTGGAGGTCGGCCGGCTGGACGGCCCGGCGCGGATCAGCACCACCCGGGGCGACATCCGGATCGCCGAAGCCGTCCGCGGCACCCTCACCCTGGCCACCCAGTCCGGCGACATCTCGGTGACCGCCGCCGCCGGTGTCTCCGCCGCCCTGGACGCCGGCACCACCCACGGCCGCATCAGCAACGCCCTCACCCGCACCGGCACCACCGACCTCGACATCCACGCCACCACCTCCCACGGCGACATCACCGCCCGCAGCCTCGCCTGACGTGAGAGAGGACCGGATCGGTGTGAGACTGAGCACGGAAGGGGTGATCACCGTGTCGGACCCACCGCACGTGTCCTGCGGTCCCGACACGGCCATCGACGAGAAGCGGCTGGAAGAGCTGATCGTCGAGGCACAGACCGCCCTGCCGATCGAACTGCCCGCCCTGGTGAACCGGTGCGCCTGGGCCCTCGGCCTGGACACCGCGTTGATCTACCTCGTCGACCTCCAGCAACGGCTCCTCATCCCCCTCGCCGAGACCCTGGAACCGCTGCCGGTGGACCACTCGCCGGCCGGCTGGGCATACCGCACGATCTCCCCGCGGGTGGCCACCGCCGACGACGACCCGGTCATCTGGATGCCACTGGTCGACGGCTCGGAACGGCTGGGCGTACTGGCGGTGCGCGCCGCCTCGCTCGACGAGACGGCCCGGATGCGCCGCAGCCGCATGCTGGCCCATCTGCTCGCCATGCTGATCACCTCCAAGCGGGCCTACAGCGACTGGCTCGCCGCCCGCACCCGCGTCTCGGCCATGGGCCTGCCCGCCGAGATGCTGCGGGCCTTCCTGCCACCCCGCACCGTCGGCAGCGCCAAGTGCGTCTCGACCGCGGTCCTGGAACCGGCGTACGACATCGCCGGCGACGCCTTCGACCACTCGGTGGTCAAGAACGTGCTGCACACCATGATCCTCGACTCCATGGGCCACGATCTGACCGCCGGCCTGACCACATCGGTCGCCATGGCGGCGGCCCGCAACGCCCGCCGCAGCGGCGGCGACCTGATCGACGTCGTCGCTTCCGTCGACCGGGCGCTCGCCCAGTGGCTGCCCGACCATTTCTGCACCGGCGTGCTGTGCCGGCTCGACGCCGAGACCGGAGTGCTGCGCTGGGTCAACTGCGGCCACCCCCCACCGCTGCTGATCCGCGCCGAGCGGGTCCTCGCCGGGGCGCTGGACAGCCCCCCGCAACCGCCGATCGGCCTGGCCGGCCCCCTCGCCCCGGCAACCCGGCAGGTCCACGAGACGACCCTGCAACCGGGCGACTGCGTCCTGCTCTACACCGACGGTGTCGTGGAGGCCCGCGACGCGGACGGCGCGGAGTTCGGCCTCGACCGGTTCACCGACTTCATCATCCGCTCCTCCGCCGCCGGACAGCGCCCGGCCGAGGTACTGCGGCTCCTCATCCACGCCATCCTCGACTACCAGCGCAACCAACTGCGGGACGACGCCACCATCCTGCTCTTCGAATGGCGCCCCCAGCACCAGTGACACCGCACCACGACCGAACGACGGCCGCCGGCGGCGCAGGACCCGCACAGCACCCCGCCCACGCGGCGCCCACCAAACGGAAATCCGGTGGCGCACACGAAACCGGGTGCCCACGCTGGTCCCCGTGACAGAACCCACCCACCGGATCCGAGCCCGGCACACCGACTCCACCCTCACCGTCTACCAGGCCTACACCCCGCGGATCGGCCTGCCCGCCGCCCGGGAGGGCCGCTTCCCGGCGGCGTGGCAGCGAGACCGGATGACCTGGATCAAACCGTCGTTCCTGTGGATGATGTACCGCTGCGGGTGGGGCACCAAAGAAGGACAGGAGACCGTCCTCGCCGTCGAGATCTCCCGCGACGGCTTCCAGTGGGCACTCGAACACGCCTGCCTGTCCCACTACGAACCCGGGCTCCACACCGACCGCGCCACGTGGAAGCGCCAGTTGAAGCGATCCCCGGCCCGGGTGCAATGGGACCCCGAACGCGACCTGCGCCTCCAGCCGCTCGCCCACCGCTCGCTCCAGCTCGGCCTCACCGGCGAAGCCGCACGCCGCTACGCCGACGAATGGACCCTCTCCATCACCGACGTCACCCCGCTCGCCCGCACCATCCACACGCACGTACAAAACGGAGACCTCGACGCCGCACGGCGACTGCTGCCCCGCGAAGACCCCTACCCCGTCACCGAAGGACTCCTGGCACACCTGCGCCGATGAGCCGGTCCGGACAGCACGCCCCCGCGAGGGAACGAACACGGAAAGACCATGACGAGCGCCCACGACCCCCGCACCGCGGCCGCCGGCCCCCACCCGCTCATGACACGCGCCCTCACCCGGGAATCCGCACGCGCCCGGCACCTCCTGGCCGCCGGACAGTGGCACCCCGCCCCACCGGACACCGAGGCCGCGACAGCCGTCCTCACCCGCCTCACCGCCCCGCCGCCCGCCCAACGGACCACAAGCGCACAGACCGTGGCCACCCACCGGGACCGGCGACTCCAGCGCATCCTGCGCACCACCCTGCACCACCTGGACGCCGGAGCCGTCAGCCCGCCCGCCACCGCACTCCTGGCCGCCGTCGCCCGCGCCCTCCTGCCCTGGCACACCCACCCCAACCGGCCGGCCGCCGCGGCGGCACCCGCCTACGGCACCCCACCAAAGGCCCCGGACGGCACCTCCACGCCCCCGACCGAGGCCGGCGAGGCCCTGCTCCCCGGCCTGACCGCGCTCTTCACCACCCTGGCCGCCTCCCCGCCCACGACCGCCCCGCTCACGCCCCCGGCCGAGCCCTGGCACGCCCTGTACACGGGCCGGCTGCGCCGCCACAGCAGGCCCGCCCCGGGGGTATGGGCGGCCGAGACCGTCGCCTGCTCGCGGTGCGCGAGCACCGCCGGCCCCTGGACCGTGACCTGCGACTGGCACCGGAGCACGCTGGGCTGCCCGTGCGGGACGGCCACCCGCGACCACGGCCTCGCCTTCTTTGAGGTCTGGCTGCTGCTGCCGGACACCTGACAGAACGCCACCGCCCGCCCGGGCCGGCATCCAGCGGCGTACGACGCGCCGGCCGGCACCGTGCTCCAGGACCCCGCGCGAGCGGCCAACACCCCCCGGCCGTACCGCTCGTGGACAAAGCCACCCGAGACCGTCGCACGAGGTTTGTGCCCCGGCGGATCCCCGCCGGCAGGCTGTTGACCGGCGACGACGCCCCTGGGCAGACTACGCGCCATGCCCACCCCCCAGCGCCTGGTCGAGGACGGCATCCGCCACTGGGGCCGCCTGCCGGACCGGCCCGCTGCCGCCAACCCCCTCGACGCGTACACCGGCCTCACCCGCCGCCTGAAGAGCCTGCGCCTGAAGGAATGGGTCGGCTTCACGCTGCTGCACCCCGACTGGTACTCCTCCCTGATCATCCAGGACGCGCACTACCTCGCCAGCTCCGAGATCTACGCCTACGACCGGACGGCCGGCGCCCTCCACCAGCACGCGGCCAACGCGCCCGGCGGCAGCCCCGCCCTCCCCGCCCGGCTCCTCGACAGCGCCTGCCGCTTCGAACGCGACGGCTACCGCATCGCCTTCTCCTTCTCCCGCGCCTTCGCGCGGCACCGGATCGAACTCGACATCGCCGCGACCTTGAAGGCCCCCGCCGTCCGCGGTGAACTCGAACTCGACGCCGCGGCGGCCACCCCCGCCCTCTCGGTCAGCTCCCGGCTGCCGGGCGGCAGCATGTACACCCACAAGGCCGCCTTCCCCGCCTTGGGCGTACTGCGCGTCGGGGACGCCGAGATCACCTTCGACCCCACCCGCGACCTGGCGGTACTCGACGAACACCGCTCACTGCTGCCGTACCGGACCAACTGGCTCTGGGGCACCTTCGCCACCTTGACGGACGCCGGCGAGGTCGTCGGGGCCAACTTCGCGGCGCGGCCCGAACTGCCCGGCGAACCGGAGGAATCCTGCCTGTGGACCCCGGGCAGGTGCGAGCCCCTCGGCGACGTGGTCTTCGAGCCCGCCTCCGCCGACCCGTCGGCCACCTGGCACATCGCCTCCCGGGACGGCCGCGTCGACGTCGTCTTCGAACCGGAAGGCCGCAAACGGGTGAAGCACAACCTCGGCCTCTTCGCGATCGACTACTTCCAGCTCTTCGGGCACTACCGCGGCGTCCTCCGCGGCGCCGAGGGCGACTTCGAGATCAAGAACGTCCACGGCGTCTGCGAAAGCATGAAGGCCCGCCTCTGACGCGCTGATTACCGACTGGCACCGGTAACGGTGGTCCATCGCGGATCGATGCGGCCCAGCCATGCGTCCTGACCGTCGGCCAGGGGCTGCTGCAAGGGAAGGGAGAGGAACCGGCAGGCGAAAGTAAGGCCGGCGTCGTCTCCGCCGCCGTGGACGCGGTGCTCCCAGGCATCGGGGGTATCCACGGGCACCCGGAGGTGGAAGAAGCCGGTTCGTCGTGACTGACCCGTGCCGGGGTGGGGCTTGTCGTCCACGGCGATCCGCCGGACCACCGTGGCCGTCAGCAGACCGGTCTCCTCGCCGACCTCTGAGGGAACAAGCCCCCGCGACCGGCCCGATGTCAGTACCGGGTGGCACGCTCTGCCCCCATGGACAAGCAGCAGTTCTGGCAGCTCATCGAGACAGCCCGCAACCAGGCGTCCAACCCGGACGACGGCGAAGCGGTCGCTCACGAAGCGACCTCGCTGCTGGCCTCCCGGCCCATCGAGGAGATCATCGCAGCCGAGCAGGTGCTGTGGGAGCTGATGGCCGACTCCTACACCAACCCTCTGTGGGCCGCTGCTCACCTCGCCAACGGCGGGTGCTCCGACGACGGCTTCGACTACTTCCGCGGCTGGCTGATCGCTCAGGGCCGTGAAGTCTTCGAGCGAATGATCGCCGACCCCGATGCCCTGGCAGAACTGCCCGTCGTTCGAGCATCCGCAGCCGACGGCGTCGACCTGGAGGGCGAGGACATGCTGGGCATCGCCTGGAACGCACATGTCTCGGCGACCGGTGATCAGCTCCCCGCCGGACCGACCGCCATCCGCTTCCCGGAGCTGGACCCCACCTGGAACTTCGACTTCGACGACCACGACGAAATGACTCGCCGCCTGCCCCGCCTGGCAGCTCTCTATCCGGAGTAGGCACAAGCTCGCAGCCACAGGACGAGGCCAGACAGCTTCGCGCGCACGCGGCTCCGTCCCGGGCCGCGGGGGCGGGACGGAGCGGTGGGGGAGTGCGGTTCAGTCGAGTTCGTCGGGGTGGGGGCCGGTGCGCAGGCCGCGGTCGAGCGCGGCCAGGGCCTGCATCTCCTCGGCCGTGAGCGCGAAGCCGAAGACGTCGAAGTTCTCGCGGATACGGGCCGGGGTGACCGACTTGGGGATGACGATGTTGCCCAGCTGGAGGTGCCAGCGGATGACGACCTGAGCGGGGGACTTGCCGTACTTGGCGGCCAAGCCGCTGATGACCGGCTCGTCGAGCACCGCGCCCTGGGCGAGCGGGCTCCACGCCTCGGTCGCGATCCCGTGCCCGGCGTGGAACGCGCGCAGTTCGGCCTGCTGCAGGCCGGGGTGCAGCTCGATCTGGTTGACGGCCGGGGTCAGCGTCGCGCCGTCCAGCAGCCGGCGCAGGTGGCCGGGCTGGAAGTTGGAGACGCCCACGGCACGGGCGCGGCCCTCCCCGGCGAGGCGCTCCAGGGCCCGCCAGGACTCGCGGTACAGGTCGCGGGCGGGGGCCGGCCAGTGGATCAGGTAGAGGTCGACGTGGTCGAGGCCGAGCTTGGCGAGGCTGGCGTCGAAGGCGCGCAGGGTCGCGTCGTAGCCCTGGTCGGCGTTCCACAGCTTGGTGGTGACGAACAGGTCCTCGCGGGGCAGTCCGGACGCGGCCAGCGCCCGCCCGACGCCGGCCTCGTTGCCGTAGATCGCGGCGGTGTCGATGCTGCGGTAGCCGGTCTCCAGCGCGGCGCTGACGGCGGCGGTGGTCCGGTCGTCGGGGACCTGGAAGACGCCGAAGCCGAGCTGGGGGATCTCGACGCCGTTGTTGAGCGCGACGGTCGGGACGGAGGCGGGTGCCATGAGGTGTTCGCTCCTTCAGAGGGCGTGACAGGGGGAGGGGGAGTCAGTGGCGGACGGGGGCAGGGGCGCCGGCGCCGGCGGGTTCGGCCGCGGGGGTACGGCGCTCCAGCGCGGCCGACCAGAAGGCCAGGACGAGCGCGGCGGCGGCGAGGACGGCGCCGACCCAGTTCGGGGCGGTGTAGCCGAGACCGGCGGTGATGACGAGCCCGCCGAGCCAGGCGGACAGCGCGTTGCCGAGGTTGAAGGCGCCGATGTTGACGGCCGAGGCCAGGGTCGGCGCGCCGTGGGCCTGGTCCAGGACGCGCTTTTGCAGCGGCGGCACGGTGGCGAAACCGAGCGCCCCGACGAGGAGGATGGTGACCGCGGCGAGGATCTTGTCGTGCGCGGTCAGGGTGAACAGCGCGAGGACGACGGCCAGCCCGCCGAGGGTGACGTACAGCAGGGGCATGAGCGCGCGGTCGGCGAAACGGCCGCCGAGCAGGTTGCCCAGGAACATGCCGATGCCGAAGAGCACCAGCAGCCAGGTGACCGCGCCGTCGCTGTAGCCGGCGACATGGGTCATCATCGGCGCGATGTAGGTGATCGCGGCGAAGACACCGCCGAAGCCGAGCACCGTCATCGCCATCGCGAGCAGTACCTGCGGGTTGCGGAACGCGGTCACCTCCCGCCGCAGCAGGGTCTCCTCGGGCCGGGGCACGGCGGGCACCAGCCTGGCGATACCGAGCAGCCCGACCACGCCGAGCGCGGCGACGACGACGAAGGTGACCCGCCAGCCCGCGGCCTGCCCGACGAAGGTGCCCAGCGGCACGCCGACGATGTTGGCGACGGTCAGCCCGGTGAACATGGTGGCGATGGCGCCGGCCTTCTTGTGCGGGGCGACCAGCCCGGCGGCGACCACGGAGCCGATGCCGAAGAACGAGCCGTGGGCGAGGGAGGCGACCACGCGCCCGGCCAGCATCAGCCCGAAGGTGGGGGCGAGGGCGGAGAGCGTGTTGCCGAGCACGAACAGGGCCATGAGCAGCATGAGCATCCGCTTGCGGCTGACCTTGGTGCCGAGCACGGTCAGCAGCGGCGCGCCGACGAGGACGCCGAGGGCGTAGCCGGTGACCAGCAGCCCCGCGGTGGGGATGGAGACGCCGTAGTCGGCGGCGATCTCGGGCAGCAGTCCCATGATCACGAACTCGGTGGTGCCGATCCCGAAGGCCCCGACAGCCAGGGCGAGGAGCGCGAGGGGCATGGGCTCAGCCCTTCCGTGATTACTTGAACGAGCGGCTTGCATGCCTAAAAAATAATTGCAGACGCTTGTAAATGCAAACGCGGACATTGTGTGGGCGCGGGGGTGCGGGGGTGCCGAGGGGCGTGCGGGGGTGGCTCGCGTGGGGCAGGGCTGGCCGCGCTCAGGCGGGAGGGGGAGAGGGGGGTGGGCCGCAAGCCCGGCCGCCGCGCGGACGGGAACGCGGGCGCGGCGGCGGGGGAGAGGGGAAAGGGGCGTCGTCGGCGGCCTCCGGGCGGACCGGGGTCGCGGTCGCCCCGCCCGAGGTGGCCGCCGCGCTGTCGCTCGGGGGCGCGGGATCTGTTTCGTCGTCCCGTCGCTCGCGGGCGCGCCGGTGCCGAACCGGCGGGCCTCCTCCGCGCCCGGCGGAGGTGCCCATGCGCGCCGTGCGCCGGGCGCATCGCCCGGCCGGCGGCTGCCGCGGCCGCGGTAACCGGTCGCGCGGGAAGGTGCCGGGCCGTCCGGGACTACGGGCGCCGTGAGGGAGCGTCCACCGCTTCCACGGCCGCGACCAGCGAGGCCAGTTCGGGGTTCTTCGCGGCTTCGTCGAGGGCTTCCCGGAGGGCGGCGTCGTTGGTCGGCCGGGCCTCTTCCAGGAGTTTCAGGCCGGCTTCGGTGACGTCGGTGTAGATGCCGCGGCGGTCGGTCGGGCACAGGTAGCGCGACAGCAGATTGCGGTCTTCCAGGCGCGTGACCAGGCGGGTGGTGGCGCTCTGGCTGAGTACGACGGCGTCGGCGACCTGCTTCATCTGCAGGTGCCCGCCTTCGCCGTCGTGCTGACGGCTGAGCACGTCGAGCAGCGAGTACTCGCGGACGCTGAGGTCGTGCCCGGACTGCAGGGCGCGCTCGATGTGCGCCTCGATCTTGCCGTGCAGGAGGGAGAGGGCGCCCCATCCGCTGGCGAGGGCGGTGAGTGCCGGGTCGGTGGCGGTCACGGGCTCCAGTCTCCTTCCAGTACGGCTGAACCCAGGATAAGCCATCGAGCAAAATATTGGCTATAGCCCATATAGAGCGAATGCAATCATCTGCCGTGGCGGGTGATGCCGACCATGGCCCGGTAGAGAGCGGTGGGTGCCGGGGCGTCGGGGAGAGGGGGCAGGGGCGCGTCGGGGGTGGCGAAGGAGCGGAGCATGTGGGCCACCAGCCGGCGCCAGGTGTCGGGGGCGGCGCACCGCGCGCGGACCGGGAACCGGTACTCGCGGGACGCCGTGCTCAGTCCGACCAGCCCTCGCCCGTACTCCAGCGCCGCACCCACTGCGCGAAGCCCCAGGCGTCGCGGCCCGGCACCGGCATCGCGCCGACGTCGGCCACCATCCACACCTCACCGCGGCGCGGCCCCGCGGTCACCAGCAGCCAGAACGACGAGCCGTCCTCGGAGCCGAGGACGACCGACCCGCGGGTGAACACGGCATCGACGCGCGGATCCTGCGGACCGCTCGTCTCGTCGTCCTCCCACAGCCAGGCCGCCTCCAGCGGAAACGCCTGCCCCGGCTGCCGCGGCCCCGGATCCGGCCAGCTCGCCGGCAGCCACCCCAGCGGCTGGAGACCGCCGTCCTCGGCAGGACCGAGAGCGCTGCCGTTGCTGATCCGCGCCACGAAGGTGCGGTACGGCTCCGGAAGCGTCACCCCGTTCTCCGCCTCCCACCTCGCGACGCCCTCATCGCCCAGCGGGGGCTCACGCCACTCGGGCGCGAACGCGGAACGCAGGAAGTCGAGTGTGGCCTCGTCGGGACGCTGATCAGGCGGGGATGTCACGGGCGCATCCTCGCAGAAGCAGCCGCCCGGGCGCGCCGCAGCCCGGGTACGCGGGGGCGTATCCGGGCTGCGTGGTGGGGTGGCGCGGTGGCCGGGGCGGGGGGTCAGGCCGTGAGCGTCTTGTGGAGGGCGTCGAGGCCGTCGCGGTAGAGGCCGGCGACCTCGTCCTCGGTGGCGTTGTCGGGGTGGAAGCGGCCGGACCACTGGATCTCGGCGGCGTCGTCCCGGCCGGGGACCGGGTGGACCCGGAGAGTGGAGACGTAGCCGCTGACGGGGAAGGGGGCCTGGAGGATGGCGTAGCTGTAGTGGCGCTCGGCCTCGGTGAAGTCCACGAGGCGCTCGGTGATCACTTCGCCGTCCGGGTTCTTCAGCCGGCGGACCCGGCCGCCTTCGAGCGGGGTGCTCTCCAGGATGGAGGGGAGCCGGTCGGGCAGGGTGGCGAAGCCGCCGATGAGGCTCCAGACCCGGTCGGGGGAGGCGGGCACGGTGCGGCTGACGGAGGTGGAGGCCATGGTTCGTTCTCCTGGTGGTGCCGGTGTGGGGGTCAGGCGCCGTCGGGCAGCGGGGCGGCCGGGCTGATCAGGCCGGCGGCGCGCAGGTCGGTCCAGAACGCGGCCGGGATGTCCTCGTTCAGGGCGGAGGTGTCCTCGGCGATGCGGCTGGGGCGGGTGGCGCCGGCGACGGCGGCGGCGGCGACCGGGTGGGCGAGGGAGAACTGGAGGGCGGCGGCCTTGATGCTGATGCCGTGCTTGCCGGCGAGCGCCTTCAGCCGGGACACCTTCTCGACGATCTCCGGCGGGGCCTGCTGGTACTCGAAGTGGGTGCCGCCGGCGAGGATGCCGGAGCTGTAGGGGCCGCCGACGACCATGCCCACGTTCTGCTCCTGGGCCATGGGCAGCAGGCGCTGCAGGGCGTGCTCGTGGTCGAGGAGGGTGTAGCGGCCGGCGAGGAGGAAGCCGTCGGGCCGGGGCTCGTCGAGGGCGAGGGTCAGTTCGATGGGCTCGGTGCGGTTGACGCCCAGGCCCCAGGCCTTGATGACGCCCTCGTCGCGCAGCCGGGACAGCACGCGGAAGGCGCCGGTGCGGGCCTCCTCGAACTTCTGGAGCCACAGGTCGCCGTGGAAGTCCTGGGCGATGTCGTGGACCCAGACGATGTCCAGGCGGTCGGTGCCGAGGCGCTTGAGGCTGCCCTCGATGGAACGCTCGGTGGCCTCGGCGGTCCACTCGTGGACGATCTTGTTGGGGTTGCCGTGCTCGAAGATCCCGCCCTTCTCGCCGAGGTCGCGGGCGGCGCTCTCGTGCTCGTCGAGGATGACGCGCCCGACCTTGGTGGACAGCACGTAGGCGTCGCGGGGCTTGGCGGACAGCACCTGGCCGAGCCGTTCCTCGGCGAGGCCGGCGCCGTAGAAGGGGGCGGTGTCGTAGTAGCGGATGCCCTGGTCCCAGGCGGCCTCGACGGTGGCGGCGGCCTCCTCGCCGGGGATCGCGCGGTACATGTTGCCGAGCGGGGCGGTGCCGAAGCCGAGACAGTCAAAAACAATAATTGCATACGCTGGATAATGCACGTGGTCGCGCCACCGCGGGGGCGTCGCGTACCCGACGCCCCCGCACGCCCCCGTCCGGCCCGGCGCGTCCGCGCCCCCGGCTCAGTCCCCGGCGCCCGCCCGGCCGGCCAGCGCGGCCAGCGCCGTGATGGCCTGCGCCAGCGGGCGGGCCTGGTCCTGTTCCTCGACCCCGAGCGCGGCGGCCAGCGCGCTCACGTCACCGCTGCGCACCGCCTCCCACACCCGGTCGGCGCCGGCCGGTGCCGCGTCGGCGGCCGGGACCCGCAGCCAGTACCGCTCGCGCTGGAAGGCGTACGTCGGCAGCTGCACCCGGCGCACCGGGCGGCCGGCGAACACCGCGGGCCAGTCGAAGTCCACGCCCTCCACGAAGAGTGCGGCCACCGCGCCGAGCAGGGCCACCGGTGCGGGGCGCGCGCCGTCCAGCACGGTGACCTGCCCGGCACCGGGCGCCGGGTCCGCCGCCGCGGCACCGAGCACGATCCGGCGCGAGCTGGGAAGGTCCGCCGCTGCCACGGGCCCGCGGGTGTGCGAGGCGCGCAGCAGCGCGGCCCAGTGCCCGGGCGAGCACAGGCGGCCGGCCGCCACCGGCTGCCCCCTCTCGTCGAGGACGGGCAGCCTCGGAGTGCTGTACGACCGCTCGGCGGCGACCTGTTCGACGGCATCGCCCCCCGGGTCCGCCGTCAGCAGGGCACACGCGTCGGCGAGGGACAGCACTCCCGCCGCGTGGGCCGCGGCGAGTGCGCCGAGGCCCTGCCCGAGGACACGGTCCCCTTCCAGGCCCCAGGACCGCAGGAGCCGGAAGAGGCCCACCTGGAGCGCGAACGCCGACAGGGCCAGACGCGGGGCGTACTGCCGTATCTCGCCGACGGCGACCGCGAACTCCCCGAATGCCCCGGCGAGTCGGCCGATCGCCGCCGCCGTACGCGGTGCCCGGCCGGCGGCGTGGTCCGCGGCGGGGAAGACCAGCACCTGCGGCGCCGCGCCGGCGGGGGCGGACGGCACGGCCGTGCGGCCCGCCGCGAGCTCGGTCAGCCCGTGCAGCAGGCTCGCGTGGTCCGCGCCGGTCACCGCCGCCCGGTACGGGAGGGCCGCCCGGCCCGCGGCCAGGGTGAAGGCCACGTCCTGCGGGCCCGGACGGGGGCGGGCGGACAGATGGGCGGCGAGGCGCGCGGCCTGCTCGCGCAGCGCCTCGGGGGTGCGGGCCGACAGCACCCACGGCATCGGCACGCCGTCCCCGGCCGCGCCGCCCCCGTCCCCGGCCGGCGGGCACACCTCCTGCGGGCCCGCTGCTTGCGGGCGCGCCTCTTCGGGGCCCGCGTCTTCGGGGGCCGCTTCTTCGAGGATGACGTGGACGTTCGTGCCGCTCGCCCCGAACGAGGACACGCCCGCGCGGCGCGGCCGGTCCCCGCGCGGCCAGGGCACGGATGTCGCGGACAGCCGTACCGTCCCCGACGACCAGTCCACCTGGCGCGAGGGCCGCTCGGCGCCGCGCGTGCCCGCGAGGGCGCCGTGCCGCATCGCCAGCACCATGCTGATGACGCCGGCCGCGCCGGACGCGCACTGGGTGTTGCCCAGGTGGGACTTGACCGATCCCAGCCACAGGGGACGGTCGGCCGGGCGGGGGGCACGGCCGTAGGCGGCGATGACGGACTGGGCCTCGATGGCGTCGCCGAGCGCGGTGCCCGAGCCATGGCCCTCCACCGCGTCGACGCCGGCGGGGTCGAGCCCGGCGTCCGCCAGCGCCCGCGTCATCACCCGCTGTTGCGCCGGGCCCGACGGCGCGCTGAGCCCGTTGCCCGCCCCCACGTGGTTGACCGCGCTGCCGCGCACGACCGCGAGCACCGGGTGGCCCAGGCGCCGGGCGTCCGAGAGCCGCTCCAGGACGAGGGTGCCCGCGCCCTCGGCCAGGCCCATGCCGTCGGCGGCGGCGCCGAAGGACTTGCTGCGCCCGTCGGGTGCCAGGCCGAGGAACGTGGACAGCCCGCTGAACAGCACCGGCGTCGCCATGACCGTCACCCCGGAGGCCAGGGCGAGGGAGCACTCGCCCTGGCGCAGGGCGCGGCAGGCCAGGTGCAGGGCGAGCAGGGCGGAGGAGCACCCGGTGTCCAGGGTGATCGCGGGCCCCTCCAGACCGAGGGTGTAGGCGATCCGGCCGGAGACGATGCTGGCCGTGGTGCCGCCGCCCAGATGGGCCGGCAGGCCGTCCGGGAGCCGGTCCAGCGCGCTGCCGTCCGCGTGGTGGATGATGCCGTCCGCGTAGCCGCTGTGCGAGGCCCCGGCGAAGACGCCGGTGCTGCTGCCGCGCAGGGAGTGCGGATCGATCCCGGCGTCCTCGATCGCCTCCCAGGACGTCTCCAGCAGGATCCGCTGCTGCGGGTCCATGGCCGACGCCTCCTGCGGCCGGATCCCGAAGAACTCCGCGTCGAACGCGCCCACGTCCTGGAGGAAACCGCCCAGCGGTCGCGTACCGTCCGGGCGCCTGCCGTCGCCGCCCCGGTCGGCCGGGAAGCCGGTGATGGCCTCGCCCCGGGAGGTGACCAGGTCCCACAGCTGTCCGGGGGTGCGGATGCCGCCGGGCAGCCGGCAGGCCATGCCCACGATCGCGATGGGCTCGCGCTCCTGGCCGGCACCCCCGGCCGGGCCGCCGTCCGCCGCACCCGCCGCCGGGGCGCTCCGCTCCCCGCTCCGCGCGGACGGCCCCGGCGGCAAGGACGCCCCGGGCTCCAGGCACGAGGCCGGGTCCGGGTGCGGGTCCGGGTCCGGTGGGGTCTGCTGGGCGAGGATCTCGGTGCGCAGGTGCTCGGCGAGCGCGGCCGGTGTCGGATGGTCGAAGACCAGCGTGGCGGGGACGGGCCGGCCGGTCGCCGCACCGAGCCGGTTGCGGATCCTGACCGCGCCCAGCGAGTCGAGCCCGATCTCCCGGAAGGGGCGGTCCGCGGCCACCGACTCGGCCGACGGATGCCCGAGCACCTCGGCGACGACGGACCGCACCAGGTCCAGTACGGCGCCGACCCGCTCCTGTTCCGTGAGGGCGGCCAGGGTCCGCAGCAGTTCCCCGGGGCCGTCCGCCCGGTCGTCGTCCTGCGGCTCGGCCCGGCCCGCCGCGGAGGCCTCCATCAGGCGCCGTGCCTCCGGCACGCCCGACAGCAGCGGCCGGGGGCGGGCGGACGTGAACGCCGTGACGAACCGCTCCCAGTCCACCGGCACCACCGTCACGCCCACCTCGTCGCGGTCCAGGGCGGCCCCCAGGGCGTCGAACGCCGGGTCCGCGGCCATGAACGGCAGCCCCCGCAGCCGCAGCTGCTCGGGGTCCACGGACTTCGGCCGGTAGGGGTCCTGGACGTGCCAGACACCCCACGCCACCGACGTGGCGGGCAGGCCGCGGGCCCTGCGGTGCTCGGCGAGCGCGTCGAGATAGGCGTTGGCGGCGGCGTAGGCGCCGTGCTCGCCGCTGCCCCAGATGCTCGCCACGGAGGAGAACAGCACGAAGTCCTTCAGGCCGTCGCCGTCCAGCAGCTCGGCGAGATGGTCCGCGCCCGCGGCCTTCGCCGTCAGCGACTCCTCGAACCGGGCCACATCGATCTCGCTCAGCGGCGCGAGGTCCATCAGCGTCGCGGCGTGCACGACGCTCCCCACGGTGACGCCCTGCTCCTTGAGCGAGGCGAGCAGCCGCGCGACGGCCGCCCGGTCGGCGACATCGCAGTCGGCCACGGTCACCCGCGTGCCCAGCGCGCCCAGCTCACCCCGCAGCTCCGCCATCCCCGGAGCCTGCGCGCCACGCCTGCTGGTCAGCACCAGATGCCGGGCGCCGCGCCCGCACAGCCAGCGCGCGATGTGCGGGCCCAGCGTGCCCGTCGCACCGGTCACCAGCACCGTGCCGTCCGGCCGCCAGCCGGACTCGGTCCGCGCACCGCCCTTCGCGCGCACCAGGCGCCGCGCGTACGTCCCCGAGGGCCGCAGCGCCACCTGGTCCTCGTCGCCGCCGCCCGTCAGGACCGCGCACAGCCGGCCGGCCCAGCCCTCGTCCGCTTCCGCGGGCAGGTCGATCAGCGCCCCCCAGCGTTCGGGATGCTCCAGCGCCACGACCCGGCCCATGCCCCAGACCATCGCCTGCGTCGGGCAAGCCAGCGGATCGCCGTCCCCGACCGACACCGCGCCGCGCGTCACCAGGTACAGCGGCACGGCCAGCTCCGCGTCCAGCGTCGCGTGCAGCAGGGTCAGGGTGGCCGCCGCGCCGGCCGGGGCGGCGGGATGCGCGGGATGCGGCCGCTCGTCCAGCCCGAGCAGGGAGACCACCGCCCGCACCGCGGGCTCCGCGGCCGGCCCGCCGGCCAGCTGCGCGGCGAGCGCGCCACGCTCGCCGCGCAGCGTGTCGACCTCCCGGCGCTCGACGCGGGCACCGCGCGCGGTGAGTTCCCGCGTGACGCGCTCGGCGACCCGCTCCACGTCCGCGCCCGCGCCCGCGGGCACCGCGAGCAGCCAGGTGCCCGCGGCCGCCCCGGGCTCCGGCTCCGGCAGCGGCACCCAGGTGATGCGGTAGAGCCAGTCGGCCAGCGGGATCTCCGTGCGCGACCGCCGCCGCCAGGACGTGAGGGCCGGCAGCACCTCGCCCAGCGGCGAGGCGCCGTCCAGGTCCGTGTCGCCGACGATCCCGGCGAGCGCGGCCGTGTCGCCCGCTTCGACGGCCGACCAGAACGCGGCCTCGGCCGCCCGGCCGCCCGCCGGATCCGGCTCCTCGACGGCGTCGTCCAGCCAGTACCGGCGACGCTGGAAGGCGTAGGTGGGCAGATCCACCACGGCCGGCGGACGCCCGCCCGCCTGCCCGCGCCAGTCCACCGGCCCGCCCGCGGTGTGCAGTTCGGCCACCGAGGTGACGAAGCGCCGCAGATCACCCTCCTCGCTGAGCAGCGAGGGCACGACCGTGGCCTCGGGACGGGAGGCGTCCTCGAAGGTCTCGCGCAGCGCGAACGCCAGCGCGGGATGCGAGGCGACCTCCACGAAATGGGTGACGCCCTGCTCCAGCAGCCCGCGCACCGTCCGCTCCAGCTCGACGGGCCGGCGCAGATTGCGATACCAGTACCGGGCGTCCAGACCGCTGGTGTCGAACACCCCGCCCGTCACGGTCGAGTGGAACGGCACCCGGGACGGACGCCCCGCGATGCCCGCCAGGTCCCGCAGCAGCACCTGCTCGACCGGCTCCACGTGCCGGGAGTGGGAGGCGAAGGTCGCGGTGATCCGGCGCACCCACACCCCGTCGGCCTCCAGCGCGGCCCGCAGCTCCTGCACCGCCTCCTGCTCACCCGCCACGACATGCGAGGTGGGCCCGTTGCAGGCCGCGACGCACAACCGCCCGCCCCAGGCCGCGAGACGGCCCTCGACCTGCTCACGGCGGAGCGAGACGGACAGCATCGCCCCCCGGTCGGACACGATGCCCGTAACGGCACGGCCGCGCAGGGCGATGACCCGTGCCGCGTCGTCCAGGGTCAGAGCCCCGGCCACGTACGCGGCGGCCACCTCGCCCTGACTCGACCCGATCACCGCATCCGGCTCCACCCCGTAGGACCGCCACAGCGCCGCCAGCGCCACGTTGACGGCGAACATGACCGGCTGCACCACGCTCGCCTCGTCAAGCGCCGGGGCCCCGGGCACACCGCGCAGCACGTCCGTCAGCGACCAGTCCACGTACGGCGCGAGCGCGGCCCGGCACTTCTCGATCTCCTCGCGGAACACCGGCGCCGTCTCCAGCAGCCCGGCCACCGTGCCGGCCAGCCGCGCGCCCTGCCCGGGGAAGACGAAGGCCACCTTCCCGCCCGGCACCGCCGTCCCGCGCACCACGGCGGGAGCCGTCCGCCCGTCGGCCAGCGCGTCCAGACCGGCCAGGAAACCCGCCCGGTCCCGCGCCACCACCGCGGCCCGGCACGGAAAGACGGTGCGCGTGGTCGCCAGGGCGTACGCGACGGCCATCGGATCGGCATCCGGCCGGGCCGCGACATGCGCACGCAGCCGCTCGGCCTGAGCCCGCAAGGCCACCTCGCTCGGCGCGGACAGCGGCCAGCACTGCACCCCGGCCGCCGGCACCCCCGCATCCGCGCCGTCCGCGCCGTTTTCGCCGTCCGCGCCGTTCTCGGTCTCCGCGCCGGCGACCGGCTCCGTCCACTCCTCCACGATCACGTGGGCGTTGGTGCCGCTGATCCCGAACGAGGACACCCCCGCCCGGCGCGGTTCGCCGCCCGTCACCCACGGCTGTGCGGCCGCCGCGAGCCGCACGGCGCCGGCCGGCCAGTCCACCTTCGTGGACGGCTCCGTCACCTCCCGGCCGGGCGGCAGCACCCCGCGCCCGAGCGCGCCGACGACCTTGACGATCCCCGCCACCCCCGCGGCCGCCTGGGTGTGCCCGATGTTGCCCTTCACCGAACCCAGCCACAGCGGACGTCCCGCGGGCCGCTGGCGCGCGTACGCCGCCAGCAGCGCCCGCACCTCGATCGGGTCACCGAGCGCGGTCCCCGTGCCGTGCGCCTCCACCACGTCCACCTGCCCGGGCGCGAGCCGGGCGTCGGCCAGGGCCTGCGCGATCACCCGCTGCTGCGCGGGCCCGCTGGGCGCCGACAGACCATTGCTCGCACCGTCCTGGTTGACGGCCGAACCACGCACGACGGCGAGCACCTGGTGACCGGCGGCCCGGGCGTCGGACAGCCGCTCCAGGACCAGCACGCCCACGCCCTCGGCCAGCGACATCCCGTCCGCGCCCTCCGCGAACGGCCGGCAGCGCCCCGTACGGGCGAGCGCCCGCTGCCGGCTGAACTCGACGAACGACACCGGCGACGACATCACGCTCACCCCGCCGGCCAGCGCCAGCGCGCACTCGCCCCGGCGCAGCGCCTGGACGGCCAGGTGCAGCGCCACCAGCGAGGAGGAACACGCGGTGTCCAGCGTGACGGCCGGCCCCTCGAAACCGAAGGTGTAGGCGATCCGCCCGGACAGCACACTCGCCACGTTCCCGGTGGCCAGCAGCCCCTCGGCCGCCGGCGGCGGCTGCCGCAGCCGGGCCGCGTAGTCCTGGCCGTTGCAGCCGACGAAGACACCGGTGCGCGAGCCGCGCAGGCCCACCGGATCGATCCGGGCCCGCTCGACGGCCTCCCACGCGCACTCCAGCAGGATCCGCTGCTGCGGGTCCATGGCCAGCGCCTCGCGCGGGGAGATGCCGAAGAACTCGGCGTCGAACTCCTCCGCGTCGTGCAGGAAACCCCCCTCCCGCACATAGGTCGTGCCCGGATGGTCCGGGTCCGGGTCGTACAGCTTCGCCGTGTCCCAGCCGCGGCGGACCGGGAAACCGCTGATGGCATCCCCGTCGGCCTCGATGAACCGCCACAGGTCCTCGGGGGAGCGGATGCCGCCGGGTAACCGGCAGCTCATCGCCACGATGGCGATCGGTTCGTGCTCCCTGGCCTCGGCCTCGGCGAGCAGGCGCTGCGAGCGCCGCACCTCACCGACCATCCGCTCGAGATAACTGCGCATCCGGTCGTCGTCGTTCATATCGGTCTCACGTCCTCGGCAGTGGGGGCCCGGCGACGGCGCCGGGCAAACGGGGCGGGGGCGGGCAAGGGGCGGGGCCGGGCAGGGGGGGCGGAGCCGGCCGGGGCAGGGCCGCCGGCCGGGGCGGCCGGCGGCTCACGCCGGACCGAACTCCTTGTCGATGAGGGCGAACATCTCCGCGTCCGAGACCGCGGACAGGTCCTCGGACCCGCCACCGCCACCGGAGGGATCCGCCGCACCCGCCGCCGTGTCCCCGGCCTTCCACAGCAGCTGCCGCAGCCGGGCCGCGGCCCCGGCGAGCGCGTCCGGGCCGGCGCCCTCAAGCGCCGCCTCCAGGGCGTCCAGCCGGTCCGCCAGCCCCGTACCGGACACCTCGCCCGCCGCCGACAGCTCCTGCCGCAGCCGCCGGGCGAGCGACTCGGGCGTCGGGTGGTCGAAGACCGTGACCGCGGGCAGCCGGACACCGGTGGCCGAGTTGAGCCGGTTGCACAGCTCGACCGCCGTCACCGACTCGAACCCGATGTCCCGGAAAGCACGGTCGACGGGGACGGCACCCCGGTCCGGGTGGCCCAGCACCGCCGCCGCCTGCTCCCGCACGAGCTCCCGCAGCAGGCGCAGCTGCTCCGCCTCGTCCTGCCCGGCCAGCCGCACCGACCACCGCTCGCCGTCCCGCCCCCCAAAGGGCGGTGCGACGGGAAACGCCGCGGGGCCGCCGAACGCCTCCGCAGCGGGGTCCACCCGTACGGCCGCGGCGGCGACCCGGTCCGCCGCCTCGCCGCTCGCCCCGGCCGACCGCAGCACCAGCGAGCCGAGCGCGGCCACCGTCCGCCCGTCCTCGTCGGCCAGCCGGACCGCGATCCGGTCCGCACCGGTGCGCCGCAGCACCGCCCGCACCGTGGTGCGTCCGGGCACCGCGAGCGCGACGTCGTGCCAGGAGAACGGCCGCGGCGCCGCGTCCCCGAAACCGTCCAGGTCCAGCGCGAGGGGCTGCAGGACCGCGTCGAGGAGCGCCGGGTGCAGCCCGAAACGCCCAGCCTGCGCACGCAGCGGGCGAGGCAGGGACACCTCGGCGAACAGCTCGTCCCCGCCCCGGCGCCACACCGCCCGCAACCCCCGGAACGAAGCCCCGTACCGCACCCCCGCGGCCGCGAACCGCTCCGCCAGCACATCGAGCGCGACCGCCTCGCCCCCCTCGGGCGGCCACACCCCCAGGTCCCCGGCATCCGCGGCGTCCGGCGTGCCCAGCACACCCGTGGCATACCGGCGCCAGGGCTCGGCGGGCCCAACGCCGTCACCGCGGCCGTACACCTCCCACGTCCGCACCCCGTCCGCGGCCGGCGCCCCGACCGCGACCTGAAGCCGCACACCACCGTGCGCGGGAAGGGAAAGCGGCGCGTGCAGCACCAGTTCCCGCACCCCGGCACAGCCGCAGCGGGCGGCCGCGTCCAGCGCGAGATCCACGAAGACCGCGCCGGGCACCACCACCTCGCCCCCGACCTCGTGCTCGCCCAGCCAGGGCTGCGCCTTCTGGGACAGCCGGCCCGTGAACAGCAGACCGCCCGAGGACACCACCGGGGTGACGGCCGCCAGCAGCGGATGCCCGGCGGCCTCCAGACCGGCCGCGGCCACCCCCGGCTCCGGGCCGGAGCCCGGCGGCAGCCAGTAACTCCGCCGCTGGAAGGCATAGGTGGGCAGCTCCACCCGCCGCGCACCCCGCCCGGCGAACACCGCCGCCCAGTCGGGCACGGCACCGTTCACGTGCGCGTCCGCCAGCGACCTCAGGAAACGGTCGGGGCCGCCGTCGTCGCGGCGCAGCGTACCGACCACGGCGGCCCCGCTCCCGCCCGGCGAGGCAGCCGTCTCCTCGATGCCCCAGCCGAGCACCGGATGCGGGCTGACCTCCACGAAGAGCCGGTGCCCGGCGGCGAGCAGGGCACGGGTGGCCTGCTCGAACTCCACGGTGCCGCGCAGATTGCGGTACCAGTAGCCGGCGTCCAGCCCCGCGGTGTCCAGCAGGCCCCCGGCCACCGACGAGTAGAACGCGGTGTGCCCCGCGACCGGCGCGATGTCCGCCAGCTCGGCGAGCAACCGCTCGCGCAGCGGCTCCACCTGGGCACAGTGCGAGGCGTAATCCACGGCGATACGACGGACCCGCACACCCCGCCCGGCGCACCGGGCCTCGTACGCGTCGAGCGCCTCCTCCTCGCCCGCCACGACGACCGACGCGGGCCCGTTGACGGCCGCGACGGACAACCGGCCCCCGAAGAGGGCCAGATCACCGCGCACCTCGCCGGCGGACAGCCCCACCGAGAGCATGCCGCCGCCCGGCGCCACGGACGCCAGCGCCCGGCTGCGCAGGGCCACGACCCGCGCCGCGTCCGGCAGCGACAGGGCACCGGCCACACAGGCGGCGGCGATCTCGCCCTGCGAGTGACCGACCACGGCATCGGGCACGACCCCGACCGAACGCCACAGCCGCGCGAGGGAGACCATCACGGCGAACAGCACCGGCTGCACGACGTCCACCCGCTCCAGGGAAGGCGCCGCCGCGTCCTGCCGCAGCACCCCCTCCACCGAGTAACCGACATACGGCGCCAGCGCCTCACCGCACTCCCGGAGCCGGCGGGCGAACACCTCGGAGGAATCCAGCAGCCCGACCGCCATACCGGCCCACTGGGAACCCTGGCCGGGGAAGACGAACACCGTGCCCTGGGCCCGGGCCACCACGCCCTCGGCAAGCTCCGCCGCGCCCCGGCCCGCGGCCAGCGCGTCCAGCCCGCGCAGCAGCCCGGCACGGTCCCGCGCCACGATCGCGGCCCGGTTCTCGAAGACCGAACGGCCGCTCGCCAGCGTGTACCCGACATCCACCGGCCGCAGCTCCGGCCGCGCCCGCAGATGCGTGCCCAGGCGCGCGGCCTGGGCGCGCAGGGCGTCCCGGCCGCGCCCGGACACCACCCACATCACCGGCCCGCCGCCGTCGCGCCCTTCCCCGGCACCGGCCGGCTCATCCGGTCGCGGCCTCTGCCCGGCACCGGCCGCCTCATCCGGTCGCGCGCTCTCCCCGCCCCCGGCCGTCTCACCGGGTCGCGGCGGCTCCTCCCCGCCGTCGGCCTGCCCGGCCTGTTCCAGGATGACGTGGGCGTTGGTGCCGCTGATCCCGAACGACGACACGGCCGCCCGGCGCGCACGCCCCGACTCGGGCCAGGGGCGGGCCTCGGTGAGCAGGTCGACGGCGCCGGCCGCCCAGTCGATCTCCGGGGAGCGCCGGTCGGCGTGCAAGGTGCGCGGGAGCACCCCGTGGCGCAGCGCGAGAACCGTCTTGATGACACCGGCGACGCCCGCCGCACCGGCGGTGTGACCGATGTTCGACTTCACCGAGCCCAGCCAGAGCGGCCGGCCGGCCGGGCGGCCCTGGCCGTACGTCCGCTGCAGGGCACGCACCTCGATCGGGTCGCCGAGCGGCGTGCCCGTGCCGTGCGCCTCCACGGCGTCCACCTCGCCGGGCTCCAGCCCCGCCGCGGCGAGCGCCTGGCGGATCACCCGCTCCTGCGCCACGCCGCGCGGCGCGGTCAGGCCGTTGCTCGCCCCGTCCTGGTTGACGGCGGAGGACCGGACGAGCGCGAGGACCGGGTGCCCCAGCGCGCGGGCGTCCGCGAGACGCTCCAGCAGCAGCACCCCCACCCCCTCGCTCATGCCCATGCCGTCGGCGTCCGCCGAGAAGGCCTTGGACCGGCCGTCCGCGGCCAGCGCACCCTGCCGGCTCATCCCGATGAACCCGCCGGAGGTGGCCATCACGGTCACCCCGGCGGCCAGCGCCATGGTGCACTCACCGGCCCGCAGCGACTGCGCGGCCAGGTGCAGCGAGACGAGCGAGGACGAACAGGCCGTGTCCACGGTGAGGGCGGGACCCTCCAGACCGAAGGTGTAGGCGACGCGTCCGGAGAGCACGCTCGCGGCACCGCCGGTCACCAGATGGCCCTCCATGCCCTGCGGGGCGTGGCGCAGATCGGTGCCGTAGTCGGTGTGGGCACAGCCCACGAAGGTGCCGGTGCGGCTGCCGCGCAGCGCCGAGGCGTCGATGCCCGCCCGCTCGAACGCCTCCCACGACGTCTCCAGCACCAGGCGCTGCTGCGGGTCCATCGCCTGCGCCTCACGCGGCGAGATACCGAAGAAAGCGGCGTCGAACCGGTCCGCCTCGTACAGGAAGCCGCCTTCGCGGGCGTGGCTGCGGCCGGGTTGGTCCGGTCCCGCGCCCCGCAGTTCCTCCAGGTCCCAGCCGCGCCCGGTGGGGAAGTCGGAGACCGCGTCCACGCCGTCGCCGACCAGCCGCCACAGGTCCTCGGGGGATTCGACGCCGCCGGGGAAGCGGCAGGCCATCGAGACGATCGCGACCGGCTCGTCCCAGGCCGCCGCCGGGCCGGCCGTGGCCGGCTCCGTGGCCGGCTCCGTGGCCGGTTCCGTGGCGGGTTCGGGGCCGAGCAGTTCGGACAGCAGGTGGCGGGCGAGGTCGTCGGGGGTGGGGTGGTCGAAGACCGCGGTGGAGGCGAGGGCGAGGCCCGTCTCCGCGGACAGCCGTCTGCGCAGTTGCACCCCGGTCAGCGAGCCGATCCCGATGTCGCGGAAGGTCTCGTGCCCGAGGATCTCCTCCGGCGCCACCTGGCCCAGGATGTCCCGCACGTGCCGGGAGATCAGGTCGAGCAGCAGCCGGGTCCGGCCCGGCCCGTCCGCCGCGGCCAACCGCCCCGATAACGCTTCCTCAGTGTCCCCTGCCATGAGCGCACACCCTCCCTGCCTGGTCGGATCGGAGGAACGGCCGGACAAGCCGCACACGCCCGCAGACTCGCGGGCCCGTCTGATACTCGTCTGACCGGCCGCTGACGCACCGCGGCCGGGCCCCGGCTACCAGGCGACCGGCAGTTCCTTGATGCCGTACACGATGGAGTTCTCCCGGAAGGCGACCCGCTGCGGCTCCACGGCCAGGCGCAGGGCCGGGAAGCGGGAGAACAGGGAACGCAGCGCGATCTCGAGTTCCATCCGGGCCAGCGGGGCACCGAGGCACAGGTGCTTGCCGTGGCCGAAGGCGACGTGCCCGTGGGCGTCGCGGCGGACGTCGAGGTTCGCGGCGCCGGGGAAGACCGACTCGTCGTGGTTGGCGCCGGGGATCGCCACGATCACCCCGTCCCCCTTGCGGATGTCCGCCCCGTCCAGGTGCACGTCGACCGCGGCGGCCCGGGCCTGGTTGTCCTGCGGGATGGACCAGTAGCGCAGCAGCTCCTCGACGGCGGCCGGGTACAGCCCGGGGTCCCTGCGCAGCTCGGCCAGCTGCTCCGGTGCCCTCAGCAGGCTCAGCACACTCAGGGTGATCTGGTGCGCGGTCGTCTCGTGTCCCGCCACGAGGAACATCCGGGCCATGGCCACCAGATCCTCGTGGGACAGCTCGCCGGTGGCGACGTAGCGGGTGGCGAGCCGGCTGACCAGATCGTCGCGCGGACTGCGTTCCCGGTCGGTGGCGAGCCGGTCCAGGTACTGCGTCATCCCCAGGTAGGCGTCCTGGATCCGCTCGGGCTCGGCCTCCTGGGAGAGCACGGTCTCGGTCTGCCGGGCGAGGACGGCCTCGTCGCCCTCGGCCACGCCGAGCAGCCGGCCGATGACCAGCGAGGGGAGCCGCAGGGAGAATCCGGTCACCAGGTCGGCCGGGTTGGGCCCCTTCTCCAGCTCGTCCAGGAGCCGGCCCACGATCTCCTCCACCCAGGGCCGCAGACGGCGCGTGCGCCGGGCGGTGAACTCGGTGGTGCCCATCCGGCGCAGCCGTTCGTGATCGGGGTCGTCCATGCGGTTGAACGACATCATGCGGGGCGCGGGCGGCAGCCGGACCCGGACCGGGAAACCGGGATGCTGGTCGTCGGCGGTGAACCGGGGATCGTTCAGGACCAGCCGGGCGTGATCGTGCCGGGTGACCAGCCACGCCTCGCCCCCGCGGATACGCACCTTCACCGGGGGCCGCTCGCGCAGTGCGGCGTACTGGTCCGGCGGCGAGAAAGGACAGGAGCGCGGCATCGGCCACTCGGGCAGCTCGGCCGAGCGTTCGGACATGGCTGACCTCCGTGGGCTTGTGCAGAGGCCATCCATGCTGGCCGGGCGCCCTGATGCCCGCCTGATCCCCGTCTGACGACGGCCCGGGGGCCTGTCAGTGGTGCGAACTAGTGTGCGAGGTGTGGCGGGAGTGGTTCCCGCCGCCCCGGACCATTCAGGGAGACCCGTATGCCCGTCAGCTCTTCGGCCCGCAAAGCGTTACTGCCCGTCGTCCTGCTGTCCGCCCTCGCCCTGCCGGGCCCCGCCGCGACCGCCCGGGCCGCGGCGGAACCCGCCACCGCCGAACTGCCGATCTCCTCGGCCGCGGACATCGTCGTGGACCACGAGCACCAGCGCCTGTACATCAGCGATCCCGCCGACAGCAGCGTCCTGGTCACCGACTACGCCGGCTCCGTCGTCACCGATATCCCCGAGCAGCCCGGCGCGGCGGGACTCGCCCTGTCGGACACCTTCCTCTACGTGGCGCTGCCGGACGCCGACGCCATCTCCGTGATCAACACCCAGACGCTCCAGGAGACGGCCCGCTACTCCACCGGACGCGGCATCGAGCCACGGCACCTGGCCTACGACGGCGGCAGGCTGTGGTTCGGCTACGACACCTCACTGGTGGGCAAGCTCGGCTCCGTGGAGTCCGACGGCTTCGTCAGGCTCGACCTGGACGGGCCCCACGGCTGGCAGTCCGCACCCTTCCTCGTCATGGGCGGCTCGGGAACCCTGGTGGCAGGGGCGCCCGGCCGGACCCAGACCGGGCAGAGCGTGACCGAACTGCAGGTCTACGACGCCACGCCGAGCACCCCGGTGCCGACGGCGTACACCTCGCAGCCCGTCGACCCGGGCAGCGCCGGCCTGTCGGACATGGCCCTCACCAACGACGGCAAGGACATCGTCACCGCCGGCACCTCGTCCCAGGGCGCCCGGCTCTTCAGGACCTCGGACCTCGGCGCGGACGGCACCTGTACGACCGCGGCGGCGCCGGACGCCGTGGTCACCTCCGTGGACGGCCGCATCGTCACCGGCTCGGCGGGACCGACCGCGCAGGACCTGTCCCTCTTCCTCCCCGGCGACCCCGCGGCCCTGCGCACCTACGACCTCTCCGGTGACGTGGTCCCCGCCGGGCTCGCCTGGGATCCCTTCACCAGCGACCTGTTCGCCCTCACCCAGCCCAGCGGCGGCGGCCCCGTCACCCTGCACGTGACCACGCCCGCGAAGGCGGACACCACCCTGACGCTCCAGGCACCCGACACCGCCCGGCGCGACGAGCCGCTCACCCTGACCGGCACGCTGGACTCGCCCCTCGCCATCCCGGACGCCACCGAGGTGCGCGTGACCCGCACGGACGCGGCCTCACCGGACGGCGTCACCGTGGGCACGGCCGGCGTCAGCAGCCTGAACACCTTCACCATCGACGACGTCCCCCCGGCGAGCGGCACGGTCACCTACACCGTCACCTACGCCGGCGACGCCGCCCACAACGCCGCCACCGCCACCGCGACGGTCCGGATCGACTGAGCCCGCGCGGCAGGCACCACCGTGAGAGCGGGGCTGCCCGGCCGCCATGACGCCCGGGCAGCCCCGCCGGCACAGCTCAGCCCCGGGGCTCCTCCGGTGCCGCCGGCGGCTCGGCGGGTGTCGGCGCGGGCGGGCGGAAGAGGACGGCCCGGACCACGGGCGGAGCGAACAGGGCGGTCACGGGCGCGCCCAGGCCCAGCACCGAGCGGAAGACGGGCCCCACCACCGGATCGCCGGGATAGCGGTCCAGAACGCGCCGCAGATACCAGTCGGCGGCGCGGTCCGCCGGCTTGGCGGCGACGGCGGTGCCCACCGCGCCCGGCATCGTGCGGTCCGCCCCGGCGGAGATGTCCCACGCCTGCCGGGACGCCGCGAGGAGCGCCCTCTGCACGCGCCGCGTCGTGGGGACCCGGCGCGGATCGGCCAGCGCGTCACGCAGGGCGACCGCGCTCATCGCGGCGACGGCCATGCCCTGCCCGTAGACGGGGTTGAACCTGCACAGCGCGTCACCGGTCGCGAGGAAGCCGGCCGGGCGGCGGCCGGGCAGGTCGTAGCGGCGGCGGATGTTCGCGGTCCGCCGGTAGCCGAACGCCGGCGAGAGCGGTTCCGCCTCGTCCAGCCACTGGTGCAGGAGCGGATGCGGCAGCCTCTTCTTGGCGTACGTCACGAACTCCTCGTCGCCGGTGGGCGGTTGGTCATCGCGCAGCCCCGACAGGATGACCAGGTGGGTGCCGTCCTCCAGCGGCAGCGCACCCCCCGCGTGGACCTGGTCCGGGCTCGGGTAGACGTAGTAGCCGAGCGTGTCGCCGTCGAGGACGCCGCTCCTGCCGCGGTAGACGCGGGAGGCGTACGCGAGACCCGTGTCGATGGTCTCCTCGTGCGCGGCCTCGGCCCCGATCGCCTTCAGCCACTGCTGGGCCTTCGTACCGCCGCCGGAGGCGTCGACCACCAGGTCGGCCTCAAGCGCCCGTTCCTCCCCGCGGGCATCCCCGGAGCGCTCCCGCAGCAGCACGCCCCGTACGCGCGAGGCGTCCCCGAGGAGCCCGACCACATCGGTCCCCTCCACCACGCTGATCACCGGATCGGCGAGGACCCGCCGCCGCACCAGCTCCTCCAACTGCCCCCGGGAACCGGTGTAGATGTGCGTCGTCGCGGGCAGCCGCCGGAACCAGCGCCCGTTCTGCCACTGCACCAGGTCCGACGGCATGCCCACGCGCGGTGCCCCCGCCGTCCGCAGCTCCGCCAGGAAGCCGGGCAGCAGCGACTCCAGCGCCCTCTGCCCGCCCTCCAGCAGAACATGGGGATGCCGGCCCTGCGGTACACCGGCCCGCGGCCCCGCGCCGTCCGGGAACCGGTCGCGCTCGACGAGGGTCACCCGGTCGGCATGCCCGGCCAGGCCGTGCGCCGCGAGCAGCCCCGCGAGGCTCCCGCCCACGACGACGGCATGCCGCGCACCCCGCACCCCGCCCGCACCCTGACGACCCGTTTTCTCCGCAGACTTCACCGGTACGCCCCCTGCTCGCTTCGCCGCCGGAAAGCCCCAGTATCCCGCCGTGCGGCCCGGACCGGCCGCGTTCCGGCTCTTTCACACATCCCGGACACATTCGGCCGCCCTCGCCGCCCCGGCCACCACCCCGTCAGCGCCGCTGCGGCAGGAGAGGCAGCGGCCGGCGAGGCGGCGAAGAGGCGTGTTCCTCCGGCCGGTTGATTCACCGCTGCGCCGCCGCCATGCTGTCGAGGCATGGAGGAAGCGACGACACCGACGACCACCGGCGCCGGCACCGGAGCCCGGGTCGTCTTCCATCTCCTCACCGCACCGGACCGCGAGGAGACGGCCGCCGCGACAGACGTGCTGAGCCGCGCCGGTGTCGCCTACGCGGACCTGCGCCCGCCGGGCGCCCCCGCCGCCGGCGACGACATCCTCACCGGCACCGCCACCACCGCCGCCCTCGCGGACGCCGTCGCCGCGCTCCGTCACCGCTTCCGGCACGGCATCGCCGTACGCCCCGCAGGACCGGCCGACGTCGTCGTACGGTCCGATCCCCGCGTCGAGCAGGGGCAGATCGTGATCCGCAAACCGCGCCGCGACGTACCCGTACGGGACGCCGCAGCCCTGTGCTCCGCCCTCAACGGCCTGCTCGCACAAGGCGCGCCGGACCCGGACCCCCTGCCCTACCCGCCCAGCGTCATGTTCCGCGACGACCAGAGCGCCGAACTCGCCGCCGAGGCCACCCGCCTCGCCCGTGTCCTCACCGACCCCGACTTCGTCGTCGGCGCCGACCCCACCGGCACCCTGCTCGACAACCCGCGGCAACTGGCCGACATCTCCGGGGGATCCCGCAGACTGCTCGACCTGCTCCTGCTCGTCCACGCCTTCTCCCGTACCGACGACGGCGATCACCGCGCGCGCGACCTGCGCATACCCGGTCTGGACGAGGCCCGGCGAGCGGCCTCCACCGTCGAGGTCTTCGTCCAGCCGTCCACCGAACCGGAGTCCCGGGTACTGGCCCACCCCCTCACCGACGGCCGGCAGGGCTTCGTCATCGCACTGCCGGCCCAGACAGCCGAGTTGATGGCCAACATCTCCTGGACCCTGCCCACCCTCTTCACCGCCACGGCGAAAGCGGCACCCGCCCCCGCCGCTCCCGGCTCCCGCACGTTTGACCGCGACCGCACCTGGGCCGACATCGACGCCACCGTCGCCTCCTACCTGCGCTCCTGGCGGCCCCCGCGCGCCGCCGCCCTGCTCCCGCCCCGCCCCCTCATCCCGATGGCCCTGCCCAAGGACGAAAGCCGCTACGGCCCCACCGACCCCCGCGTGGTCTTCGACGCCTGCTCACTCTTCCTCATCGCCCGCGAACTCACCCCGATCCTCCAGGGCAGACTCGGCAACGGGGCCGAGCCGCCCCTGGTGTCGTTCACCGCGGGACTGCCCCGGGAGGCACGCCTGGAGACGCAGGCGGACTGCGCGGCCTACGTCCACACGATGAACGCCCTCATCCTGGGGGCCGGCGAGGACGGCCCCTACAGACCCGACTTCGACAACATCCGGCGCCACCTCCACCCCGGGCGGCCGAGCCGGTCCGGCCGGACACGACGGCTGGAGGAACAGGCCCGGCACGACGCCACAGTGGTGCTGGCCTGCATGAACCGCACGACCGAGGCCATGCTCAGCTACTACGCCGTCGTGGACCTGTACGCCGCACTCGCCCGCGCCCGCCACGACGGCGCCCTCGCCCGCCGCCTGGAGGCGATCGGCGACCGGCGCGAGACGGTGTGCGCCTACATGCTCTGGGTCAAGGAGCACGCCCTGCCCGAAGCCTGGGGGCTGCGCACCCGGCTGGCGGGGGAGGAGGACGGGTGGGAACGCCTGCGGGAGTACGTCCGTCACGCGCAGCGCGACCTGGTGCCCACCCTGGCGGGCCGGGCCGGCTGACCGCTTCCGCCGTCGCGGGGACAGCCCCCCGGGCACGTCGCTACGGTGACCCCATGGACGACATCACCGTCGGCGAGGCCATCGACCACCTCCGAGCGGAAC
Source organism: Streptomyces sp. NPDC048106 (assembly GCF_040706415.1). Lineage (NCBI taxonomy): Bacteria > Bacillati > Actinomycetota > Actinomycetes > Kitasatosporales > Streptomycetaceae > Streptomyces > Streptomyces sp. NPDC048106. Next base: position 53,015 of record NZ_JBEZND010000011.1, on the reverse strand, counting down.
TGACCGCCGCCCGCGATCGCGCCGCCGACTGCGGTGTGCGCTTCGAACTCGGCGACATCTCCCTGGAGTTCACGGTCGAGCTACGCCGGGAACACAGCGGGAAGGGGTCCGTCAAGGCGTGGGTCGTCTCCGGGGAGGCGGGGGCCGCCAGGTCCGAGACCACCGCCCACAAACTGGCGTTCACCCTGCGCGCGGTGGACCGGGACGGCGAGGGCATCCGCATCGGCAACAGCGACGCCCCGACGGACGGCCTGACCGGCACGGACGGGCTGACCCGGTAACCCGCCACAGGCGAACGCCGGCGAACGGGGAACGGCGAGGGGGGCACGGATGGAACTGAGCCGTACGGTCGCGGTCCTGCTGCCGGGCGCACAGCAGCGCTACGGCGGCAACGGAACCGGCTATCTCCTGGGCCCCCGACTCGTCCTGACGGCCCGTCATGTCCTGGCCGGACGGACCACCTGCGACGTACAGGTACCCGGCGGCCGCGCCGTACCCTGCACCGTCCTGTGGCGCGGCGCCACCCACGTCGACGCGGCCCTGCTCCTCGCCGAGACAGACCTGCGCGAACAGGTCGCCCCCGCCCGCTGGGGACGCCTCGTCACCGCCCGCCACCAGCCCTGCGACGTCGCCGGCTACCCCCAGGCCGGACGCCGCGCCGACGGCGGCCTCGACCTCCAGCAGCCGCGCGCCACCCTCGCCCCCGGCACCGGCGCCCTCTCCCACCGCTACACCGTGGAACTCGCCAGCGCCCCGCCCGCCGACCCCGCCCGGCGCACCCCCTCACCCTGGAGCGGCCAGTCCGGCGCGGCCCTCTTCAGCGGCGCCCTGCTGACCGGCGTCGTCGTGAGCGACGTCAGCGGCTGGAGCCTGCCGCGCTGGGAAGCCGTACCGGCGTACGCGCTGCTGGCCGACCCGCACTTCACGGACCTGGTCACCCGGCACACCGCCGCCGCACCCGTATGGGAGCCCGCCGACCTGCAGCACCTTGTCACACCCGCCGCGAACTGGCGGGTCCGCTCCCCGGCGACGCTGCTGGACCAGCGCGCCGAGGTGGTCCGCTTCCACGGCCGCGAGCATCTCCTCGGAGAGCTGACCGACCACTGGTGCGACGGCGACGGCGTCCGGCTCGCCGTCCTCACCGGGCCCGGCGGCGCCGGCAAATCCCGGCTCGCCCGCGAACTGTGCACGCGACTGCGCGACCGGCACGGCTGGGTCTGCGGCTGGCTCGACGACCGCGGCCCGGCCGAAGACCTCGGCGTGCTCGCCGAGGTGGACCGCCCGCTGATCCTCGTCGCCGACTACGCCGAACTGCGGATCACCCAGCTGACCGCCCTGCTCACCGTGCTGGACCGACGGCCCGACGGCCGCCCCCCGGTACGGCTGCTGCTCACCGCCCGGGGCAGGGGCGACACCACGGGCGGCTGGTGGGACCAGCTCAGGACCCGCACACGCGAGACACGAAACCTGACCTACGACGCCCTGCACCACGAACTGCCCGCGCTGACCGGGTTACCGGACCGCGACGCGCACTACCGCGACGCCCTCACCGACCTCGCCCGGCGCCTGCCCGAGGCACTGCCCCGCGCGCTGCGCGACGCCACCGGCGACTGGACGGGCCGCGTCGCCCTCGTCGTCCCCCGCGATGTGAGCGCCCCCGAGTACGGCAGCGCCCTCACCCTGCACATGACCGCCCTCACCGATCTCCTCGCCACCCACCCCGCGACCCGCCCGGACGACACCGGCCTGCGGGTCGAGGAACAACTCCTCCTGCACGAACGCGCCTACTGGGAGGACAGCGCCGCCGGCCGGCCCCGACTGGCACAGGCGGGCCCCGTACCCCTGGCCGACGCGGTCGCCACCGCGGTCCTCACCGCGGGCGCCGAACCCGCCCTCGCCGCACCCCTGCTGCGCTCCTCACCCGGCTTTTGCACGGCGGACGCCCCGACCCTGGACCAGGGCACGGCCTGGCTCGCCGAGATGTACCCCGCCCCGGGTGACAGCTGCTGGGGCGCCCTCCAGCCGGACCGCCTGGGGGAGTACCACGTGGGGGACCGGACCCGGGCCGACCCGGACCTGGCGGCCCTGCCCCTGCTGACGCTGGCGAGGACCGGCACGGCACCGCGGCCCTCCCGCACCCAGGAGCCGGCGCCCGCCGCGAACCCCGGCCCCCGCCCCGCCCCACCGGGCCCCGAGCGCCGTACCGCGCCGACAGCCACCCCCACCCTCCTCGCCGCCCTCGTCACTCTCTCCCGCGTCAGCGAGACACCCCGCCACTGGAACCCCGTCGCCCGCGCCCTGGACCACGCCCTCGCCCGCGAACCGCACCTCGCCGCCACCGTCATGCAGGCCGCCACCCTCACCGAATCCCCCCAGCCCCTCCTCGACGCCCTGCACCGGCTCACCGACGCACCCCACACCGACCCCGCACTGCTGCTGGACCTGCTCGACCGGCTGGGCGCGGGACGCAGCCGGGTACTCGCCGGATGGGCCACCCGCACCGCCGCCACCGCCGCACGCGGCCTGCCGCCGACCCCGAGGGCCGCCGCGCTCGTGCACGAGGCGGGATGGCGCCAGGCCGCCGGGGACCACCACACGGCCCTGCGCCGATGCGACGAGGCACTGCGCCTGTACGACGCGGGCGAGGCCGAAGCCACCCCCGCCCAATGGTTCGCCGCGCTGCTGACCAAGGCCCGCTCGCACCGCTGGAGTGCCGAGTTCGACCAGGCCCTGGTCACGCTCGACCTGGCCGCCGGCCCGGCCGGCACCCTCACCCCCGCCGACCAGGCCCTCGCCGAGGCCGAGATCCTCGGCGAGCGAGCCCGTGTCCTCGCCGGCCGCGGCGACGACGACGCCGCGCACCCCCTCCAGGAACAACGCGTCACCCTCCTGAACTCCCTTGCCCGCCACGGCGATCCCCTCGTACTCGAACGCCTCGCGGACGCCGAGGCCGAACTCGCGCGCACCCTCGGCCGCAAGGGCGAGTTCCGCGCCGCCGCCCAGACGCTGTCCGAAGCCACCGCACAGACCCTGCGGCAGCTCGCCGACGAGCGGCCCGACGTCCTCGGCGACGACGCCCTGGGCAGCCTCGTCGGCCGTGCCAACCGGCTGCGGGCCCTGGGCCGGCCCGAGGAGGCGCTCGCCGTCCTGCGCGACGTGCTCGCCGTGGCCGACCGGCCGCAGAGCCTGGCCACCCCGGTCGCCGCGGCCAACCTGGCCGTCGTCCTCAACGACCTCGGCGCCACGCTCGTCTCCCTGGACAGGCCCGAAGAGGCACTGGAACCCATCCGCCGCGGACTCGCCATCCGGCGAAGCCTCGCGGCGGACGCCGGCGCCCCGAACGAACTGCTCTGGAGCTCCCTCCTCCAGCACGGCGCCGTCCTGACCCGACTGCGCCGCCGCGACGAGGCGCGAAAGGCCGCCGAGGAGTGCCTGAAGACCGGCTCCGAACTCGTCCGCGACAAGATCTCCCGCCCCCGGGTGGAGGCCCTGGCCCAGATCATGCTCGCCGAGAACCTGATCGACCCGGCCCAAGGAAACCCCGGCCACCGGGACGACCTGCGCAGGGCGAAGCGACTCGTCGACCGGGCCGTCCGCAACTACGACCGCGACATCGAGAACCTCCCGGGCGACCACCTGGGCGAGTACGCCGCCCTGCTGTCCGCCGCCGTCGACCTCTACTTCGCCCTCGGCCGCCGCCGGTCGGCGCGCTCGACGATCCGCCGGGTGATGCTCGTCCGCCGCCTCCTGGTCCGCCGCGACCCCGCCCAGCACGGCGACAGCGTGGCGGCCCAGCTCGAAGCCCATGCCCAGGAATGCCTGGAAGCCGGGCGAGCGGACCGCGCCGAAGGCCTCCTCGGCGAGGCGGCCGCCCTGCGCCGGATACTCCTCGACGTGTGCGGCCTGCCCGCCGACCGGTCCGCCCTGGCCAGCACCCTCGCCCGGTACGCCGCCGCGCTCTCCCTGCTGGGCCACCAGCGCGAGGCCCTGCCCCACCTGCGCGAGGCACTGGAACTGACACACGGGACACAACCGCACACCGAGCCCGAGCAGTACGCGCTCGCCGTCGCGACCTGCCACTACAACCTCGCCGACACCCTCGCCTGGACCGGCGCCTTCGACGAGGCACTGCGCGAGGTGACGGCCTGCGAGAAGAGCCTCGCCCCCCTCGCCACCCTGAACCCCGCCCTCCACACCCGCGAAATGACCGACTGCGCCCGCCTGCGCACCGAGATCCTCAACGCAGCCGAACACGGCCTCCCCGGGCGACGCCGTCCCCGCCGAGGACGCCGCGCAGGTCGGTGATGTCGTAGCCGCGGGCGCGGATGGCGCGGATCAGCCGGGGCAGGGCGTCGGCGTCGAGGACCGTGCTCTGACCGTCGGAGCCGACGTGCATCTCGATGATCTCCCCGGGGCGCAGGGCGTCCAGGGCCCGCTGGACGACTTTCCGCACGGTCATGCCGCCGGCCGGGCCGAGGTAGCCGTTGGTGTCCGTTGCCGAATCCGGCTTCCGTGATGGCCCGGGCGGCCTGTGGATGGCGGTGGGCGAAGTCACCGGTGAGGAAGAAAGATGCCGGGGCGCGGTACCGGCGCAGCACGCGCAGCACCGTCTCCAGGCCCTCCGTCTGCCAGGCGGCGTTGAAAGTCAGCGCCACTGCGCGCCGCCGCGTGGGCAGGGTGCGGTTCTCGGACCCGTACAGGGCACGCAGCCCGTCCGCGGGCAGGGGACGGACCAGGGCGGCACGCACGGGGGGCGGCGCCGCGTGGCCGCGGCCGGCGACGGCCGCCGGTGCCGTGCCCAGCAGCGTCAGCGCCGAGGCGGCGACGGCCGTCACACCGGCCAGGACCCTGCGAACCGCTCGCGGGGAAGGAGGCACACGGTCACGCTACTGATGAGCCTGCGCGAGGGGTCGCAACCTCGAACGCGTCGCGTGGGACGGTAGCCACGGTGGCGGTACGCCATGCCGGCGCGGTGACGACCAGCGACCGAAGGGCTCTGTCCCGCCGTACCCTCATGGCCGCCTGCGGCGCGGGCCTGCTGATGCCGCGGCTCGACGCCGCTCCAGCCGGCCCCCGTTTGCCGCGGGAGCCGGGGACGGCGCTCAGCCCAGGAGGCCGGCGACGAGGGCGGCGAACTCGTCCGGGCCGGCGAGGCGGATGCCGAGCTGTTCGGCCTTTGCCCGCTTGGAACCGGCGCCTTCGCCGGCGACGACGAGCGTCGTCTTCTTCGAGACGCTGGAGGAGGAGCGCCCTCCGGCCCGTTCGATGAGCTCGTTCATCTCGTTGCGGGTGAGCCGTTCCAGCTCTCCTGTCATGGCGCCGGTGACGACCACCGTCATGCCGGCCAGCGGGCCCGACCCGGCCGGCGCGTCAGCCGCGCTGCCACTGCCGCTTTCGCTGTCGGGGCCGGTCTCGGCGGCCGAGGGCGGCATCGCGCCGGGCTCGCTCATGTTGACGCCCGCCGCGGCGAGTTCGTCGATGAGCGGGGCGAGCTGCGCGAGTTCCGCGACGATCGAGGGAGCCTTCTCCGCACCGATGCCCTCGACCCGCTGCATCGCCTCGGCGTCGGCGGCGCGCACGTGGTCCATGGTGGCGAAGTGCCGGGCGATGCGGCGGGACATGGAGCGGCCGGTGCCGCGGATGCCGAGCGCGCACAGCACCCGCGCCAGCGGCTGTCCCTTGGCCCTGTCGATCGCGGCGAGGAGGTTGTCGGTGCTGGTTTCGCCCATCCGGTCCAGGCCGAGCAACTGGTCGCGCCGCAGGGCGAACAGGCCGGCGAGATCGGTGACCAGGCCCGCGTCCACGAGCTGGACGATGCGGGTCCGGCCCAGGCCCTCGATGTCGAGCTGGTCGCGGCCTGCGGCGTAGGCGAGAGAGGCGACCAGGTGACAGTTGCGGCCCTGGGCACACCGCCAGCGTTCCTCGCTCGTGTCGATGTCGGACTGGCAGCGGGGGCAGTGCTCGGGGAAGACGACGGGCCTCTCGTCGCCCGTGCGCAGGTGGGCGACGGGAGCCTCGATCCGGGGGATGACGTCGCCGGCGCGGTGCACCATGACGTGGTCGCCCAGGAGGAGACCGCGACGGGTGATGTCGGCCGGGTTGTGCAGGGTGGCGTAGGTGATGGTGGAGCCGTCGATCACGACCGGTTCCAGGACGGCGCGCGGGGCGATGATCCCGGTACGGCCGACGTTCCACTCCACCTCCAGCAGCCGGGTGATCTTCTCCACGGCCGGCAGCTTGTAGGCGATCGCCCACCGCGGCGCGCGGGAGCCGGACCCGGCCGCCTCCTGGTCGGCGGCGAGGTCGGCCTTGACGACGATGCCGTCGATGCCGAAGGGCAGGTCCGCACGCGCGGCGGCGATCTCCTTCACCCGGGCCAGAACCTGCCCGGGATCCGCGGCGACCGTGTCCGGGACGGCGGTTCGGGCACTGGTGTGCACCCCGAACGCGGCGGCCAGCTCCATGAGTTCGCTGTGCGCGGCCGCCTTCAGCCGCTCGGCCAGGACCGGGTCGGTGCCGGGCACGGAAAGCAGGCCGTAGCCGAAGAAGGTCATCGGGACCGTGTAGGCGCGCTCCCTGGCCCGCAGCGTGCCGGCGGCCGCGTTACGGGGATTGGCGAACGGCTGTCCGCCGTGCGCCGTGCGCACCTCGTTGGCGTGCTCGAACTGGACGGTGGTCATGAGGACTTCGCCCCGCACCTCCACGGTCACCGGCTCGGCCAGGGCCGCGGGCAGCCCCTCGATGGTGCCTATCGCGTGCGAGACGTCCTCCCCGGCCGTCCCGTCCCCCCGAGTGATCAGCTGGGTGAGGCGGCCACCGCTGTAACGGGCGGCGACCGCCAGCCCGTCCAGCTTCGGCCCCACATGGAACCGCGTGACCTCACGACCGATCCGCCTGCCCACAGAGGCCGTCCACGCGGTGAACTCCTGGTCGGAGAACACGTTGTCCAGGCTGAGCATCGGCACGATGTGCGGCACGTCCCCCTCCACCGCACCGCCCGCGACCTTGCCGGTGGGGGAGCCGGGCAGCACCTGCGCGGGATGTTCCGCCTCCCACGCGGCGATCGCGCGCACCAGACGGTCGTAGCTGTCGTCGTCCAGAGACGACGTGCCACCGGCGTAGTAGGCGGCAGCCGCACGCCCGGCATCCTCGACCGCCCGCGCATAGCCGGCGGCATCATCGATCACTGCAACAGGAGTCGTCATGCCCGGCATCCTGCCGCCCACCACTGACAACGGGCCGCCGACGAAGGCCGCCCCGCGCAGCACCTGCCGTCCCTCAGAAAAGGACCCCGGCTCCCCGCACGGCCGCCCGCCGTGCCCCGGCCGAACTTCCCGGGCGGCCTCCGCGAGCGGGTCCGGGGCGGTATCGTCCGGCGGGGCAGTGCACTTGAGGGATCGGGGGGCCAAGAAGTGCAGCAGCGCGTCCGTACGCAGGTGGCCGTCGTCGGCGCGGGGCCGGCGGGGCTGGTCACCGCGGCCGTACTGGGGCAGGCCGGAATCGACCATGTGGTGCTCGAACGGCGTTCCCGCGAGCACATCGAGCAGCGCGGCCGGGCCGGCGTCCTGGAACACCGCACCGTCGAGTACCTGAAGGCCTACGGGCTGGCCGACCGCCTGCTCCTGGAGGGCCGCCGGGCCGGCTGGTCCGACTTCCAGGTCCCCGGCCTGCGCCTGCGCATGGACTACGCGGCACTCACCGGCGGCTGCCACCACTGGGTCTACCCGCAGCAGTTCCTCGTCCGCGACCTGTGCGACGTGCTCGCCGCGGCGGGACGGCCGCCGCTCTTCTCCCGCCCGGTCCGCGAGGTCACCGGCCTGCAGGGACCGTCACCGCGCGTCGTGTGCGACGGCCTGGAAGTCGACTGCGACTTCGTGATCGGCTGCGACGGCCACCAGGGCGTCACCCGCACCCTGCTGCCCGACACCGGGCCGGACGGCGCACCGGCCCCACCCGCCTCGATCCGCTTCCCCTACGAGACACTCACCCTCCTCGCCGAGGTCGACCGCCCCGCCGAGGGCGTCGTCTACACGATCAGCGAGCACGGCTTCGCCGGGATGATGCCGCGCACGAGCAGCATCAGCCGCTTCTACCTCCAGATAGCCCAGGGCGAGACCCCCGCCGACTGGCCCGACTCCCGGATCCGCGAGGAACTCACCCGCCGGCTGGCCACCGCCGGCGAGGACCTCTGCCCGTCCATCGGAAAGCTCAGCGACATCGGCACCCTGCTGATGCGCGGGCACATCCCCGGCACGCTCCGCCACGGCCGGCTGCTGCTGGCCGGGGACGCCGCGCACATCATCACCCCGTTCGGCGCCAAGGGCGCCAACCTGGCCGTCGCCGACGTCGCCGACCTCACCCGCGCGCTGATCACCTACTACCGGCAGGGCGACGAACGGCCGCTCGACACCTACAGCGAGCGGCGGCTGCGGGAGATCTGGCAGGTCCAGGAGTTCTCCCACCGCCTCATGGGCCTGGTGATGATGGACCCCCACGTCACCGACCCGGTCGCCCGCCGCTTCGCCCTCGGCCTCAAGCGCGCCGGCCTGCACCGCATCACCCACGGCCCGGACGCCGCCCCCTTCGCCCACGCCTACGTCGGTTCAGGCCCCCTTCTGACCTGACGCGCCCGCGGACGCGTACCCGCCCGACGCGGCCCCTGCGACCTGCGACGGGACCACTCGGGCCGGCCCGTGACGGCTGTGGATAGAGTGACGGCATGTATGCACGGGGGCGTGGACTCAAGATCACAGCGGTGTCGGCGACGGTCGTGCTGGCCCTGACCGGCTTCTCGTCAGGCCATGACCACAAGAGCGGCGGGCACAGCGACGACGGCGGCGGCTGCAGCAACTCCCGCCAGGACCACGACAGTTCACCGACGCCGCGCGGCAGCGACTCGTCCGACTCCGCGACGAGCTCCAGTGACAGCGGCGGCGGATCACACCCCTCACGGACCACCCACCCGTCCACCCCCACGGCGTTCCCCTCCCACGCCACCGCCCAGCCCCTCAAGGACGGCACCGCGGTGCTCGTCCACTGCGCGAGCGTGGCGGACCCTTACGCGACCGTCGAGGTCCGCAACCCGAACGGACGCGAGGGCCTGTTCACCGTGAAGATCAACTTCAAGGACGCGCGCGGCATCACCCTCGTCGACACGGGCGACCAGGTGTCGGTACCCGCGAAGGACAAGACAACCCTCCGGGTACCCCTCATCAGTTCGGGGCGCGTGGAGGAGATCGCTCACTGCGACGTCGACCCCAGAGCCGTCGCCGACCGGTGACCGCACCGCCGCGCCCCGGTCAGCCGCCGCTCGTCAGCACCATCGGCTGCGGCTCCGACTGGCCGGGGTCGGCGACGACGCCGACGGCCGTGATCTGCCGCTGCGGCGAGACGGCCACCCCCGAAGGGTCGAAGAGCGTGCCGGAGGGCAGGCCCAGCGAGCACCACCGGCCGCCGGACAGGCGGATCGCATAACCGTCCGCTCCCGGGCCCGGATAGTCCGCGGTGGCGTCGCGGCCGACGGCGACGACCCCCTGGTCCGTGACGGCCACGGCGCTGAGCCGGCCGGCTTCCTCGGGCGCCGCGACCTGCCGCCAGCCGCGGCCGTCCCAGTGCAGCACCAGGGCGTGGCCCGCGTCGGCGTCGTCGCGCGTGACCCGGCCCACCGCCCACACGTCGTCCGGCCCGCCCGCGGCGACCGCGTTCAGCGCGCCGCCCACGCCCGCGTACGACGGGGTGGCGATGCGGCGCCATGCGTGCCCGTCGAAGTGCAGCAGCAGCGGCTGGTCGTCGTCGTCCTTGCCGACCGCCCACACATCGTCCGCGGCGATCTCGGTCACGCCGGTGAGCAGGAAGCCGCCGCCCACCTCGGGGAGCCGCACGGCCGTCCACGCGGTGCCGTCCCAGTGTTCGGCCAGGCCCGCCTGATGCGTCACATAGAGCGTATGGCCGTCCGGAGCGGTCCCGGTGCCGTCGAGGAGCTGCACGTAGCCCACCGCCCACGCGTCGTCGGCCGCGCGGCCCGACACGCTGACCATGCCGGCGTCGTCCGCGTAGGTATTGTCCGGGAGGGGCGCGGCAACCAGCGTCCAGGAAGTACCGTCCCAGTGCTCGGTGACGATACCGCCGGCCTGTGCGGAGCCGTCCCCGACCAGCCAGCCGCCGCCGCGCGGGAGCGCGGTCACGGCGTTGAAGCGGGTCTCGGCGCCGGCGGGCAGAGGCGCGGTGGGCGTTTCGGTCCAGCCCTGCGGCGCGCTGCCCTGCCGGGTCAGCAGGACCGGCGCGTGCAGGCTGCCCTTGCCGGCCGGGGTGAGGCGGAAACCGGCGGCCCAGGTGGTGCCCGCGTCGGGCTGGGCGACGCCCGTGAGGACGGTGCCGCTCACCGGCAGCGCCGCCGCGCTCCAGCCCGGGCCGATCGAGGGCACGGCCGCGGCCCCGGACGCGACGACAGGATGAGCACCGCGGGACGCGGCCGCGGCGGGAACCGCGCTCTGGGCGCCGGCGGTGCCGGACCCCGCCGTGACCGACGCGACGAACGCGGCGGTCACGGCCGTCACCCACGTGGAACGGGACATGACGAGGGACATGATGATCTGTTCTCCCCAAGAGGTGGACCGGCCGGAACGCCCGGCCGGAGAGGTCAGCTGGGACTGGTCGCGGGGCCGATGAAGGTGTAGGTGGTGCGCTCGACCACGCCGCCCGCCGGCACCGCGGGCCGGCTGCCGCCGGCGCCACGGCCCTGGGACACGCCGTTCAGATCGGCCAGGCTCTGCGGCCGCTGCGCCGGCGGGACCGCCGGCAGGGCGTGCACGGCGAAGACGACCGTTTCCAGCAACTGGCCGCTGCGATCGATGAGATAGCGGACGACGACCGTGCCGTCACCGCGCTCCACGGCGGTGCCGCGACGGCCGGTGCTGTCGGTCGCCGGTCCGGCCACCCGTACCCCCGGCAGCTCGGCGGCCACGCGGAACAACGCGGCACGCACCTTGGGCGGGGCCGGTGACGCCAGCAGCTCGCCGACGGTGACGAAGACCGCCTCCGACGGGTCCTGCTCCGGCTCGGCATACGGCCGCAACCGCGCGCGCAGCGCGGCCGGCGAGGTGGGCAGCCGGGTCAGCTGGTCCCACGTCAGACCGCCGGTGCCGACGGCGAACCGCCACGGTCCCGGCGCCGTCTTGTCCCCCGCCACCGGCAGCGTGTGCCGCAGGTGGGACGTCAGGCCCGCACGGTGCGCCAGATAGACCGTCATACGGCCGAACACCGTGCCGTCGGCGTGGGCCCGGGTGTACGCGACCTTCCAGTACGGGGCGTCGTCCCAGGTGCTGGGGCGGGCCGACTGGTCGGCGGCCAGTTCGGTCAGGAACGACGAAGACGCGGTCGCGCCGCCGCCGGTGCTGTGCGCGGCCCGCGGGCCGGAGTGCCGGTCCGCGGGCGAAGGCGCGACGGTGAGCACGGCCGCGGCGGCCGCGGCAGCCGACAGACCCGTGACCACGACACGCAGCACCGGCCTGCGCCACCGGGGACGGCGCGGCACGTCCGCCCGCGCTCCCGCCTCGCCCAGGCCGGGCAGAGCGGAAGCGGACGACGCGGGCGAGGCGGCCGGCACCGGCGCGGCGCCCGGGGCGGCGGCCTGCTCGCGGTCGCGGCGCACGGCCGCGGCGACGGCCGCGCGGGCCGACGCCAGCACCGCCGGATCCGACGCCGGCACCGCACCGGCGGCCACCAGCTCGTCCCACCCGGGGAACGGCAGGTCGCGAGGGCTCGGCTCCATCACGTCTGGGCACCTTTCGAAGCGAAGGGAAGCGGCCGGCCGGCGGCCGGCGGTTCGGCGGGGTGGCCCGCCACCAGGTCGCGCATCCGCACCCTGGCCCGGTGCAGACGCGAACGCGCGGTACCGGCGGAGATGCCCACGGCCTGGGCGGCCTCGGCGGGCGTCAGCTGCTCCCACGCGGTGAGAACGAGCATCTCCCGCTCCACGGGCGGCAGTTCGCGCAGGGCCGCGCGCAGGGCGGGCCGGAGCCGGGCGGCGTCCAGCCGGTCGTCGACCGCGTCCCAGCACCCGTCGTCGCGCTGCGGGGCACCGCCGTCGGGCGCGGGCGGGCGCGCGGTCCTGCGCCAGTGCGCCAGCACGTGGTTGCGGGCGATCCCGAACAGCCAGCCGCGGACCGTGCCCGCCTCCACGACCCTGAACTCCGCGCGGCGCGCGTACGCCGTCAGCCACACCTCGGAGAGCAGGTCGTCGGCGGCCGGCCCGCACCGCCGGGTCAGATACGCGTGCAGCGTCGCGGAGTGCCGGTCCACCAGCGGCTCGAACGCCGCCGGGTCGTGCCGGGCGCGTCTGAGTGTCTCATCGTCGCTGTCCACACCTCTCCTCATCCGTCCCCGTCCTCAGGGCTCTCACCCTCTACATGTCGCGGCACCGCAAAGCGTTCGCGCCGGCCTGACACGGGGGGTGCGGATTCTCCCGGCCGGCATGCCGGAAGGGCGGTCCGCGCAGAGCGCGCCGCCGCCGTACGAGGAGCGGAAGCAGCCGGGGCGGCCCGTGGCACGTGTGACGGCACCGTCCCGGACACTCTGGATGTAGAACGTCCTTCGAGCACAGGTCAGTTGACTCGCCGCCCGAAGAGTGAAAATCCCCCACCCGCGACCGTGCGGCCGTCAGGATCCGGGCGTGATCACCACCTCTGTGCGGCGGCGCGCCGCAGCCCTCGTCCTGTGCCTGACCGCCGTCTTCGCCACGTCGGCCGCCGCCCCCGCCCCCGCCCTCGCGGCCCCCAACTGCCCCCAGTTCGCGGACAGACTGCGGGCCGCCGCCGACCCCGACCCCGACCTCGACATCGACCGCATCACCCCGAACCCGGTGTGGCGCACCACCTGCGGCACCCTCTACCGCAGCGACAGCCGCTCGCCCGACAAGATCTTCCCGGTCGGCTTCTTCCCCAAGGACATGAACGGCCAGTACGACATCGAGAAGTACGTCCTCGTCAACCAGCCCTCGCCGTACGTCTCGACGTCCTACGACCACGATCTCTACAAGACCTGGTACAAGTCCGGCTGGAACTACTACATCGACGCCCCCGGCGGCATCGACGTCAACAAGACCATCGGCGACACCCACAGGTGGGCCGACCAGCTGGAGGTCGCCTTCCCCGGCGGTGTCGCCCGGCAGTACATCATCGGCGTCTGCCCGGTCGACAAGGTCAAGAAGACCGAGATCATGGACGACTGCCAGGGCAACCCGTACTACGAGCCCTGGCACTGAGCCCTCAGCGCGTCACACGGAGCGGCCCCCGGTGAGCGGCAGCGACACCGTGGAGCCGGCGTCGGGAACCGACGCCGGCTCCCTGCGCTCAGCTCTCGTCGCCGACCGCCGGGGAGACCCGCGGCCGCGTCACGCGGGCCGACGCCGAGGGGTCAGGAGCGGACGGCCGATCGCGCGGCATCGAGGATGACGTCGCTCACCACGCCGGGCCGGGTGAGGAGGGAGAGGTGACCGGCGTCGACCTTGGTGACATGAGCCCGCGCACGGGTGGCCATGGCCAGCTGCTCGGCGGGGGGAATGACGTGGTCGGCGGTCCCGACGACGGCCCAGGAGGGGATGGACTGCCAGGCGGGCGTGCCGGACGGTTCGGATCCGGCGCTGACCGCGAAGGGACGCTGACCGGCCGCCAGGAGCCTGGCCTGGCCGCTGGGCACACCGTTGGCGAAGCAGCCGGCGAACCCCTGGTAAGCGCCGTCGGGCGCGACCTTCAGGTAGGCGTCGTAGTCCCCCTCGGGAGCGCCGGGGTAGGGCACCAGGTTCAGGAACGTCGACGGGTCGGCGGTGACGCACGAACCAGGCTTGGCGGCGTTGATCTGGAACACCGTCTCGCCCTTCGCGGGGATGTAGGCGTCGTCGTAGACCAGGGCCTTGACGTCGGGGTTGCCCGCGGCGGCGTTGGTGATGACCACGCCCCCGTAGGAGTGGCCCACCAGGACGATCGGGCCCTGAACAGTGGCCAGGAAGTCCTTCAGCGTCTGCGCGTCGTAGTCGACGCCGCGCAGCGGGTTGGGCGGGGCGACGACGGTGTAGCCGTCGTGCTGGAGGCGGCTGATCACCGGGTTCCAGCTCGACGCGTCCGCCCACGCGCCGTGGACGAGCACGATCGTCGGCTTGGGGCCCTCTTCTGCCGCGACCGGGGCGGCCTGCGCGACCGTCTGGGTGACCGGCACCGCCACCCCGGCGACAGCCAGGGCGGCCGCGACGGCCAGCGCTTGGGAGGTGCGCGGACGTATTCCTCGGAATCGCATGATGAAGGTCCTTTCGGTGGCCCTGCCACGGGCATGTCGAATGAGGACACCGGCCTTCGCGTCTGCACCGGCCCTCCCGGCGAGACAACCTGTATCGCGCACAAAAGCGTGCTCCAGTGCCGTCGCTGCCACGCTAAAACCGCGGTGCGGACAGGAGTTGCCGACGTGCGTACCACCGTTATGCCGGCAACGCACGGAACATGACGGCAGCCCCAACTGCACTTCCGAATCGGTGAATCGGGCACCGGCAGGGGCCGGTTTCCGGTCGTGGCATGATCGGCGCCATGGAGCACTTCATACGTCCCGACGGTTCACCGCCCGTCAACGGCTACAGCCACGCGGTCGCCTTCACCGGGGCGATGGTCGCCGTCTCGGGCCAGGTCCCGGTGGACAGCGACGGCAAACTGGTGGGGAAAGAGGACGCCGAGGCCCAGGTCCGGCAGGTCTACGCGAATCTGGCCACCGCACTTCAGGCAGCGGGCTCCGGCCTGGAACACGTCGTCAAACTGACCGTCTACCTGACCGATCTGGACGACCTGGGCGCGTTCCGCAAAGTACGGGACGAGCACCAGGACGCGGAACACCCGCCCGCCTGCTCCTTGGTGAGGGTCGCCGGCCTGGTGCACCCGGACTTCCGGGTCGAGATCGACGCATTGGCCGTGGCACCGAGCGCTGGATGACGACGGGCCCCGGAGGGGTCAGACCGCACCGCGGCACGGGGCGGTCTGCCGCCATCGGCTCACCGGTGTCGTGCGTGGCGGAGAGGGCAGGATTCGAACCTGCGTGGACCCTTGAAGGATCCGACCTCGAGACGCGCTCGCTGGTCCCCGATCAACCACTCCGGGCACCTCTCCTCGTTCCCGGCCCCGGGTGATGTCCCAGCGCCGGTCACGTGAAAGAGCATCCCAGGAGCTGCTGACGGGAGACTGACATCCGGCATCCGGCATCCGGCATCCGGCATCCGACATCTGACGCCTGGAGCGAGAGCCCCTCTGCCCTGAGGAGACTCAGGGCAGAGGGGCTCTTCATTCTCGAGGATCTCGAAGATCCCGAGGAGGCCGGCTTACGGCTCCGGCGAGACCAGCGGTTCCCAGGGATTGTTGTCGCACTCCAGCGTCGCCCCGCCCGGCGCCGTCGGGTTCGCGGTGCATGTGGTCTCGTAGACCTGCCCACCCGTGGTGAGGACGTTGATGCGCACCGGGTGCGGCTGCCCGGTGAACGCGTTGGTCTCGTTGATCGACGCGCTGCAGACGACATCCCTTCCCGGATAGCCCGGGTGGTCGGTGAGGTTGATCCACGTGAAGGGCCCGGCGACGTCGCCGGTGTCGTTGCGGATGGCCACGTACGTCTGACCGCCGTTGGTCACCGCGGACCGGAGTTCGTAGTTGCCCAGGTCCTGGGTGGCGTCGATGTCGGAGCATCCCGACGCACCCGCCGGTCCGGGCGGACCCTCCGGCCCCGGCTCACCGGGCAGACCCATCTCTCCGGGCGGACCCGGCTCGCCCGGCAGTCCGTTCTCCCCGGGCGGACCCGGTTCCCCGGGCGGCCCGATCTCTCCGGGCGGACCCGGCTCTCCGGGCGGACCCGGCTCTCCGGGCAGTCCGTTCTCTCCTGCCGGGCCCGGCTCGCCGGGCAGACCCATCTCTCCGGGCGGACCCGGCTCGCCCGGCAGTCCGTTCTCCCCGGCCGGGCCCGGTTCCCCGGGCAGTCCGTTCTCCCCGGCCGGGCCAGGCTCGCCGGGCAGTCCGTTCTCTCCGGGCGGACCCTCCGGCCCGGCCGGACCGGTGTCGCCCGTCGGACCTGCCGGACCCGTCGGGCCCTCCGGTCCGGCCGGACCCGTGTCACCCGTCGCACCCGTCGGGCCCGCGGGGCCGGTGGGGCCGGTCGGACCCGTGGGGCCCACGCACCCCTTTCCGCCCGAGTGCTGCTTTCCGTACCCGCTGGAACCGTGTTGCTTCTTTTTGCAGCCGTCGCCACCGTGGTGAGACCCCTTGCCGTGCGACGTGGCCGGCTTCACGGACAGGCCGCGCGCGGCCGCCGTGGAGGGGGAGGCGACTCCGGTGACCACCGCCAGCGCGAGCGAGGCGATCATGCTGGCCTTCATGCATCTGTCCCGGGCCAGCGGTCCGAGCGGTGGAGTCGACTTGAACTCAGGACTCACGCAGGCACTCCATCCATCAACAGTTTTCGGGCAAGTTCCCGAACGTGACAGCAAGCGTGAGGGTTCCGCACGATTTTTGGCGGTTTATATTCTCCAAACGCCTACACGTCAAGCAAATCGGATCAATTGACGGATAATGTGAGGAGTTCAGCTAATCGGCGGAATTTCCCTGCGCGGAAGACGGCTCATGGGCAAGTCATCACCCTCGCCGACTCCTTGAGGGCCCCTAGGATCTGTCCGTTTCATCGTGTATGTCACATTCGGCGATGGTGAGGGCAGGGAACGATGACAGTGCGAGACCTGGCGACAGCGGCATCCGGTACGCAGGAACGGCCGCCGCGGGTGTCCGCGGACGCGGTCTGGCGGCTTCCGGTGACGGTCTGCCGCATCACCGACTTCCTCGGGAAGCGGGCTTCGGCCACCCTGCTGGAGAGGGTCACCGCGGAGGCAGGCGGCGCCATGGCGCCCTCCACGGTCGACGGCAGCTCGGTGAAGCCGGAGGTGCGCCGTTCCCGCTCCGCGTGGTTCGGCGCCCCGGAACTGCTGGAGGCCATCGACGAGGTGCTGGAGGTCGTCGAGAACACCCTCCGCGTCTCCTGCCACGACACCGAACCCAGCTACTGCCTCAACGTGCACAACGACGGCGACTTCTACCGGGCCCACCGGGACACCGACGGCCGCGGATACACCGAACGCCTGCTCACCTTCGTCTACTACCTGCACCGCACCCCACGCCCCTTCCAAGGCGGCGCCCTGCGCGTGTTCGACGCGTTCCACCCCGTCGACCCGGAGAAGACCCCGACGTGGGAGGGGTGCACATGGCGGGACTACGAACCCGAACACGACAGCATCGTCTTCTTCCGCCCGACCGTCCTGCACGAGGTCCGCAAGGTCGGCTGCCCGAGCAGAAGGCCCGAGGACAGCCGCTTCGCCATCAACGGCTGGCTGTGCCGCCCCCCCACCCTGCCGTCCGCCAGAGAAGACGTGAACTGAGAACGCCTCTCGTCGCCGGGCCCGGCCGCCGGAACCGCCGGCCGCGCCCCGCCGGCGGCCCCCGCATCCACCGTTTCCGCCGCCCACCCGACCGCACGCACGCCCCCCTGCCGGGGCTACGCTGCGTTCAGTTTGCCGGAACCAAGGTGCGATACGGGGGACTTGGCGCTGTGGAGGCTCGCATACTGGCCGACCGGTATCGGCTCGTCAGGCTGCTGGGGCAGGGCGGGATGGGGGAGGTGTGGGAGGCCCGCGACGAGGTCCTGGGGCGCGCGGTCGCCGTCAAGGTGATCTCCGTACTCGCCGGCGGCGGCAGCACCGCCGACGAGGCACGCGCCCGCTTCCTGCGCGAGGCGCGGATCACCGCCGCGCTGCAGCATCCGCATATCGTGACCGTTCACGACCTGGGCACGGCCGCCACCGCCGACGGCGGCACACCGTTCCTGGTCATGGAACTGCTGCGCGGCGAGGGCCTGGAGGCCGCCGTCCGCAGAGGCCCGGTCGGCGGGGCGGACACGGCCCGCTGGGGCGCGCAGATCTGCGAGGCCCTCGCGGAGGCACACTCCGTCGGCGTCCTGCACCGCGACATCAAGCCCGCCAACATCTTCGTCGCCTCGTCGGGCCGGGTGAAGGTCCTCGACTTCGGCATCGCCCGCGCCGCCGACCCCTCGGCCACCGACGGCCGGCTGACCCGCACCGGACTCGTGGTCGGCACGGCCGCGTACATGGCGCCCGAGCAAGCCCGCGGCTACCCCGAGCAGCGCAGCGACCTGTACGCGGTGGGCTGTCTCCTGTTCGAACTGCGCACCGGGCGGCCGCCGTTCACCGCACCCGACACCCTCGGGTTCCTGACGGCGCACCTCAACGACGCGCCACCCGCGCCGAGCAGCGTGGCGCCGGACATCTCACCCGCATGGGACCGGCTGATCCTCCGCCTGCTGGAGAAGAACCCCCGTGACCGGTACGGCTCGGCCGGCGAACTCGCCGACGCACTGCGCGAGTTGGACGGCCGGCCCGTACCCGCGGCGCCCGCGCCCTCCCCCCGCCCCGGACCCGCGGACACCGCCGCACCACCCGAGGCCGCCCCCACGGTCACGGCCACGCGTCTCGACGCCCCGGGACAGACCGGCCGCACCGCGCCGAGCCGCCGCGAACTCCTCCTGCGCGGCGCCGGAATCGCCGCTGTGGCCACGGCCGGCGTCTCCGCGGGCGTCTACCTCACCGGCAGCCCCGGACACGACCCGTTCGCCTGGTCCTACGACCTCGGCACCGCGGGCGGCGGGGGCTACGACGAGCCCGTGCGGTCCGGCGGACGCTGCTTCGTCCCCGCCCATGACACCGCCCTGATCCAGGCGTTCGCACTCGACAGCGGCAAGCGTCTGTGGAAACGCGACCTCGGCCTCGACTGGCCCCTGCACGGACGCTCCGAGACCGTCGCACTCAACGGCGGCGACACCGTGATCGTGCTGGTCCAGCTGCCCGAGGACCTGATCCCGATGCTGTACGTCCTCGACGGCGCCACCGGCAGGACCCGCTGGAAGCGGGAGGCGTACGACAAGGACGATTACGACCTGCACGTACTCGACCGCAGCGCACTGGTCGTCTTCGGCAGCGGCGACCCCAGCCAGCAGTACGTCACCGCCTTCGACGCACGCACCGGCGAGGAACGCTGGAACCAGTCGGTGCCCGGACCGGGAGGCATCACGGCGATCGGCGACCTGGCCCTGGTGGGCTCGACGGCACTCGACGGCACCACAGGAAGGAAACTGTGGGAGCAGCCCCGCATGACCCCCTACGGCGACTCGGGGGACTCCACCAGCGCGCCGCTGCGCACGGGCGACGCGGTCCTCTTCCACGAGCACGGTGAGAAGGACCGCATCGATCTCGTCCTGCGCGGCACCGCCACGGGACAGGAGAAGTGGCGCACCCCCCTGTCCGAGATCAAGACCGTACCCGGCAGCGACGGCACCATGCGCGAGGATCCCCCGGCGGCCCCCCTCTCGGGCACCACCCTCCTGCTGCCCCGCCTCGACGGCGAGCGCAGCAGACCCACCGCCGTCGACGTCCGCACCGGCAACCGGAAATGGACCTTCAAGGGCGACTACGGTTCCGCGGACCGCGACCCCGGCCCGGTGGCCACCCCCGGCGGCTTCGTCCTGCCCACACCCGACGGCGCGGTCTGTCTCCGCGCCGAGGACGGCACGGAACGCTGGCGGACCACGGGCGGCGAGAACCTCGGCATCGACTCCGCGGGCGACTACACCATGGTCCGTCACTCCCGCACCGCGAGGCTGTTCCAGCGCAGGGAGACAGTGCGCATCCTGCGCTCCACGGACGGCCACACGCTGTGGCAGGGCGAGTTCACATGGAGCATCCGCAGGAGCAGCCCCTTCGCCGCAGGCCGGACCCTCGCCTTCCTGGACCCCCAGGAAACCCTGCGCGCCATCCGCCTCACCGGCTGAACCTCAACGGACGGACCCGTCCCCGAACACCTGGGAAGACATGATCGATCTCGTGCTGGTTCTCTTCTTCGGCTTTCTTCTCTCGTCGCCGATCTGGATGACACGGTGTGCCGGAAAGTTCTCCAAAGCGTTCTCGACGCCCAAGTCCAGGGAAGCCGCCGAGGCCCTGTTCATCGTCGCGGCCGTAGTCCTGCTCTTCGTCCTGGTCACCGGCCTCGCACTGGTTTCGGGAATTTGACCTGAGAAGGCGGTACGGGGGCCCGCCCCGCCCTCAACCGGCGCGACTGAACTAGAACCCGACGAAGCACTGTCAGGCGGTCAGCAGCGCCTCCACCGTCGAGACCGGATCCCACTCGGCGTCGAGGCCCGTCAGCCGCTCGGCGACCCGGTGCCAGGCCGCCGGATCCGTGCCGAGCCCGGAGCGCACGAGGTCCGCGAGGAGGGCCCGGGCCTCGGCGGCCCCGGGCGGCGCGTCCGTGCGGCGGGCGGCGCCGCCCAGGTAGGCGAGCAGCCACCCGGCCGGGGCCGCCAGGCGCACCAGGTCCGCGCCATCGAGGAACCCCGCCGTGAGCAGCCCGTCCACCTGGGTGGACGGCGCGCAGTGGAACTGGCCGCCCAGACCGTGCCGGGCCCGCTCCCGGGTGAGCCGCGCGCCGCCGGGCAGGCCGTCCGGGCCCGGCTCGGGCAGCAGCGCCGCATGCCGCAGCCGTACGTCCTCGGGGACACCGTCCAGACGGACGATGTCCTGCCAGAACGGGAGCGGCTCCTCGGCGTGCGCGGCTTCCAGAGCCGCCCAGTCCACGGGCTCGCCCGGCGGGAGGGACTCGACGAGATCACGTGCGCGCGGCGCGCTCTGGGCACGCCGCAGCTTGCGGACGAGCTTGTCCGGCGCCATCTCACGGCCGAGCCGGGCACGAAGGACGCCGACGGGGTCGGCGGACGCCAGGGCCTTCACACACACGGCGGCGGCGGCAGGCCCGAGCACGTCCCGCCCCGCGAGCCGCGCCAGCCGGTCGGCACCACCGTGCTCGAACA
This sequence comes from Streptomyces sp. NPDC048106, assembly GCF_040706415.1. Taxonomy (NCBI): domain Bacteria; kingdom Bacillati; phylum Actinomycetota; class Actinomycetes; order Kitasatosporales; family Streptomycetaceae; genus Streptomyces; species Streptomyces sp. NPDC048106. The sequence goes on along the minus strand of NZ_JBEZND010000011.1, from coordinate 32,075 downwards.
CCCGCAGACAGCCCAGCAGTTGATGCCCGAAGCCAAGATGCCGGCCCTGTCTTTCGAGCAACTCCTCCACGAGATCGGGTTCCGCGGAGCACAGCCACATCAGACCGCCGGCCGGCCAGCCGGCACCCCCGGCACGCCAGTCGGCCAGCACCCGCGCACCCAGCGACGGCCGCCCGGCACCGGGCCGCGACCGGGCCACGATCCGGTGGACGGCGGACCGGGGCATCCAGTGCCCCAGCAGGACCAGGTCGACCTCGGGGTCGTCGAGGTCGACGAGGCGCTCCACCGCGCCACTCCGCTCCATCCACCGGGACTGCGCGGCGAGCACACGCAGCGCGTCGCGGTCCCGGCCCGCGAGCAGCCGGTCCAGAGCGACGCGCGGCGTACGGTCGTAGCGCAGCAGGTACGCGGCCAGCAGCCAGGGCCCGTCGGGGCCGAGCCGGGGCAGTACGGCGTCGACCACCTCCGCGTCGGCCAGGCAGAGCAGGGTGCCCTCCGGCCAGGCCCACAGATGGTCACCGCGCTCCAGAAGCCCGATCGCCTCGTCGGGGGTGCCCGGCCGGGTGCCGCCGATGGACGCCCTCGCGCTCGCCGCCGGGCCGGCTCCGCACTGCGCGCGCTCCACCAACTCCGCCCACGTCAGCCCCTCCGAGGCGGCCTCGGACGCCGTCACGGCCGCGGCCAGGCGGAGCCAGGCGTCGGGATCGGTGCCGAGCCGGGCGCGCAGCCGGCGGGCGAGCGCGGCCCGCCAGGCGTCGGCGAACGCGAGTCGCCTCCAGTCGTAGGGCAGCAGCAGAAGCCGCCGCGCGGGCAGCAGGGCGAGCAGCTCATCGGGGGACAACACCCCCTGCACGTAGGCGCGTTCGGTGTGCTGCGCGCCGGACCCGTACGTCTCGGGGAGCCGCGCACGCACCTGCGCGAGGCTCGGCGCCTCACCCGCGAGAGCGTTCCCGGGCACGGGGACGCCCTGGAGGGCGCAGGCGGCGGCGAACCAGCGGGGGACGGCGAGGCCGGGCAGGGTCGCCGGCTCGTACCCGGTCAGCGCGCGCAGCACCCGCGGATCCTTCGGCCGCGGCGCACCCTCCGGGGCGAGGGAGTACAGCAGGTCGAGCGCAGCCAGAGCGTGCACACGCTCACGCCGGTGGAAGGCCCCCCGGGGCGCGGGTGCCGAGGCCGGTGTCACGGGCCCGGCCGGAGACTCGGACTCGGACTCGGACTCGGACTCGGATTCGGTCTCGGACTCGGGTTCGGGCTCGGCGGCAGCGGCCGCCGTGGCCTTGCCCGCCTCGGCTATCAGCTCCGCGACCGTACCCCCGTATCCGGGCAGCAGGACATCGAGCGCCGCCCAGGCCCGCTCCCGCTCGTCCAGATGCGCCTGCGTCAGCGCGCGCAGCTCGGCGGCCGCCGCCGCGCCCAGCAGCTCCCGCCCGGCGAGGCGAGCGAGCGCGTCCAGGGCGCGGGCAGCGGGACGCGCGGTGCCGATCAGCTCGACCGGGTCGAGGAGCCCCGCCGCTGCCATGCCCTCCGCCCAGACGGCGGCGCTCTCGTCGAGTTCCTCCTTTGCGAGGCGCGCCGCGGGCGGGGTGGTGTTCCCCGCACGACGGCCCCCGGCCCGCCACGGCTCGTTGAGGACACTCAGCCGGAACGCCTGGCGCTGCGCATCGCTCGCCGCCTCGTGGCGGGCCAGCTCCTCGCAGGCCCTGGGCATGAACGGGGTCACGGCATGGGCCGCGGCGAGCGCGCCGAGATCATGGGCGTACGGCTCGGACAGCAGGTGACGCAGGGTGCTGGTGCCCCGGGCGGTGGCAAGCAGCGCGGGCAGCCGGGCCGGGTCCGCGTACGGCTCGCCCTGCGCGCGCAGCCGGCGCAGCCCCTCGTCGCCCGGAGCGGCCAGGGCCGCGACGACCGCGTCCACGACGGACCGGCTGAGCCACCGGACTGCGGCGGGGTCGCCGAGCAGGGCCCGTACGGCGTCCGGGCCGGTCCGCTCCCAGATCCTCAACAGTGCGTACTGCTGGGCGACTTGACGCACACCCCACCTCAGCGCCGGCACCACGAGCTGCGGGTCGCCCGAGCCGAGCAGCGGCACGAGCCAGGTACGCGGGACTCGGCCGTGCGGCGCCGTCAGCTCGGCACGCAACGCGTCGTCCAGCGGCACGGCATCGAGCCGTTCCGCGATGGTGCGGCGCAGGGACGGGGTGGTGCGCGGGTTGCGGTAGACGGCCGCGGCGACCCGGGCGTCACCGACCGCGACCAGCCGGGCGAGGACCCGGGTGTCGAGCCGGGGATGACGCGCCAGGGCCGCCCGCGTGCGCGTGTCCCCATGCTCGACGACCGCCGTGAGCAGAGCGTCCCCCGGCAGAGCCCCGCCGGCCAGCAGCTCCGCCGCCACCCCCTCGGGCAGGGCGGCGAACGCGGCGGCGGCATGCCGCGGCTCCGCGTGCTCCAGGAGCAGGCCAAGCGTGCGGTGGACACTGCGGGGCACGGGAGGACGGAGCGTCTCCCCGGACACCTGCGGCACCGGCAGCGTGGCGAGCAACTCGGGCAGACCACCCCGGTACCCGGCCAGCGCCTCGTACAGCCCGCACCAGCGCCCCGCGTCCGCAGCGAGATGACGCCCCGTCAACTCGCCGAGGAATAAGGCCGTCTCGTCGTCGACCCCACCCGCGGCGGCGGCCTTCCCCGCCACCGACCGCGCGGGCCGCGCCCGCTCCACCACCCCCAGCACGGCACCACTTTCCGGCCCCGCGCCCGCCACGCCCCGGCCGACCGCGGCCACCTCACGCAGCAGCCACCCGACCGCCCCCACCCGCGTTCCCGTCATGCCCGCCATGTTAGAGCCGGCACCGGCGCCCGCCTCGGGGACTCCCGTCCACAACGGCCAGCAGGCCGGCCCGTGTTCGACACGGCCACCGCCCAGGCACCCGACGCGAACGCGCGCGGTCCCGCCGGGGACACTGCCACCTGGGTGATCAACCCGCGGCGGCAACTGCGGGACGCCGGTTCAGGCGAAGCCAGTTTTCGGAGATCATGATCCGGTCGGCCCGAGCGGACCCGTCCGTTCCCCGTGTCTCATTCCTGCCGGTCGGTGGATGCCGGGCTGCTGGGGGACGGGGCGTTCTCGGTGGCGGCCCATGCGGCGAGGAGCTGGATCTTGTCGTGCTCCGGGGTATGGGGCGGGGCGCTGTAGGCGGTGAGGGTCAGGCCGGGGTGGGCGGGCAGCTCCATGGCGTCGAAGTCGAGGCTGATCTCGCCGATGGCCGGGTGCCGGAAGGCTTTGCGGCCGGTGTAGTGCAGGCGCACGTTGTGCTTGGCCCAGGCGGTGCGGAACTCGTCGCTGCGGGTGACGAGCTCGCCGATCAGATTCGTCAGCTCGCTGTCGCCGGGCGCGCGGCCGGCCTCGGTGCGGAGCAGGGAGACGGCGGTGTTCACGGCCTCCTCCCAGTGGGGGAAGAAGTCGCGGCCGGCGGGGTCGAGGAACTGGAAGCGAGCGATGTTGACCGGCTGGTGGGCGCCGCTGGTGTAGAGCGGGCTGTACAAGGCGCGGCCGAGGGCGTTGGTGGCCAGGATGTCGAGTCGGCCGTTGCGGATGAAGGCCGGGCAGTCGCCGATGGAGTTCAGGACCCGCAGCACGCTGTCCGGGAGTGGCCCGCGGGGGCGCCTGGCGCGGCGGGCGGGGCGTTTCGCGGCGGCGCGGGCCAGGTCGTGGAGGTGGGCGCGTTCGGCGTCGTCGAGCTGGAGGGCGTTCGCGACGGAGTCGAGGACTTCTTCGGACGCGCCGCCCAGGTGTCCTCGTTCCAGGCGCACGTAGTAGTCGATGCTGACGCCGGCGAGCAGGGCGACCTCTTCGCGGCGCAGGCCGGGCACGCGCCGGTTGCCGCCGAAGGCGGGCAGGCCCGCCTGCTGCGGAGTGATCTTGGCGCGGCGGGAGGCCAGGAACTCGCGGATGTCGCTTTCGGTACTCACGCATTCCACGCTAAGCCGGACAGCGCATGTGTGGGGGGCTCTGCCAGTACCTGTAACGGCAGGCCCTTCTCGCCCTCTTTGCGCTGCGGTTTCCTCGATAACGGCGCCGGCCGAAGCGGCCGGGGACCCCGGTGGTTCCCGCCTTCAGCGGATGCCGCGCGCCGGGCCCGGCCACACGGTGGTACTCGGGTCCGCACCGTTCGATCAAGGAGAATTTCCGTGCCGAAGCAGTCTGCCCCCCGGGAGCTGGCCGGTATCGCGCCGAAGCTGGTCGAGATCACCGACGAGGTGCTGTTCGCGGACGTCTGGGAGCGGCCCTCACTGCCGCCGCGCGACCGCAGCCTGGTCACGGTCAGTGTGCTGGCCGCCCTCTACCGCAGCGAGCAGCTGCCCTACCACCTGGGTGTGGCCCTGGACAACGGGCTGAGCGTGGAGGAGCTGTCCGAGGCCATCACCCACCTGGCCTTCTACGCCGGATGGCCCAACGCCATGACCGCGATCAGCCTTCTGAAGAAGATCGCCGACGAGCGAGCCGCCTGACCAGGCACGCCCCGCCCCCGCCCGCCCCCGCACCGTCAGAGAACAAGGAAGACCGTCGTGGAACACATCACCTCCACCCCCACCGTCAAGGCTGGCGCCGAGCGGTTCACCGGGGATGTCTACCTCAACCAGATCGAGGCGCCCACCGATCCGGCGCGCCTGGCCGCCGCCCTGGTGCGCTTCACCCCCGGTGCCCGCACCAACTGGCACTCCCACGCCAAGGGCCAGACCCTCTACGTCACCGACGGGGCCGGCCTGGTCGGTACCCGCGACGGCAGTGTCGTGCGGGCCACGGCGGGGGAGACGGTGAAGTGCCCGGCGGGTGAGGAGCACTGGCACGGTGCCACCGACACCACCCTCATGGCCCATGTGGCCATGCTCGTCGGCGACGACGACGGTGACGGCACGACCTGGCTCGAGCCGGTGACCGACGAGCAGTACGCCAAGGCGCTGGCCGCCGTCGCCCGCTGACCGCCCCCTGTACCTGCCGGCCGCTCCGACGACGCGGCACCGGCCCCCCTTTTGAGAACCAGAAAGGCCCGTCCATCATGCATGGAGCCGTCCTTTACGCTCCCGGGGATGTGCGCTTCGAGGAGCGCACCGACCCCACGATCCAGAACCCGGCCGACGCGGTCATCCGCACCGTCGCCACCTGTGTGTGCGGTTCGGACCTCTGGGACTACCGCGGTATCAACCCCGTCGTCCAGCCCACCCCGTTCGGGCACGAGTACGTCGGGATCGTCGAGGAAGTCGGCGCCGACGTGAAGGCCGTCCAGCCGGGGCAGTTCGTCATCGGCTCGTTCTTCGCCTCCGACAACACCTGCCCGAACTGCAAGAACGGCTACCAGACCAACTGCCTGCACCGGGAGTTCGTCGGCGCGGAGGGCTGCCAGGCCGAGAGGATCCGTATCCCGCTGGCGGACGGCACGCTGGTCGCCACCCCCCGGATGCCCGACGAGAAGTACATCCCCAGCCTGCTGGCCTGCTCCGACGTGATGGGCACCGGCTGGTACGCGGCCAAGGCCGCCGAGGTGCGACCGGGCGACACGGTCGCCGTCGTCGGGGACGGTGCGGTCGGCTTGTGCGCGGTGATCGCCGCCAGGGAACTGGGCGCCGAGCGGATCATCGCCATGTCCCGGCACGAGTCCCGGCAGAAACTGGCCCGCGAGTTCGGCGCCACCCACATCGTCGCCGAGCGGGGCGAGGAGGGCGTGGCCCGCATCAAGGAGCTGACCGGCGGGATCGGCGCCGACCGGGTGCTGGAGTGCGTGGGCAACGCGCAGTCGATGCAGCAGGCACTGAACTCCACCCGTCCCGGCGGCAACGTCGGCTTCGTCGGCGTCCCCCACGGCGTCTCCCTCGACGGCGAGCAGCTGTTCTACTCCCACGTCGGCGTGCGCGGCGGCCCCGCCCCGGTACGCGAGTACCTGCCCCACCTCATCGACCTGGTCCTCGCCGGCCGCATCGATCCGGGCAGGGTCTTCGACCTGGAACTGCCCCTGTCCGAGGCGGCCGAAGGCTACAAGGCCATGGACGAACGCCGCGCCATCAAGGCCCTGCTGCGTCCCTGAGACCTCGCGCGGTGCCGGCACCCGCCCCGGCGGCCGGCACCACACGGCCCACTCCGGCCATCTCGGCCCCCGATCGCTGAACAGGAATTCTTCGCTGACGAACCCCGCCTACGACTTCACCGGGCAGGTCGCCCTGGTCACCGGGGCCGCCTCCGGCATGGGCCTGGCCACCGCCCGCGCCTTCGCGCAGGCCGGTGCCGCCGTCGTCCTCGCCGACCTCGACCAGGAGGCCGCCGAGCGAGCCGCCCGAGAGCTTGCCGACGCCGGCCACCAGGCCCTCGGTATCGGCTGCGACGTGGCCGACGAGGCCCAGGCCGCCGCCAGGGTCGCGCGCACGGTGGACACCTTCGGGCGCCTGGACATGGCCTTCGACAACGCCGGTATCCAGGCCCCGCCCACCGATGCCGCCGACGAGAGGGCCGAGGACTTCGACCGCGTCAACGCGGTCGATCTGCGCGGCGTCTGGACCTGCCAGAAGCACGAACTGCGCCAGGTGCGGACCCAGGGCTGCGGCGCGATCGTCAACCGCTCCTCCCTCGGCGGCCTGGTCGGCCTGCCCGAACGGGCCGCCTACCACGCCTCCGAACACGGCGTGATCGGCCTGACCCGCAGCGCCGCCGTCGAGTACGCGCCCAGGGGCATTCGCATCAACGCCGTGTGCTCCGGCACCATCGACACCCCGATGGTCGCCGCCATGCTCGAAGGGCAGGCCGAGGCCATGGCCGAGATCATGAAACAGCAGCCGATCGGCCGCCTGGGCACCGCCGACGAGATCGCCGCCGCGGTTCTGTGGCTGTGCAGCCCGGCCGCCGGCTTCGTCATCGGCGTCGCCCTGCCGGTGGACGGCGGCTTCACCGCCCACTGAGCCGAGGACAAGCCCCTGCCTCCGCGCAAGTTGCGATCACCCACACGGAGTAACAGGCTGACAGTGGAAGCAATATGGGTGCCGAACCCTTGGCCGTGCTCGTCGGCACACGGTGCGCGCACAGCACGCACCACGAACGGCTCATCTCAGGCCGGTGCCGCCCTTTCGGCAACCGAGCCCGGCGCGGCCACTACACCGCGGCGACACCCCCGTAGGGGGGCTGACGCCGCGTGGGACGCGGATGAGGTTTTCCAATGCCCGCACCCTTCACCCCGCACGGCCTTCGTCGAGGCCGTCTGCCGAACTTCCTCCAGACAGGCGCGCCGGCCGCGGCCCTCCCCGGGATCGTCACCGAATACCCCCTGCCCACCCCGGGCAGCTCCCCCTACCCCTGGGACGTCGCGGCCGGGCCCGACGGCAACCTGTGGTTCACCGAGTACGACAGGGGGCTGCTCGGGCGGATCACCCCGGGCGGAGCCATCACCGAATACCCCCTGCCCACCCCGGACGGCGGGCCGACGGGAGTCACGGCCGGCCCGGACGGGAACGTGTGGTTCACCGAATACGACAGCGGCCTGCTCGGGCGGATCACCCCGGCCGGAGCCATCACCGAATACCGCATCCCCAGCCCGGACAGCTTCCCGTGGGGCATCACGGCCGGCCCGGACGGCAACCTGTGGTTCGCCGAGTACGGCAACGGTGTGATCGGGCGGATCACCCCGGACGGGTCCATCACCGAATTCCCGCTGACCGACGCGGGCAGCGGGCCGACGGGGATCACGGCCGGGCCGGACGGCAACCTGTGGTTCGTCGAGTCCACCGGTAACCGGATCGGACGGATCACCCCGGCCGGAGCCATCACCGAACACCCCATCCCCAGCCCGAACAGCTCCCCGTGGGACATCGCGGCCGGCCCGGACGGCAACCTGTGGTTCGCCGAGGGCGACGGCAACCGGATCGCACGGATCACCCTGGGCGGGGAGATCACCGAGCACCCCGTCCCCACCGCGGGCAGCCAGCCCTCCGGGATCGCGGCCGGACCGGACGGCAACCTGTGGTTCACCGAGTACCTCGGCGGCAAGGTCGGGCGGATCACCCCGGAGGGGTCCGTCACCGAATACCCCCTGCCCCCCGCGGACAGCGGGCCGACCGGGATCGTCGCAGGACCGGACGGGAACCTGTGGTTCACCGAGTACGACAACGGTGTGATCGGTCAGGTCACCCCGGCCGGGTCCCTCGCCGAATACCCCTTGCCCGTACTGAACAGCCATCCGCTCGGGATCACGGCCGGCCCCGACGGCAACGTGTGGTTCACCGAGTCCACCGGCAGCCGGATCGGGCAGATCACTCCGGCGGGGTCCGTCACCGAATTCCCCCTGCCCACCGCAGTCAGCCTCCCCTTCGGGATCGCGGCCGGGCCCGACGGCAACCTCTGGTTCACCGAGTACTTCGGCGGCAAGGTCGGGCAGATCACCCCGGGCGGGAACATCACCGAATTCACCGTGCCCCATGCGGACGCCTTCCCGTTCGGCATCACGGCCGGCCCCGACGGCAACCTCTGGTTCACCGAGTACTGGGTCGGCAAGATCGGGCGAATCACCCCGGGCGGGACCGTCACCGAATTCCCTCTGCCCACCGAGGGCAGTCGCCCGCTGCACATCGTGGCGGGACCGGGCGGAAACCTGTGGTTCACCGAGCACTGGAGCGGCAAGATCGGGCAGATCACGCCGACGGGATCCGTCACCGAATTCCCCCTGCCGACCCCCGACAGCGGGCCGGCCGGCATCGCGGCCGCCCCGGACGGGAACCTGTGGTTCACCGAATCCAGAGGCAACCGGATCGGGCGCATCACCCCGACGGGATCCGTCACCGAATACCCCCTGCCCAACCCCGGCAGTTCCCCGTACGCCATCGCGTCCGGGTCCGACGCGGACGCGTGGTTCACCGAGTCCACGGGCAACCGGATCGGACGCATCACCTCGACGGGATCCGTCACCGAATACCCCCTGCCCACCGCGGACGGCCACCCGTTCGGCATCGCGGCCGGCCCGGACGGGAACCTGTGGTTCACCGAGTACGTCAGCGGCAGGATCGGACAGATCACCTCGGGCGCCGGCCCCACGCCGGATCCGCTGGAACAACAGCTCTTCGATCTGGTCAACCACGCACGGACGCACCCGGAGGCGTACCCCCTTCTCGAACCGGACCCGCAGGGAGAAGCGAAGCTGAGCGGCTGCCCCAACCCCTTCCAGCTCTCCCAGCAGCTCGGAAACATCGCGCACGACCACAGCAGTTACCTCTCCACCGTTCCCAGCGCCCAGGTCCAGCAGGACTCGAACATGCACCGAGGGCCTGACGGCAAACTGGTATGGGAAAGCGGCGAGCCCATGGACCTCGCGGGCTACCACACCTTCCGCGGGGAAAACGTCTACTTCCAGTGGGGGCAGCCCGAGCCCGCCCCCAGCCCCGCTCAGGCAGTGGAGTACTGGATGCAGAGGGACTCGGCATGGCACTGGGCGCACCGCAACCTCATCCTCAACTGCGCGGCCCTGGAAGCCGGCGTGGGTTACTACCACCAGGCCCGGCCGCCGGGCAGCACCGAAATCCAGCACTACTGGACGCTGGACGCGGGCACGCGCTGATCCGGGTGGCCCCCATCCGTGACCACGGCTTCCCGCGCGGGCTCCCCGGGTGAGCCGGCGTGGGCGGCGCGCCAGTTCAACCGGACCACACCAGGGCCGGCACAAAGGCGGGCTACCGAGCCGGGCGCCGTCCGGGGCCGCTCAGCCGAGGCCGGCGAGGCGTTCCCGGGCTTCGGTGATGCGCTGGGGGTCGGCCGCCGTGCCGAGGGCGAGGCACCGGGTGAAGGCGTTCCGGGCCTCGTCATCGCGTCCGGCGGCCAGCAGGGCGTCGCCGAGGAAGACCAGGGCGCGGCTTTCCATGCCGTTGTTCCCGCCGTCGCGCCAGAGCCTTACGGCGGTGTGCAGGTGGCCGGCGGCCTCGGACCAGTTCCTGAGGGAGGCGTAGGCCCGGCCGATGTTCATCTGCAGGTTCGCGCGGGTGACCTCGGCGACGTGCGGTTCTATGTCGTCGCCGGCCTGGTCGAGGAAGGCGAGCGTGCGGATGTGCTCCGTGACGGATTCCTCGTTCCGGCCCGCCAGGTGAAGGTTTTGGGCTGTGCTGCTCATGGCCTGGAGGGTGCCGTGAAGGTCGCCGGCGGCCTCGAAGAGCCTGGCTGACTCCTGGTTGTGATGTGCCGCCGCGGCATGGTCGCCGAGCAGACCGAGCGCCCAGGCGGAGTAGACGTGGGCCCAGCCCTGCTGGGGGAGGTCTCCGGCGCGCTGGGCGGCGGCCAGGGCCTGGGCGGAGCGGTCCACGCTGTCACGGTGGCGGCGTTCACAAACGAGCAGGGCCCAGGCGTGGTAGTTGAGCTGGGTGGCTTCCAGAAGAGGGTCGCCGAGCGCCTGGGCGCAGCGCGCGGCGGTGCCGAAGACCTCGGGCCAGTGTCCCCAGAAGATCCACTGGTCGGAGAACCAGTGCAGGGCTTCGGCGACCTCGACGACGGTGGTGTGGTCGCCCGCGTTGGCGGCCGCGCGCAGGGCGGCGAGCCAGTTGTCGCCTTCGGCCTGGAGCCAGTGGCGGGCGTGCTCGGCGGTGGACAGGTCGGCAGTGCCCTGCCAGGTGGCGGGCGGGGCACCGTGGTCGGGTTCGTACCAGCGGCCGGCCACGACGGCGGTCTCCAGCATCCAGCGGCGCAGCGCCGAACGGGCCTTCTCCGACTCGCCCTCGGGCTCCTCCGCCCGCAATCGGCTACGGGCGTACAGGCGCAGCAGGTCGTGCAGACGGTAGCGGTCCCGATCGGTACCCAGGAGCCCGGTCTCGACGAGTTCCTCGAGGGTGTCCTCCGCGTCGAAGAGGTGCTGCCCGGTGAGCTGGGCGGCGCCCGCGGCGCTGACATCCGGGCCGTCGACCAGGGACAGCAGCCGGAACAGACGGGCGGCACCCGGGGTGAGCTGGCGGTACGACAGGTCGAAAGCCGCCGAGAGATGAAGGTCGCCGGCCGACAGCTGGTCCAGCCGGCGCTCTTCCAGGGCAAGGCGGTCGGCGAGGCGGCGCAGACTCCAGCCGGTACGGGTGGCCAGCCAGTTGCCCGCCACCCGCAGTGCCAGCGGCAGATGCGCGCAGCTATGGGCGACCTCGGCCAGCGCGACCGGGTCCGCGTCCGTACGTTCCCGTCCGACCAGCACGGTCAGGAGGGCGGTGGCGTCGGCGGGGGAGAGTTCGCCCAGGGGCAGGCGGTGGACGCTTTCCAGGCCGGTGAGCATCCGCCGGCTGGTGACCACCACCATGCCCGCGCCCGCACTCGGCAGCAGCGGGCGGACCTGCGCCTCGTCACGGGCGTTGTCGAGCACCAGCAGACAGCGCCGCTCGGCCAGCACCTGCCGGTACAGCCCCGGGTGGCCCTGCGGGCCCGCCTTGGCCAGATCCCGGTCGGCCACCCCCAACGCCTTCAGCACACGCAGCATCAGCTCAGCCGGACCGGGAGGATCGTCGTCCATGCCCCGCAGATCGAGCAGCAGCTGCCCGCCGGGAAAGCGCCCGGCCAGCTCATGGGCGGCGTGCAGCGCCAGAGTGGTCTTACCTGCCCCGGGCGGCCCGGACACCGCCGCCGCCACCGGCAGCCCGGCAACCGCCTGCTCCGCCAGTGCCGTCAGCCGCGCGAGTTCTGCCCCCCGGCCGGTGAAATCATCGATGCCGCGCGGGAAGACACGCAGGCTCGCCGAATGGGGGCGCGGGTTGCGGCCCGACCGGGCGGCGGCCAGAAACCGCTCCCGCTCCGCCTCACCCAGCCCCAGTCCGTCCGCGAGCGCGGCCACCGTTCCCCGCTGGGGAGTCGCCCGCCGCCCCCGCTCCAGATCCCCGATCCCGCGGACACTCACCCCCGACGCCTCCGCCAACGCCTCGATCGTCAGCGACGCATCCAACCGCAACTGCCGCAGCAGCGACCCGAACCCCGCAACACCCGCGTCGGCCACCTGACCCACCCCGCCCCTTCACCCCGCCAGCACCTACCGTCCCCGCACACCAAGGCGCCGAGCAGGTGCCCCGCCAGCACCCTGGCCATCAGACGGCGACCGCCCATATATACCTCAGGGAATGAACCGCCCGGCGGAACGAACTGAGATGCGGACACGTATGCCGGCCTGCGAAAACCCCTCGCAGTAAGTGCCGTGGCGGCGCCTTGGCAGGCCGTGAGGTCATCGATTCGCCTGTGACGGAACGAAGACGAGGCACAGAGCCGCCTGTGACTCGGTGCGGGATACAAATACTTCCGACCGCACGCACCGCGCTGCTCCTGGGGGAACACCGTGAAGTACACCCGCATCACTGCTCTGGCCGCCATCAGCGTTGCCGCCACCCTCTCGCTCACCGCCTGCGGAAGCGACGGCTCCGGGAAGGAGACGTCCTCCAAGGGCTCCTCGGCCTCGTCTTCTTCCCCGTCCTCGGAGGGCGACTCGCCCTCGGACGGCGGCTCGAAGCCGGACGGCGGTTCGAAGCCGGAGGGTGGTTCTGGCTCTGGTGGTGGCGCGGAGGCCGGTGCTGCGGGGTCGGGCTCCGGACAGGGCACCGAGGTCGGCGGCGACGGCGGGAACGGTGGCGGGACGGAGACCGGGGGCAAGGTGGCGTTCTGCAAGACGGCGGACCTGGCCATCGACGCCCGTAACGCCGCGCCCGACACGGTTGCCGGCAGGATCGACGTCACCATGGTCAACCGGGGCTCGGTCACCTGCTCGGTGACGGGGTTCGCGGGCGTCGACATCAAGGACGCCGACCACACCTCGAGCCCCATCGAGCGCGGCCAGGCCCAGCCGCGCATCACCACCCTGAAGCCCGGCGATGCCGCTGTCTTCGACCTCGCCTACGACATCGACAACAGCGGCAACAGCCTCACGTCCCCGACCAACATTCTGGTGACGCCCCCGAACGAGACGCACACGGTGAGCCTGCAGTGGCCCGCGGGCGCGGGAGACATCAAGGGCGCCTACACCGACGTCCAGGTCTACCCCACGCACACCACCGAGTAGGAGCCGTCTTCGGCCCTGGCTCCTGGCGGGTACGCGGGGAGGCGTTCCTGCTGCTGGGTCGAGCATCATCTGGGCGGAGCGGCCGGAGAAGGCGGCGCCCCCGGCCGCCGGCTGAACGTGGCGCGTCCCGCCGGGCGCCGAAAGGGATGCGCCGCGCCTTCGGCTACGGCGAACCACCGTACGCTGCTGCGCACTTCGGGTGCTGCGGCCCCACCCCCTCCACCTCCCGCTCAGCCGGAAGCCATCTGGGCCACGGGCACCGGGCAGGGAAGCCCCAGCAGGTCGAGCGCCGCCTCAGGAGCGTCGGCGATCTTGACGATGGAACACTCCCGGGGCGTGAAGAAACCTTCCTCGCACCGCTTGCGGCGTCGAGCGTGCCGAACCCGCCCGGCAGCACCAGGAACGCGTCCGAGAGCCGGTACATCAGCGCCTTGCGCTCGTGCATGCTGGGCACCGCGAAGATCTCGCCGCACACCTCGACCGCCCGCTCGCGCTCGCGCAGCGCGTGCGGGATCACCCCGGTCACCCTGGCTCCGGACCGGTGCGCGGCCTGAGAGATGGCGCCCATGACGCCGACGCCGCCCGCGCCGTAGACCAGGTCGGCACCACGGAGCCCGAGCCCCTCGCCGAGCGCTGTTCACCGCCCGATCCGGTGCGTTTGTGGTGCGCCCATGCCTCATTTCCGGCTCCGGCAGAGCGATCACGGCGTACCGCCGGGCACTCGACGAGGGCGCCACCCCGCGGCACCACTTCCGCCACGCTGACGAGAGCACCCGTTGAGTCCACGTACATGGCGGCGTGGTAGAGGGCTGACCTTCTGCGGCAACATGCCCGCGCCCCCGGTGCGGGGGTGAACCAGGGGCGCGGAGTGCAGGGGGTTCAGACGTGGAGGAGGAGGCTGAGCTCCTGCGGGAGCCCGGGGGTGCCGGCCGGTTTCGGCTGGAGCGTTTCGTCCAGTTCGAAGGCCCAGCGGTGGGACGGCGCGCAGCCGAACGTCTTCGTGGCGAGTGCCGGCAGGGACCGCGTGGCAGAAGCCGCGCTGTCCCACAGGAGGGCCAGGCCCTGCCGGTCGGCCGTTGGGTCGGTGAGCCAGTGGCTCGTCCGCAGGCCCGGGAACTCGCCGGCGCAGGAGCCGGGGGCGGCGCCAGGGGCTTGCGGCCGGGCGATGGAGTCCTTGGCCGGGGTTCCGGCGGAGCGAGTTCCGTCCCACCAGGCGATGACGACATGCATGGGGTCTCCGTGCTGAGTGTCGTGCGTGATGATGCGGTGTCCCCGTTGACACCCTTGCGTGGCGCCGGCCCATGGCGTGAGCCGTGCTTCGGATCAGAGCTGCGAGCCGCCCGTGGCGTCGATGACCTGCCCGGTCACCCAGCGGGCGTCGTCCGAGGCCAGGAAGGCGACGACGTCCGCCACGTCCTCGGGGCGGCCCACCCGGCCGAGTGCCGAGAGCTGCGCGGCGGACTGCTCGGCGGCTTCGTTGCCCCGGAGCCAGGAGGCGTTCATGTCGGTGTCGATGATGCCGGGCGCGACCGAGTTGACGGTGATGCCGCGGCTGCCGAGGGCCTTGGCGAGGGTGAGGCTGAAGGTGTCGATGGCACCCTTGGTCATGCCGTAGGCGATGATGTCGGTCAGTGCGATGCGCGTCGCCCCGGACGACACGTTGATGATCCGGCCGCCGTCCCGCAGCCGCTTGAGCCCCTGCTGCACCAGGAAGAACGGGGCCCGCACGTTGACGGCGAACACCTCGTCGAAGGCCGCGGGGGTGACTTCCTCGATGTGGCCGCGGGGCGTGATGCCGGCGTTGTTCACCAGGATGTCGAGACCGGTGCTGTCGCCGTGCTCGAGGATCTGGCGGTCGAACTCGGCCCACAGGGCCTCCACGTCGCCCCCCGTGCCCAGTTCGGCTCGTACGGCGAAGGCCGTGCCGCCTGCCGCGCGGATCGACGCCACCACCTCTTCCGCGGCACCGGTGTTGCGCCCATAGTGCACGGCCACGAGGGCGCCTTCCCTGCCGAGCCGCTCGGCGGTCGCACGCCCGATGCCGCGGCTGCCGCCCGTGACGGGGGTCATCTCGTGGTCCGGCTGGACGACCGGACCGGCCGGCAGTGCGCCGAGGTCGTGTGCGGGGTGCACGACGATGTCGCGTTTGGTGGACGCTGCTCTCGGTTGACGGCTTCACCCGGCGCTGTCGGCCCGGGCGGATGTACGTGTACCGCACGGAATGGCCCGGCACCGCGGGTGCGGTGCCGGGCCGTGGGTACGCGCCGCGGCGGGGGTCAGCCCTGGCAGGCATTGAAGCGGGGTTCCTTCTTGCTGATCACGAAGGTCGCGCCCCGCCGGCGCACGGCCGGGGCGCCAGGCCTGGCCTTCAGCGAGCGAAGGAACTTGCGTACCTTCATCCGTCGGTGACGGTCGGTGGGGTTCAGCGGCGGCCGGCGGTGGTAAGGCCGTAGCGGTGCTGGAAGCGTTCCACCCGGCCCGCGGTGTCCACGACGCGCGAGGTGCCGGTGTAGAACGGGTGGCTCGCCGACGAGATCTCGACGTCGACGACCGGATATGTGGTGCCGTCCTCCCACTCGACCGTGTGCTGAGTGTCGATGGTGGAGCGGGTGAGCAGTTCGTAGCCCGCCGTGCGGTCGCGGAAGACGACGGGGCGGGAGACGGGGTGGATGCCGTTCCTCATGGGGTGTTCCTCCTCGGGGGGGCCTGCGCCGGCGGGCGCGGAGGCGGGAAGCGGGGGGTGGGGTGCGCGGGGTCAGCGCTCCTCGCGGAAGAGAACGTGCTGGCCGGCCACCGGGTCGTACTTGCGCAGGACCAGTCGGTCGGGGTCGTGCATACGGTTCTTGCGGGTCACGTAGGTGACTCCAGTGCCGGCCGTCGACCTCAGCTTGACGATGGGGCGTGTGGTGCTGCGTGCCATGAGGGACTCCTTCCGCCGACCGCCCGAGCTTGTTGACTCGAACATGTCAGACGGTTCTCTCAACAGCGCCATCCCGCGATGCATTCCCGGCTCTCGCGGGCACGGCGGGACGGACGACGACGTCACCGCGCCAGGCGCCGGGACGCGACCGGCCGACCACCCTCGAAGCCACCCCGGAGCGGTGAGGGTGCCGGGGACCACTCCCTCAAGCACAGGGGCCCCATGGTTGCCCCGACCCCGCCGCACTTCTCGCCGGAGCAGCGCGAGCGCCTGGAGCGGCTCGCCGACGCGGCCCGGCTGCGTATGGCGCTGTCCCCGTCGCCGAAGCCGCCACCCGTCCGGCGCCGCTCTCGCTCACGGCAGTACGCCGGCAGTCGGCCGAACCCGTGGCGCACGCGAGGGGCCGCCGCCGGGGATGAGCAGACACGGTGGACTTCACCGTGCGCCCTGTGCACGGAGGGGAGTGGAGGCCACGGTGGTGGATCGAAAGACCTACACCTGAGCGGGGGACGTAGATGGACGTGCTGATCAGGCCTGCACGGGCAACGGAAGCCGGTTTGCTCACCGACTTGGCAGTGCGGTCCAAGGCGCATTGGGGCTATGACGCCGAGTTCCTGGACGCGTGTCGAGACGAGCTCACCGTCGCCGCGAACGAGGTCGCACGCAGACGAGCCACGGTGGCTGACAGAGATGGCCGCATCCTGGGCTTCACGACCCTTGAGGGGGAGCCACCCACTGGCGTTCTAGGCATGATGTTTGTCGACCCGCAGGCCATTGGCCAGGGGATCGGCCGCCTTCTGTTCGAACGCACCATCGCTGCCGGGCGAGACCTGGGGTACACCCAGCTCACGATCGACGCGGACCCGAATGCTGAGCCTTTCTACCGCGCGATGGGCGCAGTCCGCATAGGAACCGTCCCCTCGGGCTCCATCGCCGGCCGAGTGCTGCCGCAGATGGTGGTCACCATCCAGCGCTGAAACAGCGCCGCTGGACAACATCATTGGGAAGCCTCCGCCGATGGGCGTGGTGGGCCGTCGGGGTTCTCCACCGCGGTGTGGCGGGCGGTTTCCTGGTGGGACGGTCTACCGGCGGCCTGTGCGGACAGGGGTACGGTCGCGGCTCCGGCCAGCACGAACACCCCGGCCAGCAGCACCCATCCGGTCGCTCCGACGCCGACCACGAGCGGCACGACGACCAGGGGCGCGAGGACACTGGCGGCGGCCGTGCCGATGCTTGCCACCGACTGGTATTCGCCCGCGGCGTCCTCGGGCATCAGGGCGACCGACAGACCCCAGAAGGCCGCCACGAAGATCACCTCCGCCGCCGCGTGGACGCAGCCGGCGACCAGTGCGACCAGCACGGCAACGCGGCCGTGGACGACGCCGGTGAGCGCGAACAGGACGCAGGCGACACCGAGGACGACGGCGGACGACAGGACCTTGCGCGTGGCGGTCCGGCGGGAGTTGTCCGCGCGTGCCGCCCTGGCCTGCAGGAGGGCGACCAGGACACCGTTCAGTACGACGAGGGCGCCGGCCGTCCACGGCGGCACGTCGGTGTGATGCGTCATCCACAGGGGCACTCCGGTGGACAGCAGCGACCAGCCCAGGGTCAGCACACCGCCGGCCACGGCGATGCTGACGAAGGGCACGTCCCTCAGGACACGTGTGCTTTGGTGCGCGCTGTCACGGGCCGGAAGAACGGTCGGGGGCAGGCGCAGCAGTATGACGGCGTAGAGGATGTTGGTGGTGAAGTTCGCCAGGATGAGGACGACGAAGGCGGGCAGCGAGCCCAAGGCGAGGACGACACCGCCCAGGGCACCGCCGAGGGTGAAGCCGACGGAGCGTGCCGCCTGCTGCTTGCCGAGTTCCGCGACACGTTCATGGCGGCCGGCCAGTCCCATGACGTAGACCTGGAAGACACCCACACGTGCCTTGTCGCAGGCGTTGGCGACCAGGGCCACGGGCAGGAACGTCCAGAAGTTCCTGACGCCGAGGAAGGCGGCCAGGGCGATACCGCTGACGAGGGTGAGAGCGACCAGGATGCGCCGGGGCCCGAGCCGGTCCGCCAGACGTCCCAGGGGGACGCCGATGAGAAGTGCCAGGGCGCCCCCAGCGGTCGCACCGACGGCGAACTCGGAGGCGCTCAGCCCACCGAACCGGGTGAGGTAGATCGTCCACACCGTGAGCCAGGCCCCGTCACCGGCCGAGGTGATCGCCTGACCGGCTGCCAGGACGCGCAGCGGCGACGCCGGGCCTCCACGGCGGTTCGTCGTCGCCGTCGGTCGTGTGCGCATCCGGGATGTCTCCCGTTCACCTCCCGTCATGTGCGTCCGGCCTGGGCAGACCCGCGAGCAGGTCGTCCAAATGCAACTCGTGTGCCCCGGTGATGCCGGAGCAGTCCCACGGGAGGTCCACTCGGGGTGGCCTATCACGGTCGTAGAGGTAGGTGACGTGCAGCTTCCCCGCCGGATCGATGGTGATGGCGGGATGGTCACACAGGAAGTCGCGTACCTCCGGGGTGTCCTGACGAGGAATCAGCACGAGGCGCTTGCGGGCGAAGTGGGTGCGCGGTACGACTATCCGCGGGCGGAACTTGCGCTTGAAGGCGTACAGGCCCTCGCTGATGAACGGCCGTGACCCCGACATTTCTGCGTGGGCGATGCCCTCCTCGATTGCCCACCGCATGACCAGGTGGTAGAGGACGAGCTGTGCCCCGTCCCGGTAATGCCCCGGATCGCCTTCGAGGACGCCGGCGAGCCGTATCACGAGCACGTCCCCTTCGAGACGGCACAGCACACCGGCGATTCGCTCGTCCGCCCTGCGGAGGAAGAACAGCATCCCGCGGCGAAACAGCGCGTGTTCCGCCACGTCACGCCGCTCGCTGCGCACCCAGCCGCCGTGCCGGGCGGCCGACCTGGCGCTCGTCGTGGCTGCGCAGGCCCTGGAGCACGGCCACGAGGGGGCGGAAGCTGGCGGAGGCGATCATGTCGGTGGGGTCCTCGCCGGGCTCCAGGAACACCGGCACGATGATCCGCGCGACCTTCGTGCTGCCGTCCTTGTTGAGCCGCAGCGCGCGGCCGATGTTCTGCACGATCTCCACCTGCGAGCCGCGAGTGTCCGACCCGGCCCACCATCAGCCGCTGAACCCCGACGAGCACGCCGACCCCGACATCGACTGGCCGGCCCTGCCGACCGACAACATGCTGTTCCGTCGCAACGAACCTTGAGCGCTCTCACCGAAGTCTGGTGGGTGGGCGTCTTTCTCATCGATGCTTGGCCAGACTGGGCCGCGCAAGGCGCATGACGAAACGGAGGGGAATGGCGTCGATCGCCCTGTACTACCCGTGGATGCACTTCCAGGACAGCGACTGGCTCAAGCTCGCGCTGCTGTCATGGGAAAGGATCGTCAGGCTTCGTCCGCGCGCGGTCGATGATCGCGACAGCGAGGTAGTCCGGGAGATCCGTGGGGAGAGTGATCTCCTGGAGGAGATCACTCCGAGCAGGCACGACCTGGAGACGGTAGCCGCCGCCTTCTTCGAACTCATCGAGGGTGAGGGACGGCATGCGGGCTATGCCGTCAGAGCCCTGCGACGAACAGCCCCAGCACTCGCCGTGGACCTCTACCCTCCAGCCAGCCGGCAGCCATCTGATGAGCCTGTTCACGATCGGGCACTGGTGTGGATCTACCGCGACATCGCAGGCGCCAAGATTTCCGACGACCTGCGGCGCTATTTGGTGAGGGCAGACCTGGCCCAGCAGGTCGACGACTGGGACCCGTGGATCGGCCTCCACCCCAAGCTGGGCACCGTCTACCTGACCGCCTTGGCCGACGCCGTCGCCCGTCACAACGCGCTGTCACCCGTGACCGACGATGTGCGGATACACCACGCGGTGTTGTGCCCTCGACCACCTCACCGATCTGCTCGACCAGCCCGTACCCACGGGCCACCTGGACACTCGGGCCGCCTACGTCCATCTCTCGCTGCGCGCGGCGATTCGGCCCGAGAGGATCGCAGCCGTGCCCGTCTCCCAGCTGGTGCGCTTCCGGCAGCGGTACGCGCCCGAGCTCGCGGCCTTCCACGCGCACATCGACTTCCTGGCAACCGAACTGGAACAGATCGCCGCTGTCGAGAACGCCGAGATCGCCCAGGCCCACCTGCAGGCGCTCTACGAGCGGGCCACCAAGCCGCAACTGGACGAACTGCGCCGGGCGTTGCGCTTCTTCGGCATCGAGTCGACGGTGGCTACGCTGGGTTGAAGGTGGACCTTGGGGCCGTCTCCGGCACAGCGTTGGGCACCCTGGCCGTTTCCGGAGGCCACCCAGCGGTCGGGACCGCGGCGGTCGCGCTCACCGTCGTTCCCTACACGGGCCGCCTGAAGGCCCGTCAGCAACAGCGAAGTGGCTCTCCCGTGGCCTATCTCCTGGCTGCGGAGCGGATGTCGAACCGGTCGCCGCTGGGCTTGCGCCCCTGAGGATTTCCCGCGCGCGGATCAGGCGGATGACGGCAGCGCGGATCGAGTCGTACGCGGCGTCCTCAACGGTGTGGTCCGGGCCGGCGGTGAGGGCGTCGGCCTTCACGGTCCAGCAGCGGCCCTGGTTCTCGACGGCGACGAACACGGCGCGCTGGTGCTTGGCCTGCCGGTACGCGGTGTTGAAGGCGCCGACGGCGGTGGCGTCGGGGATCTGGCCGGCGGGGCACGGGGTCGGCAGCGGCTGTATGGGGGCATCGTCGCAGGAGGGGCGGACATGCCGTCGGTGTTGACGCCGGTCGTGTCCCGCCGGCGCCGGGAGCGTTGTTGGGGTGACGCGTGCACGGGTTGTAGAAGGATCCCACGGGACTCGTGCAGGTCGGCGGCCCCGGTACCTGCCCGGCACCCGGGGCCGCAGCACGTACGGCCCGATCAGGGCTGAAGCGGTTCCGCGGTGGCCAGTGGCTCGCGAAGGTCGGCGGGCAGCTCGGGGTGGTCGCGCCAGTCGGCGCACAGGCCGAGCATGTCGTTCCACGCCTGCCGCAGGATGTCGGGGTTCCCGTCGGGCCATTCGAGCTGCCGCAGGAGCGCCGCCGTCCTGCACGCGGCGGCCTCCGGGACAGGGTCGCCGGACGCGCCGGACGTGCGGCACGCTTCAGCGCGCGCTCGCGAAGACCATCAGGGCCATGAGGCTGACGCTCAGCACCACGACGGTGAGGGCCTGCGCGAGGGGGCTGCCCCGCCCCTTTTTACGGGCGCGGGTCACGAGCCAGCCGCTGCTGTCGCTGGAGCTGTCATGACCGTGGTGGCCGTGATGGCCGCCGTGGTGCCCGGAACCGCCGTGGCTGTGACCTGAGTCGCTGTGACCGCCGCCGTCCATGGACTGCCTCCCGGTGACTGGGGCGAACGCGAGAACCGCGTCCACGTCGTGGTGGCTACGACGGCTCGGTGCCGCGTGCGGTTCCCCCGCGGTCACCAGATGATCAATTGCAAGGGGTCGGCCGCGCGAACGTGGGAAGGGAGTCCTACGCCAGTGAGTGAAGGCAAAGTTGGACTCTTTGGCGACCGCACTGTACGTCAGAACCGACGCGTTGCTGAAAAAATCGCCGTGTCTTGCGTCGTGGCGGCTGGCATCGCGCGCAGCTACCGCGGCAGCGAATGCACCTTGGCCCAGTTCCGATGCGAGACAGAGCGACGGCCTGGCCCCGGCGGGCTCCTGGTCCGCGCCGACGACGGCACCGCCGTCCTGGCCGACGTCGTCCGCTACAGCCTCCGCCTCACCGACGCCGACGACGTCAGCACCTACTGACACGCCCCATGGCAGAACCACTGACATCCAGTGGCCCCCGAGGCTGCGGTCATGACTGCAACCGAGAACACCCAGACCGCCGCCGCCCCGGCCCCCGTCGCCGCTGCTCCGGCCGCCGCGACTCGCCCGGCGCGCACCACCAGGACGTCGACGCCGGCGCGCCGACCAGGCGCGAAGAAGGGCGGCCCCGGCCGCAACCCCGGCGGGCGGAGCCGACCCGCGGTTCGAGAACGGCCCGCTGGCGGTCTTCGACGTCGATGCCGACGGCACGGTGCTGGCGTACTGCACCGGCGGCCTGGTCCTGGACGTGCCTGCCCCGCCGCAGCCTCGGCCCCGAGTTGGAGGGCAGCATCTTTCCTGACCGGGCGGTGCGGCAAGTCCGGCTGAAACACCAGCGGACCGGCCGGCGGGGGTCGGTGTACGGAAGGGGCTGGCCACGGGCGTCTGGGTGAGCTGAGGGAGATCCACTGTCCGGAACACCCACGGACCAAGAAACCGACATAGGGGACTTCTGTCCTTTTTCGGGAGGGTGGGAGTGCTCCTGGGCGTGCCATCCTCTTCGGCACCGGAGGACGGGTCGATCACGACGCCTTCCGGACCCTGCACTTCGAAGGGAAAGCGGCTCGACGCCGGCCGCTGAGGTACGCCGGAATCCGACTGTGTTCAGGGCTGTTGGTGTCAGCCGCTGGTGTCAGACATCAGTGGCTCACTTGACGCTTGCCCTGACCAGAAGTAAAGGCACTGTTCAATCTGCGTCGCCAGCATGACGGTCCTTGGCGAACATTCCAGCCCGGAGCTGAAGCACCGCACCGAGCACGATGATCCCCAGGGCAACGGTGGAAACAGCCATGCCTGCTCCGGAGGAGAAGCCGAGAAGTTTAGCTCCGCCGTCCAAGACGAAGCCACCACCCATCGCTATCCGACCCCAACCATCCCTAGACGACCGCGCGTACTCTGCGATTCCCCGGCTGCCGGTCAAGGTCAACACACCCAGGACTACGACAAAACAGCCCGAGCCCAACATGATCCACGCAGACATGGCACCCCTCCACGAGAAAGCTACTGCACGGACTTGGCCTGTGGCCTGACGGTGCCGTAGAGCACCATAGAGCCCGCGCCAAGCCGCACCCGCTTCCCTCCTCAACCCACCATCCACCCCAGCTCCCACCCCGTCTGCCGTCGGCCCGCACACCGTGGAGCGGGCGTGGTTCATGGCGTCCAGGTGGAGCGCGCCACCGTACGAACGACCTGGAAGCCATGGGCCGCGTCTGCTCGGCTCTGCCGGGGTCGACGGCAGACGGGATGGGAGCACCCCACGCACGCCACTGCTCGCCGGCACTCGCAGCCCTTCCGCACGCCGCCGGTCGTTCTCGGCGGCCTTGCGGGCGGCGGCCCGCGCGTTCTTCAGGAAGATGCCGCCTTCGCGCCCTGGAAGGTGGCGTCCAGCGGGGCCAGGAGGTGCCCGTGTTCGGCCGCCCACCCGCGCGCGGCGGACAGGCCCTCCTCCCACGCGACGTCGAAGTGCGACCAGATCACGCCGAGCTTCTCCACCTGGGCGATGCGGTCCTCGACCATGTCGCCGCGGGCGTAGAACCGGCGTGCGTCGGCGGTCCACTGCCCGAGCGGGAAGTTGGCGAGGGAGGCTGGCCACCCCGTGCCTTCCGCTTCATGGTCGTTGACGGCGGGCACGCGGAACGTGAACGCTTCAAGTCGCCGTGCTCGCGCGCGTAGATGACGGCGGCCTCCACGCCGCGCCTCGCCCGCGCCGCTCCCCGTCCGTACTGGCTCCCGGCCGTCACCGTCCGGCCGAGCGCGCCACCCCGCCCATGGGCCCGTGCCGCCCCCGGCCGCCGTCCCGCTGCCTGGCCTCCGCTCGCCCGCTCACCGGCGTCCTGCCGTGGCAGCCCGTCGGCGCCACCCCGCTACCCGCTCTGCCGCGGTGCTCCGCCGAGCGCCTCGCCGTCCTGGCCGCGCTACCGGTACCGTGCTCGTTGCCGCTGGGCCCGTCGCCGTGCCGCCCGGCGGCTCGCCTCCGGCTGCGCTCCGGCTGTCCGCCCCCCGCCGCCCTCCGCGCCCAGGCGCTTGCCCGCCACCCACCGCCGCCGCGGCCTGACCGTTGCCGTCGGGCCAGCAGCCCGCGCGGCCGGCATCCGGCGGCGACAACGCTGACAGCGCTGCCCGAGGGCCGCGCTCCGCACCCCTGGGCCCCCGGCAGCCGCTCCTGAAACACCCGCTGGCCCGGCCCGGCGATCATGTAGTTGTCGAGTCCGCATGACCAAAACCGAAGACCATGCCTGTCGGTCTCCTCTTCTCCCATCCTCTCGGGCCTGGAACAACTGGCCCATGCCGTCTCCCCGCGGCCACTGCCGGACGCGGTGTGCTCGGCCCGGTTTCTTGCCAGCCTGCCGGATCCCCGCGGCCGGCGTTTCCCGCTGGTGGCGATTGTGACGGCCGCCGCGACTGCGTGCTGGCCGAGGCGAGATCCCTGACCGCGATCACCACCCCAGCCTCGCAAGCCCCGGCGCACGCCCAACATTTTCGGCGCCGCTGCGTCAAAGCGAGTGACACAGTGTCAGGCATGTTGACTCGTTCCCTTCCGCGACAGCTGACCCGCACCCGCCGCTTCACCCTCGGCGCGCCCACCCGTTTCACCGTGGCGCCGGACGGTGGGGCTGTCCTGTTCCTGCGGAGCCGGGCCGGGGACGATCCGGTCGGGTGCCTGTGGGCGCTCGACCTGGCCACCGGCGATGAGCGGCTACTGGCTGATCCCGCCGAACTGCTCGGCAGCACGGCCGATGAGGTGCCGGAGGAGGAGCGCATCCGGCGCGAGCGCGCCCGGCAGCAGGCCTGCGGGATCACCGACTACGCCACCGACACAGCCACCCGGCTGGCCGCCTTCGCGCTGTCCGGGCAGCTGTGGGTGGTGGACACCGGCTCCGGTGCGCTCCGGCAGCTGCCCGCCCGGCAGCCGGTGGTGGACCCGCGCCCGTCCCCGGACGGCCGGCACATTGCCTATGTCTGCGGCGGCGCGCTCCGGGTGATCGGCGCCGACGGCAGGGGCGACCGAGCGGTGGCCGCGCCTGAGCCGGCGGAGGGACCGGACGTCTTCTTCGGCCTGCCTGAGCATGTGGCGAGCGAGTCGATGGGCCGCTACCGGGCGTACTGGTGGGCACCGGACGGGGAGCGGCTGCTGACCACCCGGGTGGACAACCGGGCGGTCCGGCTGTGGTACATCGCCGATCCGGCCGACCCCGCCAAGCCGCCGCGCACCATGCGCTACCCGCAGGTCGGTACCGCCAACGCTGAGGTCACGCTCTGGATCGCCGACCTGGCAGGCAACCGCTGCGAAATTCGCTGGGACCGTGCCGGCTTCGAGTACCTGCCCGCGGCCGGCTGGGACGGCCATGGTCCGTTCGCCGTCGTGCTCAGCCGCGACCAGCGCACGCTCCAGTTGCTGGCCGTCGACCCGGCAGACGGTGCGACCAGCCTGCTGGCCGAACGGCACGACGAGCACTGGGTGGAACTGCTGGTGCCCGGGGTGCCTGCGCACACAGCCACCGGCCTGCTGGTCGACTCTCTGGACCGGGACGAGACCCGGCATTTGAGCATCGACGGAACGCCGGTCACGCCGGACGGCCTGCAGTTGCACGAAGTGCTCGCCGTGGACGGCGAGACGGTCTTCTTCGTGGCCGCCACGGAGCCCACCGAGCGCCACCTGTGGACGTACCACCCCGACCAGGGCATACGCCGGTTGACCGAGGAGCCGGGCGTGCACTCCGGCGTCCTTCGCGGCGGCACGCTGGTGCACACCACCCGCACGCTGGACCTGCCGGGCTCGCGCACCACCGTGCACCGGCCGGCCGAGGACGGCCGACCACAGCCGGCCGGCCCCCCGCCCGTCGAGATCACCTCGCACGCCCAGCGACCACTGCTCGAACTGCGCGTCGAATCCGCCGCCGTCGGACCACGCGAACTGCGCACGCACCTCTTCCTGCCATCCTGGCACCAGCCCGGCGACGCACCACTGCCGGTGCTGGTCGACCCCTACGGCGGCCCCGCGATACAGAAGGTGATGGCCGAACAGAGCAGTCACACCTTCGTCTCACAGTGGTTCGCCGAACAGGGCTTCGCGGTGCTGGTGACGGACGGCGCCGGCACGCCCGGACGCGGACCACGCTGGGAGAAGGAGATCTTCGGCGACCTGATCGGCCCGACCCTGACCGACCAGATCGCCGCGCTGCACGCGACCGCCGAGCGCCACCCGGAACTGGACCTCGGCCGGGTCGGCATCCGCGGCTGGTCGTTCAGCGGGATGCTGGCCGCCGCCGCGGTGGCCGGCGCCCCGCTCACCGACCAGCGGCTCTACGACGCCTGCTGGAAGGAGCGTTTCCTCGGTCTGCCCGACCGCTACCCGGGGAACTACGAGATGTCCTCATTGCTCGCCGACGCTTTGAAGCTCAGCCGTCCGCTGCTGCTGATGCACGGACTGGCGGACGACAACGCCTTCGTGGCCAACACGCTGCGACTGTCCGCCGCCCTGCTGGCCGCCGGGAAACCGCACGAGGTGCTGCCACTGAGCGGGATGACACATGCCGCACCGACCGACGACACGTTCGCCCGGCTGCTGGGACACCAACTGGAGTTCCTCCAGCGGCACCTGGACGGCCGACCTGCCGGGTGCGCTGCCAGCGGGCGGCACCATGCCGGCCGACCGGAGGGCCACGGACGCGCAAGGGCCGGGCGGCGACTACCAGGCGCCGGGCGCGGTTGAGATCGGGCGACAAGCTGATCGTGTCGGGCCGTAGGACGCGTGAGGGGGGGGCGGGCGCGGGCGGCAGGGCGTCGCGGATCTGCTGCAGTCCCGCGTCCTGCGTCGGGCCGTGGGGGATCCGGCGCCTGCTGCGTGGCGGACCACCACGGGCGGGGCTCTGTGAGTGACGCGGCGCGTCTGGGGCCTACCTGTCCGCGTCAGTCGTGGGCTGACACGGCACTCGGCCGGGCACCGTCACAGCGCGGCAAAGGGGCGGCACCAGACGGGACAACCACGGGCTTCGGGCCGGAATCACGGCGCGGCGGCCGGCCCGCCGGGCCCCAGTCGCGAAGCGGCATGCAACAGCCCCGGCCCGGGGGTGGATGCGGCGTGCGGTTGGGGCAGGCGCATCGTCTGTGCCAGGTGGCGGTGTATGCGGTCGGCTTCACCACGTACCTGGGCGGGTATGTCGCCGCGCTCGGCAATGAGGCGGCTGTAGATGGGGTGTCCTGGTACACGGCAGGGTCTGCTCGTTTCGTCTGGGTGGGGCGGGCGTCGGAAGCTTCAGAGCTGCGGGTCGAGGCCGAACTGGTTCATCACGTCGGTGAACAGCTCCTGTGCGGTCTCCTCAAGGGCTCCGCCTTCGTCGAGCGGGGTCAGCGTGGCGGTGACGGGCTGGATCCGGCGGGGGTGGCGGGCGTGGTCGGGAACGTTGGTGAAGTCGCCGAAACCGGTGACGACCGGGACCAGGGCGGGCGGCGGCGCTATGGGAGCGGCGGTGACGGCGGTGAGCTTCGCGGTCACCTACAGCGCGCTGTCCACCCGCAGCCGACGGGCCAGTTCCCAGGCGGTGGTGGTCAGATCGCGGCAGCACGCGCCGATGAAGTCCTCGGACACCGCGACGCCCGCGTCGGGCAGGTCATCGGCGACCAGGTTGCGTGCGGCCTTCCAGGAGACGTTGGCGGCCAGCAGCACGGTCCCGTCGTGGTGCAGTTCGGCGTGGACCTCGCGGGCGCCCGGCAGGAGGAGCGTGCTGAGGACCCAGCGGCGCAGTCCGGGCCGCGGGTTGCCGGTGACGACCTCCAGACTGGCCAGGGGACCGGGCCTCATCGGATCACGGCCCCCGCGGCGGGCGGCCTGGGCGACGGCGGTGGTCTCTTCGCGGGTCAGGCGGGGGGCGGTGCGCGGCAGCGGGCGCTCGGGGCGGGCCAGGGCGAAGAAGTAGGCAGTCGGCTCGGTGTGCTGGGCGGCCACGGTCTCCTGAGCGTGGGCGAGCAGGTGGTGTGCTTCGTCCTCGGCGCGCTGGGCGCGGGTGAAGCGGTCGCGGTAGGCGCGTTCGAGTTGGTGCTCGGCCATCCAGGCGGTGTGGTCGCGGTCACGGTAGGGGGCGACGGCGGCCTGCTGGTCCTTGTCCTTGGCGGCGGTGCCGTAGACGAGGTGGGGGGCCATGGGGCTGGCCGGGACATCGGCCACGAGCACGCTGGTGGCGCCGTCTGGGGAAGTGAGGACCCTGAAGGTGAGGTCGGGCAGGTAGGGGTGGACGTGGTTGCGGACCCACTGGGCGTACTGCTCGATGTTCGCCTTGTCCGGGTCGATGCCGACCAGTTCGCACGTGGTGTCCCGCACGCCGAAGATGATCTGACCGCCGCGGGTGTTGGCCATCGCGGCAACATCCTTGGCCAGTTCGTTCCAGCGGCCCTCGCGCGGAGGCCGCGGGAGCTGCTCCTTCCAGTCCAGGTCATCGGACTCCGCCAGCCGGTCAGCAGCAGCCTTGGCGGGGAGCAGGGCCTGAAACGCTCGGTCGCCACTGATGCCCGCGGCGTCTCGCTCGGCCTGGTTGTGGCGGGAGCCAAGCTGAGGTCGGTGGCCAGCAGGCGAGCCACCCCGGAGCTGTGCCTGCGAAGCCGCAGCCGAGTCCATCCGAGCTTCTGCTTGGACCGGAGAAACAGGTGCTCGATGTCTCATTGACCGAGACCGCAGCGGATGAACCGCTGCCCGCGGGTAGGTTGTGCTTCCTTCGCTCACTCTCAGTGTGGCATGTGTCACCTTCCTTACCTGTGACGCTCAACGACCAGAATCCGCTTAGCAAATGGGGGGGGGAATGAAGGTCAAGTTCCCCCGTTGCTGAACGAGGGGATGACACTTGAGCGAGATGGATAGACGCGCGCCCGACGCCAGTCGTATGCGGTTGTGCGCTGCGGCCTTTGTCACACGTGCCACTGCTCGCAGTCGTCTGCCGCTGGACTATTCGGAGCGCAGCCTGCGGATCGTCGACTTCCTGATCGATGGGTTACGCAAGGGCGGGGCCGACCGAGAACAGGCCCGCGACACGCTGTTCGGGCTCGGCGCGTACGTCGGGGAGATCCTCGTCCGCCGTGCGGGGGCTATCTGGATTGACCTCGATGCCGACCAACGTGCCCGCTTCGGGCAGCCAGTTGGCATCCGGATGCCGGACACTCGTGTCTGGAATCCTCTGGGAAAGGTGCTCAATCGCTTCGAGGCAGGCGGTCCGGAAGAGTCCCTGCGCCTCTTCTACCTGACAATGCATGGACGAATGCGCCGAGCACCGGAAGACCTGACTTCGTGACCGCGATAGCCGTGGTGTCCACCGCTCGATGACGTCACGGCTATGGCGTCAGCACTGCCGGCGAGCGGGGTGTAGACCAGGATACTCGCGCCTCTCTCTTCATCATCGGCTTTGAAACCGCGCCCGTGCTGGCCACCTGGACGTCGCCCTGAGGATGAATGTCCCATCCACGACGGCTGTGCCCCTCCGGGCGTCGGCGACAACTTCTGCTTTGCTGGAGGAGCGGCCCGAGCTCAGGCCCAGTCCCGGCGATGCGCATACAGATCTCGGCCACGCCTCCGAGGCTGGCGTGCGGATCTTCCCGGTCTGCAGCGCGGCGCTGAGCCTGTCCACGTCATGCCGCGCCAATCCTTGCGATCGGGCCGCAGTGCGGCAGGTTTACCGTGTGTGCCACGGCCCCGGTCCGTGCTTCGGCGGCTTCTGCGGCGGTGTGGGGCGACCGCCGTGGCGCCGGTACGACGGCTCCGCCTGTTAATCATGCTCTTTCAACGACGTGCATTTGAGCTTGTGGGCGTACCGGTAGGCGGCGGCCAGGGCTGTGATGCCGGCCGCGAGTAGACACACGCTGCCGATGCCTGCACACACGAGGGCCGCGATGACGAGGTCGCCGGGTATCACTGACTCTCCTGGGTCTCAGACGGGTTGACGAGGATGTTTGTGGGGCACGGTGAGGGTGCCGCGCCCCGGCTCGGCTGCTTGACACGTGTGTGAGGGAGGCGACCTCATCCCAAGGCGGTGTGCGGCGTTCAGGGCGCGTTGAAGCCGGTCGCGGCCGGCGAGGCCCGAGCGAGTGAGTTTGTGCTTCCGCTCGGCGGGGACCGTCCGGGAGGTCGTACTGCCGGGGGGGGGGTGCCCCTATGTGGTTGGTCAAGGTCGAAGGCCAGTAGGTTCGTGTGGTCGAGGGTGGGCCGATCCGTAGGGGTGCGCATGGGCGATAGCCAGGTCACAATCAAGCTCACGAGTGACGAGGCACTGGTGCTGTCGCACTGGCTGGAGAAGCTGCAGATGACGGACCTCAGCCGTGTTGTTGATGACCCGGCGGTGTGGGGACCGATCCATCGGATCGCCGGAACGCTGGACAAAGCGCTTCCTGAGCTGTTCGCACCTGACTATGACCAGCGGCTTGCGGACGCTCGTCGGCGGCTTCGGCCGGAGGACTGACTGATCGGTCTGGACTCCTCACCTGGCCGTGGCGGGTTGAGGCTGGTAGAAGGTGCCGTCGCGGAGCATTGCGAAGAGGACGTCGGCCCGGCGTCTGGCGAGGCAGAGCAGAGCCTGGGTGTGGTGCTTCCCTTGGGTGATCTTTTTGTCGTAGTAGGCCCGCGATGCCGGGTCGCCGAGTGCGGCGAACGCGGAGAGGAAGAAGGCTCGTTTGAGCTGCTTGTTTCCCCTCCGGGATGGCTGTTCGCCGCGGATCGATGAGCCCGAGCTCCGGGTCGCCGGGGCGAGACCCGCGTAGGCGGCGAGGTGGCCGGCGGTCGGGAAGGTGCTGCCGTCACCGACCTCGATCAGGATCCGGGCTCCGGTCCTGACGCCGACTCCCGGCATCGACGTCAGGACCTTCGAAAGAGGGTGGTCCTCCAGGAGTTCCTCGATCCGCCCGGCCAGCAGCTTGCGCTGGTCAAGGACGGCCGTCAGCGAGGTGGCCAGGCTCGGGACGATCAATGCGGCCGCCTCGGTGCCAGGGACCGTGACGGTCTGCTCGTCCAGGGCGGCGAAGATCTCCTCGACCAGCCTCTCGGCCATCCTCGGTGCCTTCGGCCGCAGCAGCGTGACCAGTTGCCGTCTGCCGGCCTTGCGTATCTGTGCCGGGGAGCCGAACCGTTCCAGCAGCGTGAGAACGGCCGGGTGCTGCAACCGCGGGCCCAGCACCCGCTCCAGCGAGGGATGGATCTGGGTCAGCAGACCGTGCAGCCGGTTCGCGACCCTGGTCGCTTCCCCTGCGAGGTCGTCGTCGAAGCCCACGATCATCTCCAGCTCGGCGATCGTCTCGTCCTCGCCGTCGATCGCCCGCAGCGTGTGCGGCATGGCGCGAGCCGCGTCCGCGATGATGAACGCGTCCTTCGCGTCCGTCTTGGCCTCACCTGGGTAGAGGTCGGCGATCCGCCGCATCGTCAGCCCCGGCAGATAGGCGACCGGGCAGCCCATGTCCCGGGCGACCGCCAGCGGCAAGGCGCCGATGGAGGCCGGCTGATCGACCACGACCAGCACCGTCCCGTGCTTGGCCTGGAGTTTCGCGAACAGCTCGCGGAGTTTGGGTTCGGTGTTGGGCAGGCGTTTGTCGAACGCCTTCTTCCCGGCCGGGGTGACGGCAGTGGCGTGGTGTTCGCCTTTGCCGACGTCCAGGCCGAGGAAGACGTCGATGTCGCCGGTGTCGATCACGTGCAGGCCCCTCCATCACGCTTTCGTCCGGCCTTGCCTGGGCACCGAGCTGCCACATCCACGTTACGGAGAGCTCCTCCGGCCCGGGTGAAGCCGGTGCTCAAGCCCCTCATCAGCGGTCCGTCGATGCCTTCGGGCCCGGTGACACCACCCCCCGGATCATGAACAACAAGGGGGGGAAGTCATGCCGGACCCGAAGGCCGGAGGCCCCGTTGCGGAGCCACGAACAAGGTAACGGGGGGGGAGGCGTCCCGTTGGGGACGAGCCGGAGGGGAGGAGAGAGGCTGATCCTCACCGGCTAAGGGGTTTATCGCGCCCGTGACCTGGGCCAGCGGGCGGGCACATCCGATGGCAGCCATTGGTGGGCTGCGTGAGGGGAACGCGGCTGCCGGTTCGCGAATGCCGGGCAGGGCGTCGTGGGGGCGCTAGCTGTTCTGTCCGGGGAGGTTGTGGACGGGTGAGCCAGGTCTCGGCTGAGGGATCTTGAACGGGTGAGGGCCCTTCCGGTTCGGTGTGGATTGCGACGTCTACACCGACCAGAAAGGCCCTCGTGGTCCACCGTAATGCACCCCTGACCGAGACCGGTCGCCTGCGTCTGGCCCGCTGCGTGGTCGAGGACGGCTGGCCCCT
>NZ_JBEZND010000010.1:0-230087 GCF_040706415.1 Streptomyces sp. NPDC048106 | reverse complement strand
AAGGAAGCGGTCTCCGAGGTGAACCGGTCCCCGGTGAGCTGCATGCCGTCACCCGAGTCCCCCGCGAACCGGATGATCACCCGGTCCAGGCGGCGTACATCCTTCGTGCCGCCCGGTTTGCGCTGCTCCCCGACGACGGATCCGTCGGTCTGCTCCGTTGGGCTGCTGACCTGGCTGGTCACTGAACTGGACCTCCTTCGAGGCGGCTGTCCGGGCGTGGTCTTCCCACGGACCATCCCAGGATCAACCCTACGTCGGTTAGGGTCGCCTACCCGAGGTCATCCGCACATTTGGATGATGTTTCGAGACGGCGTATAGCGCTGACATGTCAGGGCTTCCTTCCCCGGTTCGCCCCTCCATTCTCCTGCCGGGTACCCCTGTTTCCCACGGAAGCCGGATCCTCTGACACGGCCCTGACGCAGGGGCCCGCCGACCCGGTGCGAAGGACGTCCCGTCAGGAGTTCAGGTAGGTGAGCACCGCGAGCACCCGCCGGTGGTCCCCGTCGCTCGGCGACAGGCCGAGCTTGAGGAAGATGTTGCTGACGTGCTTCTCCACCGCGCCGTCGCTGACGACCAGTTGCCGGGCGATCGCCGAGTTCGTACGCCCCTCCGCCATCAGCGCCAGCACCTCGCGCTCGCGCGGGGTGAGCCGGGCCAGCACGTCCTGCTTGCGGCTGCGGCCCAGCAGCTGGGTGACCACCTCCGGGTCAAGCGCCGTACCACCCTCGGCGACCCGTACCACCGCGTCCACGAACTCCCGGACGTCCGCCACCCGGTCCTTGAGCAGATAGCCCACGCCCCGGGTGGAGCCAGCCAGCAGCTCGGTCGCGTACCGCTCCTCCACATACTGCGACAGCACCAGCACCCCTAGCCCGGGATGCGCCTTGCGCAGGGACACGGCCGCCCGCACCCCCTCGTCGGTGTGCGTCGGCGGCATCCGCACGTCCGCCACCACCACATCGGGCAACGCGCCCTCACCGGCCAGCTCGGCGATGGTCTTCACCAGCGCCTCCGCGTCTCCGACCCCGGCCACCACCTCGTGCCCCCGGTCGGTCAGCAGCCGGGTCAGACCCTCCCGGAGCAGCACCGAATCCTCGGCGATGACCACCCGCACCCTGTCCTCCACGATCCTTCGCCCCCGTCATGCCCGGTCCCCTGGCGACGTCCGTCCGGGACGCGCCTTCGTACGAGGACCAGCATTCCAGGAATCGGCACACAGCGTGCCACGCCCTGTGGATAACTGGGTTGGTTCCGGTATATCCGCTGGTCAGAAGCTAGTTGGCCACTGCTCGTCCAGGCGGCGGCCGTCGGTCGCCCGCCGGTCAGCCGCGCCAGGGCAGTTCCGCTATCACCCGGGTCGGACCGCCCGCCGGGGAGTCCACCAGCAGGATGCCGTCCACCGCGTCCAAGCGGCCCCTGAGGCCCGCGAGGCCCGAACCGGCGGAGGCGTCAGCGCCGCCCACGCCGTCGTCGGTCACCTGGAGCATCAGCCGGTCCTCCGAGCGCCACACATCGACCGACGCGGAGTGCGCCCCGCTGTGCTTGGCGACGTTCTGCAGCAGCTCGCAGACCGTGAAGTAGGCGATGCCCTCGATGGCCGGCGCGGGCCGGGCCGGCAGGTCGACCTCCACCCTGACCGGCACCGTGCACCGGGACGCCACCGCCGACAGGGCCGCGTCCAGGCCCCGGTCGGTCAGCACGGCCGGGTGGATGCCCCGGGCGAGATCGCGCAGCTCCCGGAGCGCCGTCTTCACCTCGCCGTGCGCCTCCTCCACCATGCGCGCCGC
This sequence comes from Streptomyces sp. NPDC048106, assembly GCF_040706415.1. Classification (NCBI taxonomy): domain Bacteria; kingdom Bacillati; phylum Actinomycetota; class Actinomycetes; order Kitasatosporales; family Streptomycetaceae; genus Streptomyces; species Streptomyces sp. NPDC048106. Next base: position 228,300 of record NZ_JBEZND010000010.1, on the reverse strand, counting down.
CGCCTGCGGGTCCTCCCGCATCTTCTCCTTCGCCAGCCCCAGATCCATCGCCAGCCCGACCAGCCGGGCCTGTGCCCCGTCGTGCAGGTCCCGCTCGATGCGGCGCAGGTCGGCGGCGGCCGTGTCCACCACGACGCCCCGGTCCGACTCCAGCTCCACCACCCGCTCCGACAGCAGCGACGGGCCGAGCAGCCCGCGCACCAGCAGCCCGTCCACCGTCGTCAGGGCGCGGACCAGCCAGGGCGTCGCCAGCGTGAACAGCAGCCCGACCAGCGCGGTCACGGTGATCTCGAACGGGTTGTCCAGGTAGATGCGGTGGTGCTCGTCGCCGTACAGCTGAAGACCGCCCTCTCCCGTGTACGCGGGGAAGACCCGGAACCACAGCGGATAGGTCAGCAGGGACCAGCCCAGCGACCAGAAGGTCACCGTGACGGTGAAGGTGAACACCGCCCAGGGGAGCTGCACCAGCGTGTACAGCAGGCTCCGCCAGGAGGCGCCGCTCTTGAGGACCGCGCCCATCCAGGCCAGCGCGCCCGGCTTGCGCACCCGCAGCGGCTCCGGGCCCGGCACGTCCACACCCAGCAGCGCCCGCGCCCGCGCCCGCTCCAGCGCGCCGAAGCCCCGGCAGCCGGCCAGGGCCGTGGCGAGGACGGGGACGCCGAGGAAGGTCACCAGCAGGCCCGCGCCCAGCGACACCATCGTCACCGTCCAGGTGAACAGGGCCACCGAGACCGGCAGGCTCAGCAGGACGTAACCCAGCTCCCGCCAGGTGCGGGCCTCGACCGGCGCCCGCAGCACGGCGGGCACGCGGGGGCGGCGGCCGGGCTCGGGGCCGTAGCCGTACCGGCTGTCGTCGTCACCGGCGCCGTACCCCTGGCCGTACCCGCCGTGACCGTACTGAGTGGCCATCGATGTCGTCCCGTTCTCCTCGTCCGCACGGCGGTTCAGCCGTAATCCAAGAGTCGTGCGCCGCGCCTTTCCGGACCATGGAGTCCGTCGGCGTCCTGCACCGGGGGTTTTCCCCACCCCCCGGCCCCGCGGGCGGCCTACTTCTCCCGGTCCCGCCACGGCAGTTCCGCTGTTACCACCGTCGGGCCGCCGGCCGGGGACGCGACCACGAACAGGCCGTCCACCGCGCCCAGCCGGTCCGCCAGGCCCCGCATCCCGCTGCCGCCGGCCAGGTCGGCGCCGCCCCGGCCGTCGTCCTGGACCTGGATCAGCAGCCGGTCCTCGGCCCGCCACACATCCACCGAGGCGGACCGGGCCGCGCTGTGCTTGCTGACGTTCTGCAGCAGCTCGGAGACGGTGAAGTAGGCGATGCCCTCGATGGCCGCGGCGGGGCGGTCCGCGAGGTCCACGGTCACCTTCACCGGCACCGTGCAGCGGGAGGCGACCGAGGACAGGGCGGCGTCCAGACCACGGTCCGTGAGGACGGCGGGATGGATGCCCCGGGCCAGGTCGCGCAGCTCCTGGAGGGCCAGCTTCACCTCGCCGTGCGCCTCCTCCACCATCGCCGCCGCGGTGTCCGGGTCCTCCAGCAGCTTCTCCTTGGCCAGCCCCAGCCCCATGGCCAGGTTGACCAGCCGGGCCTGGGCGCCGTCGTGCAGATCGCGCTCGATGCGGCGCAGGTCGGCGGCGGCCGTGTCCACCACGACCCCCCGGTCCGACTCCAGCTCCGCTATTCGGCGCTCCAGCTCGTCGGAGGGGGACAGCAGGCCGCGCACCATCGCCCGGTCCACGTTCGCCAGCCCCCGGGCGAGATAGGGCAGCAGGGGCCACAGCACGAACAGCGAGGTCAGCACGGTGCAGAAGGTGAGGATGCCCCAGGGCAGCCGGATCGCGTCGTACAGCAGCGTGCGCCAGCCCACCGGGTCCTTCAGCGCCATCCACGCCCGCTGGAGCATGCTCCCGCCGCGCGCGAGCGGCAGCGGCGACGGCTCCTCCACCCGGACCCCGAGCAGCGCCCGGGCCCGCGCCCGCTCCAGCTTCCCCAGCTGCCGGGCGCCCAGCAGGGACAGCGCCAGCAGCGGCAGGCCGATCACGGTGAAGGTGAGGGCGCCGCCGACGGCCAGCACGGTGATCGCGTAGACGAAGCCGAACACCGTCGTCGGCAGGTTCAGCAGGAGGTGCGCGATCTCCTTCCAGGTGTATTTGTCATAGGCGGGCCTCGGCGGCGGGAAGCGGTCGGTGCCGTCGGACTGGTCGGGTGTGCCGGGCCGGTCGGGGCCGTCGTGCCGGTCGGCGGCGGAGCTGGGAGCGGTCATACCGGACAGCCTGCCGAATGCGGCACCTTCCGCGCCATGCGGTACGCCGCCCTCCGCCCACGGGGGAAAACCCCACCCCGAGCCGCCTCAGGGGCTCCCCTCGGGCTCCCTTCAGGGGGCCGCGCGCCCCGGAACAGGGGGACGGGGCGGTGTGCCGAGGCGCCGTACCCCCGCCGTCCCTGGCCTCTCGCGGCGTGACTGCCTGCTTACCGTCTCTTTATCAGGGCCTAGACTCCGGTGCGTACAGGTCACGAGGTCAGGGAGCGAGGGACGGACGGTGCGGGAGACACTGGGGGACTCGACCATCGCCGCGACACACGCCGTCACCGCGGCCGGTTACTTCCGGTCCTACTCGGCCGTGGGGCTGCTCGCCGTGGTCGGCGTGCTGTTCGTCGCGGTCGCGTTCGGCGCCGGCCGCCTGCTGCGTCCCGTAGTGCCCACCCCTGAAAAACTCCTGACCTACGAATGCGGCGTCGACCCTGTCGGCGAGGGCTGGGCCCACACCCAGGTCCGCTACTACGTCTACGCCTTCCTCTACGTGATCTTCGCGGTCGACTCGGTCTTCCTGTTCCCGTGGGCGACGGTCTTCGCCGCCCACGGCTACGGCGCGACGACCCTCGTGGAGATGTTCATCTTCCTCGGCTTCCTCGCCGTGGGCCTGCTGTACGCATACAAGAAGGGCGTCCTGGCATGGACGTGACCCCGGACCCCGTTCCCCTCCCGGAGCCCAAGCGGCTGGGCGCGCTGGCCCGGCTGGCGCCCGAGCCCATGAAGGTGGTCCTCAACTGGGGGCGCCGCTACTCGCTCTGGGTCTTCAACTTCGGCCTCGCCTGCTGCGCGATCGAGTTCATCGCCGCGTCGATGGCCCGGCACGACTTCATCCGGCTCGGCGTCATCCCCTTCGCGCCGGGACCCCGCCAGGCCGACCTGATGGTGGTCTCGGGCACGGTCACGGACAAGATGGCCCCCGCCGTCAAGCGACTGTACGAACAGATGCCCGAGCCGAAGTACGTCATCTCCTTCGGCGCCTGCTCCAACTGCGGTGGGCCGTACTGGGACTCGTACTCCGTCACCAAGGGCGTCGACCAGATCATCCCGGTGGACGTGTACGTGCCCGGCTGCCCGCCGCGCCCCGAGGCGCTGCTCCAGGGCATCCTCAAGCTCCAGGAGAAGATCGCCGCCGAGTCGCTGGGGGAGCGGTACGGCCACGGTGCCGCCCGGCCGTCCGCGGCCGCGCTGCAGAGCGGTCTGGTACGGCCGCCCGCCCCGGTGGGCGAGGAGGACGCGCGATGAGCACGGCCGGCTGGCTGCCCGCCCCCGCGGAGGAACTGTTCGGCGCGGAGGCGGTGGCCGAGGAGTCGTACGAGGTCCTGACGGTGGACGTGCCGCCGTCCGCCTGGCTCACCGCGCTGGAGACGGCCCGTACGACGCTGACCTGCACCTACTTCGACTGGCTCAGCGCGGTCGACGAACCCGGCACAGGCTTTCGCGTGGCGGCCCACGTCGTCGCGCTGCACCCGGTGCGGCGCCTCCTCCTGCGTACGACGGTGCCGCACGGGGCGCCGGTCCTGCCGTCCGCCGTCGGGGTGTACGCCGGTGCGGCCTGGCACGAACGCGAGACGCACGAGATGTTCGGCGTGACCTTCGATGGCCACCCGGGGCTCGAACACCTGCTCCTCCCCGAGAACTTCGAGGGCCACCCGCTGCGGAAGGACTTCGTCCTCGCCGCCCGCGTCGCCAAGGCCTGGCCCGGCGCGAAGGAGCCCGGCGAGTCCGAGCACGGCGGCCCCAAGCGCCGCCAGATGCTGCCGCCGGGCGTCCCCGACCCCAACGAGTGGGGCCCCCTCAAGGGTCGGCTCCCCGCCGCCCCGACCCGCGCCGCCGGAGACCGCCCGGCACGGCGCACCCGCACCGCCGCGGAGGGCGCCGCCCCGGTGGAGGGCGCCGCTCCCGCGCGTCCGCGCCGGATGCGCAGCGCGAGCGAGGGATCGGCAAGCCAGGCGGCGGGCGAGCGGACTGGATCGGCGGCAGGAGACGGTGCGGCGGGTGCCACGCCGGGGCCCGCTGCCGGTGCTCCGGCCCGTCCGCGCCGGATGCGCAGCGCGAGCCAGGGGTCGGCGAGCCAGGCGGCCGCGGCCGAGGGCGATGCCGCGCAGGCGGCGGAGGGTCCCGCGGCCGAGGCCTCGGTGGCACACGAGCCCGCCCCGGCACCGGCCCGCCCCCGTCGCGGCCGCAGTGCCTCGGAGGGCTCGGCCTCGCAGCGCTCCCCGGAGCCCCCGGCGGTCGAGCCGACGGAACAGGCCCCGGGACCGGACCACGCCGACCGTCCCGCTCGCCGTACGACCCCGCGCGGCCCCGGCTCCGACGCGCCGTGGCACCATGCCCGCCCGGCTTTCGAGGAGCCCGGGCAGCCCGCGTCGCCGGAGCCCGCACAGGCGCCGGAGGCCGCCGAGGGGGCAGGACCAGGTGCCGTGGAACGGCCCGAGGCGGCCGAGCAGGAGGCTGCCGCCGAGCCGAAGCCTGCGTCCGAGCCCAAGCCGGCTAGCGAGCCGAAGTCCGCCGATTCGCGTGGGGCCGCCGAGCCTTCCGAACCGACCGAGCAGCCCCGACCTCGCCCCGACGAACCCCCATCCACCCCGGACCCCGAGCCCGACCCAGCCCCCGAGCCCACCCCCGACCCCGAGACCAACCCGGACGCACACCCCGAAGCGCCCCCGACCGAACCCCCAGGAGGCCCGCAGTGAACGGCGTACTCGACGTCGCCCTGCGGCTCGTGGCCGTGTTCGTCGTCTTCCTCGTCTTCCCGCTGATCGTGGGGCAGACCGAGCACAAGGTGATGGCCCATATGCAGGGGCGGCTCGGGCCGATGTACGCGGGCGGGTTCCACGGGTGGGCCCAGCTGGTCGCGGACGGGGTGAAGTTCGCGCAGAAGGAGGACGTGGTGCCGGCGGAGGCCGACCGCCGCGTCTTCCAGATCGCGCCGGCCGTGGCCCTGCTGCCCTACCTGCTCGTCCTGCTCGTCATTCCGATCGGCCCGAGCGAGGGCGCCGTCGGACAGGCCCTGGACGCGGGCGTGTTCTTCGCGCTCGCGGTGATGGGCGTCGGCGTGCTCGGCTCGCTCATGGCGGGATGGGCCAGCGCCAACAAGTTCTCCCTGCTCGGCGGCCTGCGTACCGCCGCCCAGCTGCTGGCCTACGAACTGCCGATGCTGCTCGCCGCGGCCTCCGTCGCGATGGCGGCCGGCACCGTCTCCCTGCCGGGCATCCTGCACGCCTTCCACTGGTGGTGGCTGCCCTGGCAGCTCATCGGCGCGGTCGTCTTCTTCGTCGCCGGACTCGCCGAGCTGCAACGCCCGCCGTTCGACATGCCCGTCGCCGACTCGGAGATCATCTTCGGCGCGTACACCGAGTACACCGGCCTGCGCTTCGCCCTGTTCCTGCTCGCCGAGTACGCCGGCATCGTCGTGCTGTGCGGCCTGACCACCGTGCTCTTCCTGGGCGGCTGGCACGGCCCCTGGGGCGCCGACGGGCTCGGCTGGGTCTGGACGCTGCTGAAGGCCGCGATCCTCGCCTTCGTCGTCATCTGGCTCCGCGTCACCTACCCGCGGCTGCGCGAGGACCAGCTCCAGAAGCTGTCCTGGACCCTCCTCGTCCCCCTCTCCCTCGCCCAGATCGCCCTCACCGGCATCGTCAAGGTGGTGATCTCCTGATGGCCGCGTCGCTCCCGCCCGCCCGGCCCCGCATCCCCGGCTCCGGCCTCGCCAAGGGCCTTGCCGTCACCCTGCGTACGATGACGCGGAAGCACGGCACCGAGCAGTACCCGGACACCCTGCCCGAACTGCCGCCCCGCACCCGGGGTGTGATCGGCCTGTTCGAGGAGAACTGCACGGTCTGCATGCTGTGCGCCCGCGAGTGCCCCGACTGGTGCATCTACATCGACTCCCACAAGGAGACGGTCCCGCCCGCCGCCCCCGGCGGCCGTGAGCGCAGCCGCAACGTCCTCGACCGGTTCGCCATCGACTTCTCCCTGTGCATGTACTGCGGTATCTGCATCGAGGTCTGCCCCTTCGACGCGCTGTTCTGGTCCCCGGAGTTCGAATACGCGGAGACCGACATCCACGAGCTCACCCACGAGCGCGACAAGCTCCGCGAGTGGATGTGGACCGTCCCGGCCCCGCCCGCGCTCGACCCGGGCGCGGAGGAGCCGAAGGAGATCGCCGCCGCCCGCAAGACCGCCGAGAAGCTGGCCGCCGCCGCGCAGGCCGACCCCGAGGAGGGCGACGCATGAGCCCCGCCCCCGCCCTGAGCCTCGCCGCGGCCCCGCACGGCTTCCTGTCCCCGACCGGCGTCGAGATCGCCTTCCTCCTCGTCGGCCTGGTGACCCTCGGCGCCGCGCTGATCACCGTCACCACCCGGCAACTGGTGCACGCCGCCCTGTGGCTGGTGGTCGCGCTCGGCGGCCTCGCCGTGGAGTACCTGCTGCTCACGGCCGAGTTCATCGCCTGGGTGCAGGTCCTGATCTACGTCGGTTCCGTCGTCGTACTCCTCCTGTTCGGGCTGATGCTCACCAGGGCACCCATCGGCCGCTCCCCGGACGCCGACTCCGGCAACCGCTGGGCCGCGTCGGCCGTCGCGGTCGCCGCCGCCGTCGCCCTGGTGTGGGTGGTCGTCGACGCCTTCCGTACGACCTGGATCGACCTGACCGGCCCGGCCGCAGGCACCACCCATGTCACCGGCGCGAGCCTGTTCCGGTACTGGGTGCTGCCCTTCGAGGCCCTGTCCGTGCTGCTCCTCGCGGCCCTGGTCGGCGCGATCGTGCTCTCCCGCAAGGCCAAGGCGGACGCGGGCGCCGGCCCCGGCGCCCGCGACAGGGCAGCGGTGGCCGAGGGCACGCCGACACCCGTCCCCGCCCCGAAGGACGGCGCCCGCTGATGCACCTCGTCTACCCCGCCGTACTCTCCGCCCTCCTCTTCTGCACCGGCCTGTACGGCGTCCTCGCCCGCCGCAACGCGATCCTGGTCCTGATGTCGGTCGAGCTGATGCTCAACGCCGTCAACCTCAACCTGGTCGCCTTCGACGTCTGGCTCAGCCGCGTCGCCCGCGACACCCTGCACTCCGGCCAGGCGCTGACCCTGTTCACCATCGCCATCGCCGCCGCCGAGATCGGCATCGGCCTGGCGATCGTGCTCGCCGTCCACCGCAACCGCGGCACCTCCGACATCGACCGGCTCCGCGACACCGCCGAAGGCCCCGATGGCGCGGAACCGGGTGCCATCGCGGCAGAGAAGACCGAGGCCACCGCGTGACCACGACCACCCTCGCCGTACTCGTCCCCCTCCTGCCGTTCCTCGGCGCCGCGGCCGGGCTGCTGCTCGGCCGCACCGCGCCCGGGTTCGTGCGCCCGCTCGCCGTGCTGCCACCGCTGGCCTCGCTGGTACTGGCCGCGCTGGTCGCCGTCCGCCAGGGCGGCGGCCCCGCCGTGGACGCGCACACGGAGCTGACCCCCACCGGTTCGGTGCCGATCGAACTGGCCCTGCACATCGACGGCTTCGCCGCGCTCGTCGCGATCCTGGTCGCCTTCGTGGCGGCCTGTGTGCAGATCTACTCCACGGGCTATCTGCGCGACGACCCGCGCTACCCCTCGTACGCCGCTCTGGTGTCCCTGTTCACCTCCGCGATGCTGCTCGTCGTCTACTCCGGCGACCTGATCGTGCTGCTGGTCGGCTGGGAGGTCATGGGCATCTGCTCCTACTTCCTGGTGGGCCACTACTGGGAGACCCCGGAGGCCCGCGCCGCCTCCCTCAAGGCGTTCCTGGTCACCAAGCTCGGCGATGTGCCGTTCCTGATCGGCCTGTTCGCGCTGGCCACCGACGCCGGTTCGTTCCGTGTCACCCGCGTTCTCGGCACGGTCGCGAACGGCGGCCTGCACCACCCGACCCTCGTCGCCCTGCTGCTGCTCGCGGGCGTGGCCGGCAAGTCGGCGCAGTTCCCGCTGCACACCTGGCTCCCGGACGCGATGGCGGGCCCGACGCCGGTCTCGGCGCTCATCCACGCCGCCACCATGGTGGCCGCCGGTGTCTACTTCGTCGCCCGCCTCCTCCCGGTGTTCGAGGCGTCCCAGGCCGCGATGCTGGTCCTGGCCGTGATGGCCGCCGTCACCATGACCGGCTCCGGCCTCGCCGCGCTCGCCCAGGACGACATCAAGCGCGTCCTCGCCTACTCGACCGTCGGCCAGCTCGGCTACATGACCGGCGCCCTCGCCGTCGGCGACCGCGGTGCCGCCGTCTTCCACCTCCTGTCCCACGGCGCCTTCAAGGCGCTGCTGTTCCTCGCCGCGGGCGTGATCATCCACGCCGCCGGCACCAACTCGCTGGCCGCCATGTCCCGGATGCGCGGCCTGCGCGACCGCGTCCCGGACGCCTACTGGACGATGACCGTGGCGCTGCTCGCGCTCGCCGCGATCCCGCCCTTCAGCGGCTTCTTCTCCAAGGAGTCCGTGCTCGGCGCCGCCGAACACGCGGCCCACGGGGACACCGCGCACGTGCCCGGCGCGGCCGGCTGGCTCGTGCTCGTCGCCGGCCTGGTCACCGCCGTACTGACCGCCGCCTACGCCACCCGGCTGTGGCTGCTGGCCTTCCACGGCCGGGGCACCGAGGCCCCCGACCACGGCCGCCAGCCGCTGACCATGACCGTGGTCCTGTGGGTCCTCGCGGTGCCCTCGCTGGCCTTCGGCGGGCTCGCCTACCGGGCGCTGCCCGGCTGGTTCGACGGCAACTCCCTGACCCCGACCCTCCTCACCTCCATCCTCGGCACGGGCCTCGCCCTGGTCGGCGCCCTCGCCACCTACGGCGTCTGGCAGCGCACCACCCGCGGCCTCGTCAGCTCCCCGCTCGGCGCGGTCGCCGCCCACCCCGGGGCCGACGCCGCACTGGTCGAGGCCGAGGCCATCGCCACCCACACCCCGGCCTACGGCGACATCGCCTACGCCCCCGACCCGGCGGACCCCGGACGGGCGCTGCTCGGCCCGCTGCACCGGCATGCGGCCGTCGGCTTCCACCTCGACGCCGTCTACGCGGCGCTGTTCGTCCGCCCGGTGCGGGCCGGGGCGAGCCTCGTGCGGTTCCTGGACCGCGAGGTCGTGGAGACCTACGTCGGCGCCGCCGGCGCGCTGCCCCGGTTGCTCGGGGCCGCCGTACGCCGCGCCCAGACCGGCAATGTGCAGACCTATGTGAGCGCGCTGCTCGCCGGCACCGTCGTCCTGGCGGTCGCCGTCGTCCTCGTCGCCACGGGAGCGTGAGCAGGCGTGATCGATATCAACGAGTCCGTGATGCGGTTCCTTCTGGCATTCGTCGTCGTCGGCCCGCTCCTCGGCGCCGTCGCCGTCCTTCTCCCGGCCCCGCCCGGACTGAAGGGGAAATCTCCCGAGCAGGCCGTGCTGCGCCACGGCGTCACCATGACCGGGGTGATCCTCGCCGCCGCGCTCGCCCTCGCGCTCGGCTTCGACCACCACCATCCGTCGAGGATGCAGGCCACGACCGACATCAGCTGGATCCCCGCGCTCGACGTGCGCATCCACCTCGGCATCGACGGCATCTCCCTCCCCCTCGTCGTGCTGACCGCGCTGCTGACCTTCCTGTGCGCGCTGTACTCCTACTTCAAGCCGCCCACGGGCCCGTCCCCGAAGGCGTTCATCGCCCTGCTGCTCCTGCTGGAGACCGGCACGCTCGCGACCTTCGCCGTGCTCGACCTGCTGCTGTTCTTCCTCGCGTTCGAGACCGTGCTGATCCCGATGTACTTCCTCATCGCCCGCTGGGGCGGCGAGGGGCGGACCCGGGCCGCGTGGAAGTTCATCCTGTTCACGCTGCTCGGCTCCGTCGTCATGCTGCTCGGCCTGCTCCTGATCGGAATCAAGGCGGGCACGTTCGACATGGTGGCACTCGCCACTGACAACGGCCGGTCACTGACCGCGTCCGTGCAGGTCATCGCCGTTCTGGCGATCGGTCTCGGGCTCGCGGTCAAGACCCCGATGTGGCCGCTGCACAGCTGGCTGCCCGACGCCCACACCGCCGCCCCGACCACCGGCTCGGTGCTGCTCGCCGGGGTCCTGCTGAAGATGGGCACCTACGGGTTCGTACGGATCCTGCTGCCGGTCGCGCCGCACGGCTTCCGCACCTTCGCGCCGTACCTCGCCGCCTTCGCCGTCGTCGGGATCATCTACGGGTCCCTGGCCTGTCTGGCCCTGGTCAGGCGGGGCGCGAAGGGCGACCTCAAGCGGCTGATCGCCTACTCCTCCGTCGGTCACATGGGCTTCGTCCTCCTCGGCATCGCCACCATGACCCCGACCGGCGTCAACGGCGCCCTGTTCGCCAACATCGCCCACGGCCTCATCACCGGCCTGCTGTTCTTCCTGGTCGGCGCCCTGAAGGAGCGCACCGGCAGCACCGACCTCGACACGCTGGCCCTCGCGTCGCCCGACCACGGCCCCGCGACGAGCGGCTCCGCGACGAGCGGCTCGGCCGCGCCGCACCGATTCCAGCCGGGCCTCGCCCTGTACGGCCGGGCGCCCCGCCTCGGCGGCCTGCTCGCCTTCGGCGCCGTCGCCTCGCTCGGGCTGCCCGGACTCGCCGGGTTCTGGGGCGAGATGCTCTCCTTGTTCGGCGCGTTCGAACCCGCCGCCGGCCTCAGCCGCCCCGCCTTCCTCACCTTCATGGCGATCGGCGCGTTCGGCACCCTGCTGACGGCCGCCTACATGCTGATCGTGGTCCGCCGGGTCTGCATGGGCGGCGCCGAGCGCGAGGTCCCGAAGCTCGCCGACGTCCAGGGCTACGAGTTCGCGGCCTGGACCCCGCTCGTCGCCCTGACCGTCGTCGCCGGACTGTGGCCGCGGGCCCTGCTCGGCCTGACCGACCCGGCCGTGCACCAGCTGCTCGCAGGAGGCACCCGATGAGCGCCCAGCCCTTCGCCCAGCCCGCCGGGTCGCTGGCCCACCCCCTGGCCGCGTCGCTGGTCCAGTCCGTCGACTGGCTCGCCGTCGCCCCGCCCCTGATCGCCGCCGTCGTGGCGCTCGCCGTGCTCGTCGCCGACCTCTTCCTCCCCGAGGCCCGCAAGAGTGTCCTCGGCTGGATCTCGGTCGCCGGGCTCGCCGCCGCCGCGCTGATGCTGCTGCCCCTCCTGGACGGCGACCGTGCCACCTTCTGCCTGGCCGGAACCGGCACCGGCACCGGCCGCGCGTGCAGCTACACGGCCGACCACTTCACCCTCGTCATCCAGCTCCTCGTCCTCGGCGGCGCCCTGCTCGCGGCCCTGCTGTCGATCACCAGCCTGGACGACGACCGGCGGCGCGTCCCGCCGGGGGAGTTCTGGTTCCTGCTGCTGTCCTCCGCGGCCGGCGCCGCCCTGCTGCCCGCCGCCCGCGACCTGGCCACCCTGATCGTCGCCCTGGAGGTCGCCTCCCTGCCCGCCTTCGCCCTCGTCGGCATCCGGCACGGCGACAGACGGTCCTCCGAGGCCGCCCTGAAGTTCTTCCTTTCCTCGGTCACCGCCACCGCGGTCAGCCTGATGGGCGTCAGCTTCGTCTACGCCTCCACCGGAACCCTCTACCTCACCCAGGTGGCCCAACGCCTTCCGGACACCGGCGGTCAGCTGCACACGCTGGCCCAGACGGGCGTCGTCCTCACCCTGATCGGCTTCGCCTTCAAGACGGCCGCCGTGCCGTTCCACTTCTGGGTGCCGGACACCTATGTGGGCGCGCCGCTGCCCGTCGCCGCCTACCTGTCCGTCGTCGGCAAGGCGGTCGGTTTCTCCGGCCTGATCCTCGTCACCGTGGTGGCGTTCCCGTCGTACGCCGATGTCTGGGGCCCCGCGCTCGCCGCCCTCGCCGCGCTCACCATGACCGTCGGCAACGTCGGCGCGCTGCGCCAGCAGGCCACGCGCGCGTACAGCGCCGTACGACTGCTCGCCTGGTCCTCCGTCGGCCAGGCCGGCTACCTCCTCGTACCGATCGCGGCGGCCGGGTACGCGCAGGACGCGCAGAAGGCGATCGGCTCGACCGTCGCGTACGCCCTCATGTACGCCGTCGTGAACCTCGGCGCGTTCGCGGTGGCCGCCGTGGTCGGCCGCAGCCGCGCCGGGAACCGGGTCGCCGACTACCGGGGCCTGTACGCCACCAACCCGGTGACCGCCCTCCTGCTGGCCTTCTTCCTGCTCTGCCTGGCGGGTCTGCCACCGGGGATCATCGGCCTGTTCGCCAAGGTCACCGTGTTCTCGGCGGCCGTCGACGCGGGCCTGGGCTGGCTCGCGGTCGTCATGGCCGTCAACGTGGTGATCGCCCTCTTCTACTACCTCCAGTGGACGGCCCTGCTGTTCCGCGCCCCCGAGGGCGAGGGCGAGGGCGAGGCCGCCGGGCACCGGGTCCCGGCCCCGCTCACCGCCGCGATCGCCCTCGCCGGAGTGGCGGGCGTGGCCCTGTCAGGGGCACCCCAGCTGGTGCTGCGGTTCGCGGCGACCGGGCTCTTCTGAGCAGGCCCACCGGGCCTTTCTCACCAGCCCACCGACCCCTTCCGGGCGGCCCCACCGACCCCTTCCGGGCGGGCCCACCGACCCCTTCCGGGCGGGCCCACCGAACCCTTCACTCGTACGGCCGCCGCGTCCGCCCCCGCCCACCTGGGAACTTGTGACCGTCGCCTGGCGTTGACCAGAGCGGGAGGGTCCACTGGACCGAAGGGTTCCCTGCTGTACCACTTGGAGGGCGTACCGTGCACCGCCGGCACAACGGGCTCAGGACCGCAGTACTCCTCGGGGGACTGTCGGCGCTCATCATCATCATCGGCAGCTTCTTCGGCCGTACCGGGCTGATCGTGGCGCTCCTCATCGCCCTCGGTACGAACGCGTACGCGTACTGGAACAGCGACAAGCTGGCCCTGCGCGCGATGCGGGCCCGGCCGGTGAGCGAGTTCGAGGCCCCGGCGCTGTACCGGATGGTCCGCGAGCTGTCCACGCAGGCCCGCCAGCCCATGCCCCGGCTCTACATCTCCCCGACCGAGGCCCCGAACGCCTTCGCCACGGGCCGCAACCCGCGCAACGCGGCGGTGTGCTGCACCGAGGGCATCCTGCGCCTGCTGGACGAGCGCGAGCTGCGCGGCGTCATCGGGCACGAGCTGAGCCATGTCTACAACCGGGACATTCTCATCTCCTCGGTGGCCGGCGCGCTCGCCTCGGTGATCATGTTCCTGGTGAACTTCGCCTGGCTGATCCCGATCGGCCGCTCGGACGACGACGAGGGCCCCGGCCTGCTCGGCATGCTGCTGATCATGATCCTCGGCCCGCTCGCCGCCTCGCTGATCCAGCTTGCCATCAGCCGCTCCCGGGAGTACGAGGCGGACGCCTCGGGCGCCCAGCTCACCGGGGACCCGCTCGCCCTCGCGAGCGCCCTGCGCAAGCTGGAGACGGGCACGCGGCAACTGCCGCTGCCGCCCGAGCCGCGGATCGAGACCGCGAGCCACATGATGATCGCGAACCCGTTCCGGCCGGGGCAGGGCCTGTCGAAGATGTTCTCCACGCACCCGCCGATGGCGGAGCGGATCGCGCGCCTGGAGGGCATGGCGGGCCGCAGGCTGTGACCCCGGCCCCTGCCGGGACCGGCGGCCCTGCCGGGACCGGCGGCCCTGCCGGGACCGGCGGCCCTACCGGGACCGGCCGGGCCCCTCACCGGGAGCGGTGACCGCCCCCTCACAGGGCCAGTGCGAGCGCCGCCGCCAGCCCCCCGAGTCCGAGGGCGAAGGCCGCCTGGGGCCAGCCGCCCTTCCCCCACGGGAAGTACCGGTCCAGCGCGAGCCGCCCGGGCCCCATGGCCGCGACGGCGAGCGCGACGACGGCGATGCCGATGTTGTACTCCACCCCGCCCTTGTCCACCCACGCCCCATGGGCGGCGCTGACGGTCACCATGGCGTTGATCATCACGCCCACGATCGCGGCGGCCGCGAGCGGCGTGAACAGCCCGGCGGCGAGGCCGAGGCCGCCGAGGAACTCGGAGAGGCCGCCGATGGCCGCGAAGAGCTTGCCGGGGCGGTAGCCGAGGGACTCGAACCCCTTGCCGGTGGCCGTCAGCCCCTGGCCGCCGAAGAATCCGAAGAGCTTCTGGGACCCGTGCCCCGCGAGGAACAGCCCGAAGACCAGCCGCAGGAGCAGCAGCCCGCAGTCTCCGGCGCTCACCCCCATAGGGCCGGCTCCCCGCCGGGTGGCCGGCGGCGCGGTGGCGTCGGTGGACGGGCCGGTGTGGTGCCTGGGCATCTGAGGACTCCGTACGGATGCCGGATGTGTGCTTCCCCCGGGCCTGAACAGGCCTTCGTGCCCCCGTCGACGTCACCCCGTACCGATGATTCCGGAGGTACGGCGCCCCCGCACATCGATCAGCGGCCGCCGAACGCCTGGTCCGTCCGGACGATCTCGCGGCCCAGCGGCATCAGCGAGATCGGGATGAGCTTGAGGTTCGCCCAGCCGAAGGGGATCCCGATGACCGACAGGAACAGCGGGATGCTGGTGATCAGGTGCTCCAGGGCGAGCCACCAGCCCGCGAAGATCACCCAGATGACGTTGCCGACGACCGACCCGGTGCCGGCACCCGGCTTCTCCACGGCGGTCCGGCCGAACGGCCACAGCACGAACCCGGCGATGCGCAGCGACGCGATGCCGAACGGGATCGTGATGATCAGGATGAAGCAGATCAGCGCGGCGAGCAGGTAGCCGAGCGACAGCCAGATGCCGCAGAAGACCAGCCACAGGAGGTTGAGCAGCAGGTTGAGCACCTTCATGATCGACACCTCTCAGGTCACTCGGCCGGGCTTCCCTGATGCCACCAGTATCAGCCGATCAGGCCTTTGATCAGCACCGCAGCGCCCTTGTGGCGCGATCGGGAAACGTTCCGGGACGAAAGCCCGCACGGCGACGGCAACCGGCCGGAGGTTTGCCGGCGTCCTGTTCACCAAGACGGCACGAGCGTGTGCGCGGCGGGCCGCCGATCCTCACCAAGATCTCACGAACGTGGCCGTGCGCACCGGGCGAGAAGGGGCAGGGTTGGCGCCATGGGCATCATCGCTTGGATCATTCTGGGGCTGCTGGCCGGGGCCATAGCCAAGTTCCTGCTGCCGGGACGCGACCCCGGCGGCCTCCTCGGTACGACCGTCATCGGCATCGTGGGCGCGTTCGTCGGTGGCTGGATCTCGTCCCGCTGGCTGGACCACCCCGTCAGCAAGCACTTCTTCGACGGCGCCACCTGGGTCGCGGCCATCGGCGGCTCCCTGGTGCTGCTGATCGCCTACCGCGTCGTCTTCGGCAACTCCCGCGACTGAGCACTGCCCCGACAGCACGGAAGGGTGGGCGCCCGCAGGGGCCCACCCTTCTCTCCGTTCCGCTCCGGTTCGCTACCGGTAGTTCACGAACTGCAGCGCGAAGTCGAAGTCCTTGCCCTTCAGCAGGGCGATCACGGCCTGGAGGTCGTCGCGGCTCTTGGAGCTGACGCGCAGTTCGTCGCCCTGGACCTGGGCCTTGATGCCCTTGGGGCCCTCGTCGCGGATGATCTTCGCCACCTTCTTGGCGTTCTCCTGGGAGATGCCCTCCTCGATCGAGGCGAAGATCTTGTACTCCTTGCCGGACAGGTGGGGCTCGCCCGCGTCCAGCGACTTCAGCGAGATACCGCGCTTGATCAGCTTGGACTGGAAGACGTCGAGGACTGCCTTCACCCGGTCCTCGGAGTTCGCCTCCATGAGGATCTTCTCCCCGGACCACGAGATCGAGGCGCCGACGCCCTTGAAGTCGTAGCGCTGGGAGATCTCCTTGGCGGTCTGGTTGAGGGCGTTGTCGACCTCCTGCCGCTCGACCTTCGAGACGATGTCGAAACTGGAGTCGGCCATGTCCTGTGGCTCCTTGTATCGGGGTGCGTGTCGGTGCGTGCCGGTGCGCGCCGGCGTGCGCGGCGGCGACCGCCTGGCCCGGCATCCTGCCGGGCCGCATCCGCACCAGCCTAGCCACCCCGGGAGCCGAGAGGTGGAGATCAATCGGGTGGCGAAGCACCCCCCTGGATCGGGTATTGTTTACGTCGTTGCCGGGGAACACCGCCGAAAGCGGGTTCGATTGGCAGCAAGCTTGGCGGTGTGCCCGAGCGGCCAAAGGGAGCAGACTGTAAATCTGCCGGCTCAGCCTTCCCAGGTTCGAATCCTGGCGCCGCCACAGTGAGGGAGACCCCCTCTGATCAGGTGAAATACCTGGTCAGAGGGGGTTTCTCGTTGTCGGAGTCTGTTCGGTTCGACGTGCACGAAGTGCGGCCGTGGCTCACCTCGTACCGCCCATATCCCGACGTCAGTCAGTGCGTGTCCCCCAGGTGTCCGCCGGGGGGAGAGGATGATCACTCTGAGCCAGAACGACGCCCCGGCGTGCCGAAGGTCGTAGGGGCGGTCTCTGGCAGCAGACCATTGCGGTTGGTCCGGAAGAGCCGGCCATCGGGCGCCGTGCCCTGGGTGGCGATGTGCTCCCGCAGCATGCGAACGAAGTGCGAGGGGGACGGTCGGGAGTTCTTCTCGGCTCGGGTCTTCAGATGACACGTCTCGTGCGCCGAGCCGTCGTCCGTCCAGCTCCAGGGTGCGTGCGACATCGTCCGGCGGGGTCACGCTCCACCGGTTCCGGTTGAACGCCCAGCCGGAGGGCGCGTCGTGTGAGGGCGGCATCGGGCATGCCCGTCTTCGTCTTCACGAGCGCCGGCGTGATGGTTGGAAGGGCGCGGCGTCTGGACCAGCGAGAACGATTAAAGTCGCCCCCATGGGTGGGGGACCTGAGGCGCAGAGCAGACGAAGAACCAAGAGCCGTACGTGCCTGCAGTGCGATGGCCCGCTGCCAGAGCGGCGCATACCGCGTGTGTTCTGCTCGTGGCGCCACGCGGCAGCCGGCTTGCTGACGACCGTGCTCGTCGTCGTCGTGTCGGTCGCGCGGATCTCTCACCTGTGGGCGCTGTTCGATTGAACTGGCCGGTGTCGGGTCGCAACGGAGCACCGGCCGCCGCTCATCAGTCGACGCGCTTCATGCGGACCGCTCGAAAGCGTGTGGGCTGGTCGTATGAGTGCAGCTTCCTGATTCGCGCAGGTCAGGCCGGGGGCATCTCGCGAATCATGACGCTCCAGCCGTCAGCGGCGGGGCGCCTCTCCTGTGGGCTTCGCGGACTACCTTCCCGAGCACAGAGCCGATCCAATACCGCATTGGAGCCTGAGTACGGACGCCGGACCTTTCTTGGATCACTTCCGCTAGTTCCTTGTAGGTGATGACCGCGTGATAGCTGCGTGCTACACCGACCAAAACCAAGTAGGCCTCTTGTGCCCACCTGCCGTGGGCTTCCTGCGTCCTGGTCTGTCCCACTGCCAGCCCCCTAGATCCGCCGCTCCCCGAAGACCAGGAAGCCGCTACAACGCAGCTCGATCCTGCCCGGTAGGTGATCAGGTGCGCCACAGTCGACGGCGGCCAGCAGAAATTCCCCACGTACGGCCAGCTCGATTCCCCAGTCGGCTGTCACAGTCAGTAGCCTCGGTGCTGGCTCGCGGATCTGGCATGAGGGGTTGTTGACGTGGCTCGTACCTGGCTGTCGATCCGTGTGGAGTTGGTCTCCGGTCACGGTGCGGACCTGTGGCCGCGTCCCGGCCGGGTGTTCGCCGCTGCTCGGTCGCACTCCTTCGCGCAACTCGCCTCGGCCATCGATCTCGCCTTCGCCCGCTGGGACTTGGCTCACCTGCACCTGTTCACGTTGTCCGACGCCACCCACGTCAGCCCGCTGGACTGGTGGGACGGCGAAGCCCCGGACGGCACCGTGGACGGCCATGTGACCAAGCTGAGCAGGCTGCAGGCCGGCGAACAGTTCGCCTATGTCTTCGACATGGGTGATGACTGGGCGCACCTGTGCACGGTGGCGGAGAAGCGTATCGATCCCCTCGAGGAACTCGGCGAGGTGCCCGACCGCCCGGTTTCCTACTGGGGATGGGGCAACCTCCCGGACCAGTACGCGCGCCGTTGGGACGGGGACGATGGGGAGTCGCCGATGCCGAAGCGGCCGGCCCGCGGCCTCAGCGACCTGCCTCCGATCCTGCCGTGGTGGGGCGAACACCGCCGGGGGTGACCTCACGCTGAGGGAGACCCCCTCTGATCAGGTGATACCTGGTCAGAGGGGGTTTCTCGTTGTCGGGGTCTGTTCGAGTCGCCATGAGCCCATGCCGGCGCTGCCCCCGGAGTCACGTGGGGTCGTCGACGCAGCGGCCGGTCGAGGTGCTGCAGACCTTGGGGTGCGGCGGCAGTTCGGGGCCGGAGTAGCCCCACTCCAGGAAGGTGACCGTGCGGCCCGGTGCCAGCACGGCTCTGGCCTGGTGGAGGACGCCCCGGTGATCGTCTCCGTCGAGGCGGAAGGGGCCGGGGTCGTCGAGGACGATGGTGAGCGTGTAGTAGCGCTGGTGGGGCGGGTCGCCGAGCGGGGCCGGCAGGGGGTCGGTGAACCCCTGCATCCGGTGGACGGTGCGCGCGACGCTGTTGTCCACCCCGGGCGTGAAGGGGGTGGGGGCGGCGGTGCCGGCGTCGGAGGAGCCGCAGGTGATCGTGTAGGCCTTCCGGTAGGTGTGGCCGAGGCAGAAGCCGTCCCCCGAGATCCATCCGAAGTCCCTGATGTTCTCGTCGCCCCGGCGGACGACCACCACCGCCTCCCGGGGCGGTCTGGGGCGTTCGCCGGGGAGCGTCGTCGTGCTGAGCAAGCCGGCCAGGGCGCCGTCCTTCGGCCCGAGCCCCGCTGCCGCGTCCACCGGCCGGGGCCGGCCCCGCGACCGCCGCCGGGGCCTTTGTGGCAGCCGGAGCCGATGAGTGGCCCGGCGCGGTGGGACGGTGCGCGTCCCGCTCGTGCTCCCCGTCGGTGCAACCGGCGAGGGCGAGGAAGAACACGCCGCATGCCGTCATTCGTCTGACCCGTCCGGCTCCCACTGGTCCCCCCGTCGGTCACGCTCCCCGTGTCCGCAGTATCGGAGGCGTCCCACCACGCTTCGAGGCGGGCGACGGCGATTGTTACCCGACGCGGAACAAGCGGCAGGGCACACGGGGCACGCGGGGAGCGTGGCAATGCCACTAGAATCGAACGAGTGAACGAATATCGATCGTCGGATCCGGAACAGGATCCCGGTGCGGGTGCGGCCGTCCCCGGTCCGGACGATGCTGGAGGCATGGCCGGGAAGCGCCCCATCGTCGTGCAACTGCCCTCACCGAGCGGTGGGCGCCGGGTGCGGGTGGACGGGGAGATCCTGGGGCTCGCGCACAACGTGCGGGACCTGGTGGAGTTCCTGCGGCGGGCCGGGCTGGAGATCGAGCCGGAGCAGGTGGCGGACTCGCCGTTGATCGACTGGCGCGGGGTGGGCCCCGAGCGCTGGGAGGCGGAGTCGCGCACCTGAAGCGGGCACACTGGCGGCATGTCCTCCAGACGCAGAGCCTGCCCCGTGTGCCACCGCGAGATCGCCGTCGTGGCGGGCCGCTTCGCGCGGCACGATCCGCCCGGAGCACGGGAGGAAGCGCGGCTCGTCTCCTGCGAGGGGTCCCGGCGGCAGGCCGGACTCGGGGCCGCGCAACCGACGCTGGACGGCTACGTCGTACCCGAGTTCCCCGGTCAGCTACCGCTGTTCTGAGGCACCCTCAACTCCCGTCGGCGCGGCCTCGGTTCCCCGCCGCCCGCCGGTACGGCCTCAGTTGCCCGCCACCGACTTCACCGCGACCGACACCGGCGTCGAACCCCCCGTCAGCTCCAGCGTCAGACCGGCCGTCGCCGGCGTGTCCACCAGCTCCGCGAGTACGGCGGCCACGTCGTCGCGCGGGACCATGCCGCGCCCGGTGTGCGCCTCCAGGCGGACCAGCCCGGTGCCCGCGTCGTCGGTCAGCGAGCCGGGCCGCAGGATCGTCCAGTCCAGGTCCTGCTGACGGGTCACGTACGCGTCGGCCTCGCCCTTGGCGCGCAGGTAGACGTCGAACACCTCGTCGCCCTGGTGCGTGGCGTCCGCGCCCATCGAGGACACCACCACGAACCGGCGTACGCCCGCGCGCACGGCCGCGTCCGCGAAGAGCACCGCCGCGCCCCGGTCCACCGTCTCCTTGCGGGCCGTACCGCTGCCCGGACCCGCGCCGGCCGCGAACACCGCCGCGTCCGCGCCCCGCAGCGCCTCCGTGACGTCCTCCACCGAGGCGGACTCCAGATCGAGCACCACCGGCTCGGCCCCGGCCGCCCGCAGATCGTCGCCTTGTTCCGCCCTGCGGATGATCCCCGCGACCTCGTCCCCACGCGCGGCGAGCAGCCGCTCCAGCCGTAGCGCGATCTGACCGTGACCACCAGCGATGACAATGCGCATGCTTCCGACCGTACGCCCGAACACCCCCGATCGCGCACGGGTCGGCCCCGGGCAAGCCGGGCCCCGGCCGGTCCTACGGCACCTCGCCGCGCCCCTGCCGCGGCAGCCCCAGCTCCGAGGCCGCCGCCGAGTCGCGGTACTCGCGCACCGCGCTCGTACGGGCCACCACCCGGGCGCGGTGGATCACGATCCGGCTGTACGCCAGCGAGAGGGCGCCCGGCAGATGGTCGCCGCGGACGGCGAGGAGTTCGGCGGGAAACCCCGCCTCCACGCGGACCCGGGGCAGGCCCAGCGCCGCGCGGGCCGTGGCGCTCACGGCGTCGTACGCGTCCTGGGGGCGCAGCCCGTGGGCGGAGGCGAGGAGGTAGGCGGCCTCCAGGGGATCGCCGCGGCCCACGGGGTTCGACACGTCCCGCAGGGCGCCGCTGCCCGCCGCCACCCGGACCCCGGCCGCGCGCAGCAGCCGTACCGGAGCCGCGCCCCGCCGGTCGGTGCCGCCGCAGCCGCCCTGCGGCAGGCACACGACCGTCACCCCGGCCGCCGCGAGCTGGTCCACGAGGCGGGAGGCGGCCTCGGCGGGCAGGCGCGCGAGACCGGCGCACGGCCCGATCGTCACGCCGGGGCGCAGACCACCCGCCATCGCCGCGAGCCGGGACAGCCGCGCCGGATCGGCGGCGTCCGTGTGCAGGTCCACCGGCCGGCCGTGCTCCGCGGCCACCTCCAGGACCGCCTCCACGTAGCCCGTGGGATCCGGGTCCAGGTCAGGGCAGCCGCCCACCGCCGCCGCGCCCATCTTCACCCCGTCCCGCAGCATCGCCAGCCCGTCCGCCCCGGCCACCCCCGTCAGCAGCCGGGGCATCGCCACCGCCGTCAGCTCCGCGAGCCCCCGCAGCGCCCGCCGTGCCCGCAGGACGGCGCCCAGCGCGCCGAGCCCCTGTACGTCGCCCACGCGCACGTGCGCCCGTACCGCCGTCGCCCCGTGCCCGAGCTGGAGCAGCGCCGCCTCCGTGGCCCGGCGCTGGACGTCCTCGGGGGCGTACGAGGCCGGGCCGGGCCGCTCGGCGGAGAGGGCGGTGTCGCCGTGGGCGTGCGGCTCCGCCGGGGCGGGCAGCAGCAGATAGCCGGTCAGGTCCACCCGCTGGGCGCCCGCGGGGACCGGACCCCGCGCCAGGCTGCCCGCGGTGCCCACCGCCTCGATGCGCCCGCCACCCAGCCGTACGTCCACGGTCCGGCCGTCGGTCAGCCGTGCCCCGCACAGCAGCAGGCCGCCCGAGGGGTTCGACGAGTTCGACGGCGGGTGCGGCTGCGGCTGGCTGTCGGGCATCGCGCTCCAAGGTCGGGGAGGGCAGGAGGGCCTGTGACGTGCCGGAAACGGCGACCGGGGGCTCGGGGCGCCCCAAGATCACACAGGACGGGTCGAGCCTAGGGTGACGAGCCGCACAGGTCGCGCAGGAGCGCAATAGTCGTACCGGCGTGGCCCGCCCGGCCCGCCCGCGTGCCGTGCCGCACCCCTCCGGGAGGGCTCCGGCACCACACCCGCCGGGGCCGTCGCAGGCGGCTCGCGGGCGGTCCCGCGCCCCGTGGATATGGATTTGGGCGAACGGCGGCGGACCGTGTAATGTCTTCATCGCTCGCCCCAATAGCTCAGTCGGCAGAGCGTCTCCATGGTAAGGAGAAGGTCAACGGTTCGATTCCGTTTTGGGGCTCTGGTGTGAGAGGTTCCCGTCGCGAGACGGGATCCGATCTCATCAAAGCGGTGTAGCTCAGTCGGTAGAGCAAGCGGCTCATAATCGCTGTGTCACCGGTTCAAGTCCGGTCACCGCTACTGACAGTAGCCGATTGTGGGGTCGGTCCTTCAATCGGCTACTCTTTTCTGCGTTGAACAAAGCCCATCCGTTCGTCTTAGGAGCACTCACGTGGCTGCCACCGACGTCCGCCCGAAGATCACGCTGGCCTGCGTGGAGTGCAAGGAGCGGAACTACATCACCAAGAAGAACCGGCGTAACAACCCGGACCGTCTTGAGATGAAGAAGCACTGCCCGCGTTGCAACGCGCACACCGCGCACCGCGAAACGCGATAAAAGGCTCGTCCGCGAGGCCGTCCCCTTCCGAGGGGGCGGCCTCGCGGCGTTTTCACGGTCGGGGCCCGGATAGTTTGGGACCCTCACACCAGACATCAGGAGGTGCCGGGCCATGGCGCTCGACCAGTCCTTCGTGGGGCGGACCTATCCGCCCACCGCGCCCTACGAGGTGGGCCGGGAGAAGATCCGTGAGTTCGCCGAGGCCGTGGGGGAGACCAATCCGGTGTTCACGGACCCGGAGGCCGCCAAGGCGTACGGGCATTCCGATGTGATCGCCCCCCCGACCTTCGTGTTCTCGATTACTTTCCGTGATGCCGGCCAGGTGGTCGAGGACCCGCAGCTCGGTCTGGACTACAGCCGGGTCGTGCACGGCGACCAGAAGTTCGCCTACCGCCGCCCGGTCCGGGCCGGCGACCGGCTGACGGTCACCTCCACGATCGAGGCGATCAAGTCCCTCGCGGGCAACGACATCCTGGACATCCGCGGTGAGGTGCACGACGAGGCGGGGGAACTCGTCGTGACCGCGTGGACCAAGCTCGTGGCCCGTGCGGCCGAGGGGGTTTGAGCGGCTGATGACGGCGAAGATCGGCTACGACGACGTCGAGGTCGGCACCGAGCTGCCGGCGCAGACCTTCCCTGTGACGCGCGCCACGCTCGTGCGCTACGCGGGCGCCTCCGGGGACTTCAACCCCATCCACTGGAACGAGAAGTTCGCCAAGGAGGTGGGCCTGCCGGACGTCATCGCGCACGGCATGTTCACCATGGCCGAGGCGATCCGCGTGGTCACGGACTGGCTCGGCGACCCGGGGGCGGTCGTGGAGTACGGCGTGCGCTTCACGAAGCCGGTGGTCGTGCCCAACGACGACGAGGGCGCCCTGATCGAGGTCAGCGCCAAGGTCGCGGCCAAGCTGGACGACAACGCGGTCCGCGTGGACCTCACGGCGACCAGCGCCGGGCAGAAGGTGCTGGGGATGGCGCGGGCGGTCGTACGACTCGCCTGACACCCGGCGGCGGCAGCGGTACGTGAGTAAGGGGCGTCCTCATGGCAGGGCGCCCCTTACGCGCACCCGCGTCTCTTGCGGCAAGGGGCGATCACGGCAAGGGGCGATCACGGAAACTGTTCAACCGCGGCAACTGGCAATCGAGGTAATTGAGTACTAACTTACTTCCATGCCCAGGATGAGTGCAGAAGAGCGGCGCGAAAGCGTCGTCCGCGCGGCGATGGAGGAGTTCGGCCGAGGTGGCTACTACGGCACCTCCACCGAGGCCATCGCCCGGCGGGTCGGCGTGTCGCAGCCGTACCTCTTCCGGCTCTTCCCGGGGAAGCGGGCGATCTTCCTGGCGGCGGCGGAACGCTGCGTGGAGGACACCATCCGCATGTTCGAGGAGGCGACCGAGGGCCTGGAGGGGGAACAGGCCAAGCACGCCATGGCCGAGGCCTACACCGCGGCCATCACGGAACAGCCCTCGCGGCTGATGATGCAGATGCAGATGTACCTGGCCGTCGCCGCCGCCGAACAGGAGGGCGACCGGGAGTTCGGCGAGGCCGTGCGGGCCGGCTGGACGCGGCTGTGGGACGCGGTCCACCTGCCGCTCGGCGCGGACGTGACCGGCACGACCGAGTTCCTGGCGTACGGAATGCTCATCAACTCCCTGGTGGCCATGGGCTTCCCGCGCGAGCACCGGGTGTGGGAGGGGCTGGAGCCGGTCCCCGTCGAGCGTGGAACGGGCGGGCCGGAAGCGTAGGCGGGGCGGGGGCCCATGGGTGGGCGCATACGCACGCCCGCAAGAGTTAGTCATCAATAACTAACCAAACACGAACCGGGAGCCCATCTCCCTGGGGGAGCGATGTCACAGCAGACCCAGCAGAATCAGCAGAACCAACAGACCCGCGGGAGCGCCGTCTGGGCCCTCCTCGTCACCAGCGTCGCCGGATTCATGGCGGCCCTGGACAACCTCGTCGTCACCACCGCCCTGCCCGCCATCCGCGAGGATCTCGGCGGGGCGCTGGACGACCTGGAGTGGACGGTGAGCGCGTACACCCTCCCGTTCGCCTGCCTGCTGATGTTCGGCGCCGCGCTCGGCGACCGGTTCGGGCGCAGGCGGCTGTTCATCGCCGGGCTCACGATCTTCACCGCCGCCTCCGCCGCCGCGGCGTCGGCCCCTGGCATCGGCTCCCTGATCGCCGCCCGCGCGGTGCAGGGCGTGGGCGCGGCCGTGATGACGCCGCTGACGCTGACCCTGCTGACCGTGGCCGTGCCCGCCGCCAGGCGGGGGATGATGTACGGCATCTGGGGCGCCGTCAACGGTCTCGCCGTCGCCTCGGGCCCCCTCATCGGCGGCAGCCTCACCGAACACGCGTCCTGGCACTGGATCTTCTGGCTGAACGTTCCGCTCGGCCTGATCACGTTGCCGTTCGCCCGCCTCCGCCTCGCCGAGTCGCACGGCGCCGGCGCCCGCCTGGACACCCCCGGCACCCTGCTCGCCGGCGGCGGCCTGTTCGGGATCGTCTACGGCCTGGTCCGCGGCCCCTCCGACGGCTGGACGGACGAGGTCGTCCTGACCGCGCTGTCGGCCGGCGGCGCACTCCTCCTCGCCTTCGTCGTCCACGGCTCCCGCGCCGCGCACCCCATGCTGCCGATGCGCCTCTTCCGCTCCCGCGCCTTCTCCGGGATCAACGCGGCGAGCCTGCTGATGTTCGTCGGCATGTTCGGCTCGATCTTCCTGCTCAGCCAGTACATGCAGAACGTGCTCGGCTACTCGCCCACCCAGGCGGGGCTCCGGATGCTGCCGTGGACCGGTATGCCGATGGTCGTCGCGCCGATCGCCGGGTTCCTGTCCGACCGGGTGGGCGGCCGCCCGGTCGTCGCCATGGGCCTGCTCCTCCAGGCCGCCGGCCTCGGCTACCTGGCGTGCGTGGTCACCACGCACGCCTCCTACGCCGACCAGTTGCCCGGCCTCGTCCTCAGCGGCGCCGGCATGGCCCTGTACTTCGCCCCGGCCGCCAACCTCGTCATGTCCAGCGTCCGGCCCCACGAGCAGGGCATCGCCTCCGGCGCGAACAACGCCCTGCGCGAGGTCGGCGGCGCGCTCGGCATCGCCGTCATGTCGTCGATCTTCTCGGCGTACGGCGGCTACACCTCCGCCGGGTCCTTCGTCGACGGCCTGCGCCCGGCCCTGACCACCGGCGCCGCCGCGGTCACCCTCGCCGCACTGGCCACCCTGGCCATCCCGCCCCGCCTCACCGGCCCCCGGCCGACGGCCGTGGAACCGGCCACCCAGGCCATGGAGCCCACGGCGGGCTGACCGGCCGCCCTTCCCGTACGACCGTCCGCCGACAGCTGACGTCGCTGTCGGAGCCGTCTCGTAGTCTTGGCCCCGTGCACGTACTCCACGACGCCCCCCTTGCCCCGCTGACCACGTTTCGGCTCGGTGGTCCCGCGATGCGGTTGGTGACCGCCGGGACGGATGCCGAGGTGATCGACGCCGTCCGGGAGGCGGACGACAGCGGGACTCCGTTGCTGGTCGTCGGCGGGGGGTCGAACCTCGTCATCGGGGACAAGGGGTTCGAGGGGACCGCGCTGCGGATCGCCACCCGGGGGGTGGAGCTGCGGGGGACCACCCTGGAGCTGGCGGCCGGTGAGGTGTGGAGTGACGCCGTCGCCCGCAGCGTGGCGGCCGGGCTCGCCGGGATCGAGTGCCTGGCCGGGATCCCCGGGTCCGCGGGGGCCACGCCGATCCAGAACGTGGGGGCGTACGGCCAGGAGGTCTCCGCGACGATCTCCGAGGTGATCGCCTACGACCGGCGCGCCGGTGAGACGGTCACGCTGTCCGGCGAGGAGTGCGCCTTCTCGTACCGCCACAGCCGCTTCAAGGCCGACCCCGAGCGCCATGTCGTCCTGCGCGTCCGCTTCGAGCTGGAGGACGCGGGCGGGCTGTCGGCGCCGGTCAGGTACGCGGAGACGGCCCGTGCGCTCGGGGTCGAGCCCGGTGACCGGGTGCCGCTGGCCCAGGCGCGCGAGACCGTGCTGAGGCTGCGCGCCGGGAAGGGCATGGTCCTGGACGCCGAGGACCACGACACCTGGTCGGCCGGCTCCTTCTTCACCAACCCGATCCTCGGCGAGGAGCAGTTCGCCGCGTTCCGGACGCGCGTGCGCGAGCGGCTCGGCGAAGGTGTCGAGCCGCCCGCCTACCCCGCGGGGGAGGGGCGTGCGAAGACCTCCGCGGCCTGGCTGATCGACAAGGCCGGTTTCACCAAGGGGTACGGCACCGGGCCCGCCCGCATCTCCACCAAGCACACCCTCGCCCTCACCAACCGCGGCGACGCCACCACCGAGGACCTGCTCGCCCTGGCCCGCGAGGTCGTCGCCGGGGTGCGCGAGGCCTTCGGAATCACCCTGGTCAACGAGCCGGTGATGGTGGGCGTCAGCCTCTAGACGGCCCGGGCGTAGACACCGTCACGACGTCAGCCACTCGTCGACGCCCGCCAGCAGCGCCGCCTTCGTGTCCGCCGGGGCGGCCGAGCCGCGGATGGACTGGCGGGCCAGTTCGGCGAGTTCGGCGTCGGAGAAGCCGTGGGAACGGCGGGCGATCTCGTACTGGGCGGCCAGCCGCGAGCCGAACAGCAGGGGGTCGTCGGCGCCCAGGGCCATGGGGACCCCGGCGTCGAAGAAGGTGCGCAGCGGCACGTCCTGGGGCTTCTCGTAGACGCCGAGGGCCACGTTGGACGCCGGGCACACCTCGCAGGTCACCTGGCGGTCGGCCAGCCGCTTCAGCAGCCGGGGGTCCTCCGCCGCGCGCACCCCGTGCCCGATCCGCGCCGCGTGCAGATCGTCCAGGCAGTCCCGCACCGAGGCCGGGCCGGTCAGCTCGCCGCCGTGCGGGGCCGACAGCAGGCCGCCCTCGCGCGCGATGTGGAAGGCCCGGTCGAAGTCCCGCGCCATCCCGCGCCGCTCGTCGTTCGAGAGGCCGAAGCCCACCACGCCCCGGTCCGCGTACCGCACCGCGAGCCGGGCCAGCGTGCGGGCGTCCAGCGGGTGCTTCATCCGGTTGGCGGCCACCAGGACCCGCATCCCCAGACCGGTCTCCCGGGAGGTGCTGTCCACCGCGTCCAGGATGATCTCCAGCGTCGGGATCAGACCGCCGAGCCGGGGCGCGTACGACGTCGGGTCCACCTGGATCTCCAGCCAGCCCGAGCCGTCCCGCAGATCCTCCATCGCGGCCTCCCGCACCAGCCGCTGGATGTCCTCCGGCTCGCGCACGCAGGAGCGCGCCGCGTCGTACAGCCGCTGGAAGCGGAACCAGCCCCGCTCGTCCGTGGCCCGGAGTTTCGGCGGCTCGCCGCTGGTCAGGGCCTCCGACAGCGTGTCGGGCAGTCGCACGCCGTGCTTGTCGGCCAGTTCCAGCACGGTGCTCGGCCGCATCGAGCCGGTGAAGTGCAGGTGCAGATGGGCTTTCGGCAGCTCAGAGAGATCACGTACACGCTCCATTCCCAGATCCTGCCGCACACCCCCGGTTTCCCGGTAGCCGTTTCCCCGTTCGAGGTCTTGCCCGCACAAACAAGCGGGAGGGTCTGTCCTGGGAACGTTCCCAGGACAGACCCTCCCGCCGGACGGAGGAACGCTCAGTCCCTGGCCTCCGCCAGCAGCTTCTGGATCCGGCTCACGCCCTCCACCAGGTCTTCGTCGCCGAGCGCGTACGACAGCCGCAGGTACCCCGGCGTGCCGAAGGCCTCACCCGGGACGACCGCGACCTCGGCCTCCTCCAGGATCAGCGCGGCCAGCTCGACCGAGTTCTGCGGGCGCTTGCCGCGGATCTCCTTGCCGAGCAGGGCCTTGACCGACGGGTAGGCGTAGAACGCGCCCTCGGGCTCCGGGCAGAGCACACCGTCGATCTCGTTCAGCATCCGCACGATCGTCTTGCGGCGCCGGTCGAAGGCCTCGCGCATCTTCGCCACGGCCGTCAGGTCACCGGAGACGGCGGCCAGCGCGGCGGCCTGCGCCACGTTCGACACGTTCGAGGTGGCGTGCGACTGGAGGTTGGTCGCCGCCTTGACGACGTCCTTGGGGCCGATGACCCAGCCCACCCGCCAGCCGGTCATGGCGTACGTCTTCGCCACGCCGTTGACCACGATGCACTTGTCGCGCAGCTCGGGCAGCAGGGCGGGCAGGGACACGGAGACCGCGTCGCCGTAGACCAGGTGCTCGTAGATCTCGTCCGTGAGCACCCACAGGCCGTGCTCCAGGGCCCAGCGGCCGATCGCCTCGGTCTCGGCCTCCGAGTACACCGCGCCGGTCGGGTTGGACGGGGAGACGAAGAGCACGACCTTCGTCTTCTCCGTGCGCGCCGCTTCAAGCTGCTCGACGGAGACGCGGTACCCGGTGGTCTCGTCGGCCACGACCTCCACCGGCACACCGCCGGCGAGCCGGATCGACTCCGGGTAGGTGGTCCAGTACGGCGCGGGGACGATGACCTCGTCGCCCGGGTCGAGGATCGCGGCGAACGCCTCGTAGATGGCCTGCTTGCCGCCGTTGGTGACGAGGACCTGGGAGACGTCGGGCTCCCAGCCGGAGTCGCGCAGCGTCTTCGCGGCGATCGCGGCCTTCAGCTCGGGCAGTCCGCCGGCCGGGGTGTAGCGGTGGTACTTCGGGTTCTTGCAGGCCTCGATCGCGGCCTCGACGATGTAGTCCGGGGTGGGGAAGTCGGGCTCACCGGCGCCGAAGCCGATCACCGGTCGCCCGGCGGCCTTCAGGGCCTTGGCCTTGGCGTCCACGGCGAGGGTGGCCGACTCGGAGATCGCGCCGACTCGGGCGGAGACCCGGCGCTCGGTGGGAGGGGTTGCAGCGCTCATGCCGCCCATGGTTCCAGACCGGAAATGTCCGGGGCACGCGGGTTTCACACTCTGAACGGCATCGGGTCGAGGCGTGAACAGGTATCCGAATACGGCCCCCGGCCTGGACGATCTTCGTTTCCGGGGGCGCGGGCGGCCACTTTCTGTTCGACGCCGGGCCCCGGACCACGTACACTCTCTCCTCGTTGGCCTTCAGCAGCCGCAGGCGGGACCGGTGCACACCTAGCACCCAGCCGGATGCGGTACGTTGGGGGACACGCAAAGGGTCGTAGCTCAATTGGTAGAGCACCGGTCTCCAAAACCGGCGGTTGGGGGTTCAAGTCCCTCCGGCCCTGCTACACACACCGCCAGGATGTGTGCGCTTGTACGTACAGCAATGCACCGCCGTGCGGCTCAAACCGGGCGCGGCACGGCCACGACCCGGGATCAGGTGAGGTTTATGACGGACGCCGTGGGCTCCATCGATACGCCTGATGCCCAGGACGAAGTGCCTGAGGCCAAGAAGAAGGCCCGCAAGGGCGGCAAGCGCGCCAAGAAGGGCCCGCTGAAGCGCCTGGCCACCTTCTACCGCCAGATCATCGCGGAGCTGCGCAAGGTCGTCTGGCCCGCGCGCAACCAGCTGACGTCGTACACCACCGTGGTGATCTTCTTCGTCGCCATCATGATCGCGCTGGTGACCGTGATTGACTATGGGCTCAACCACGCGGCCAAGTACGTCTTCGGCTGAGCCAAGAGCGAAGGGCGCCGTGGCACCGGCGCCCGTTTTCGCATGTTCCACCCCTATGTAACCAGGAAGAAGCAGCCATCGTGTCTGACCCGAACCTGAACGACGACGCCACCGAGTCTCGCGGGAACGCTGCCGAGATGGTGGACGACGAGCTCGACATCGTCGAGGGCGCGGACGAGCAGGACGAGTTCGAGGCTGCCGAGGCCGAGGCGGGCGAGCCGGCCGAGGAGGCCGCGCTGCACATCGAGGACGCCGACGACGCGGACGACGCGGACGATGAAGAGGCCGCCGAGGACGAGGAAGCCGAGGAGGGCGACGAGGACGCCGCCGCCGAGGCCGTCGAGGAGGAGCCGGCCGCTCCGGTCGACCCCGTCCAGGCCCTGCGCGAGGAACTGCGCACCCTTCCCGGCGAGTGGTACGTCATCCACACGTACGCCGGTTACGAGAACCGCGTGAAGACCAACCTGGAGCAGCGCGCCGTCTCGCTGAACGTCGAGGACTACATCTTCCAGGCCGAGGTGCCGCAGGAAGAGGTCGTCCAGATCAAGAACGGCGACCGCAAGACGATCAAGCAGAACAAGCTGCCGGGTTACGTCCTGGTCCGCATGGACCTGACCAACGAGTCCTGGGGCGTCGTCCGCAACACGCCCGGCGTCACCGGCTTCGTGGGCAACGCGTACGACCCGTACCCGCTGACCCTGGACGAGATCGTCAAGATGCTCGCCCCGGAGGCCGAGGAGAAGGCCGCCCGCGAGGCCGCCGAAGCCGAGGGCAAGCCCGCCCCGCAGCGCAAGGTCGAGGTCCAGGTGCTGGACTTCGAGGTCGGCGACTCGGTCACCGTCACCGACGGCCCGTTCGCCACCCTCCAGGCGACCATCAACGAGATCAACGCCGACTCCAAGAAGGTCAAGGGCCTGGTGGAGATCTTCGGCCGCGAGACGCCGGTCGAGCTTTCCTTCGACCAGATCCAGAAGAACTAGTTCCTTCTGGACCTACCGCTTCCGAACAGGTCGGACGGGCTGACTACGGCCCGTCTGACCTGCTCGGTTTTTGGCCGCGCATCCATACCCGTTATCGTTGTGCGGTATGCCTGCGTCCGGGTTGTCCCCGGAAGCGGGCAGGACCCGAATCGAAAGGACCCGGAGAGCTATGCCTCCCAAGAAGAAGAAGGTCACGGGGCTCATCAAGCTCCAGATCCAGGCCGGTGCCGCCAACCCGGCTCCGCCGGTCGGCCCGGCGCTGGGTCAGCACGGCGTCAACATCATGGAGTTCTGCAAGGCCTACAACGCCGCGACCGAGTCGCAGCGTGGCTGGGTCATCCCGGTGGAGATCACGGTCTACGAGGACCGCTCCTTCACCTTCGTCACCAAGACGCCGCCGGCCGCGAAGATGATCCTCAAGGCCGCGGGTGTGGAGAAGGGCTCCGGCGAGCCGCACAAGACCAAGGTCGCCAAGATCACCCAGGCGCAGGTCCGCGAGATCGCCACGACCAAGATGCCCGACCTGAACGCGAACGACCTGGACGCCGCGGCGAAGATCATCGCCGGCACCGCGCGCTCCATGGGCGTCACGGTCGAGGGCTGACCACCACCAGCAGGTAATGCGGCCGTAGCCGGTCGCACGTGGCAGGGCCTGCTCGGCCCAGGGACCACGACTCCTTTCAGAACACACAGGAGCAAGTTGTGAGCAAGCGCAGCAAGGCTCTCCGCGCTGCGGACGCCAAGATCGACCGGGAGAAGCTGTACGCCCCGCTCGAGGCCGTCCGTCTCGCCAAGGAGACCTCCACGACCAAGTTCGACGGCACCGTCGAGGTCGCCTTCCGTCTGGGTGTCGACCCGCGCAAGGCCGACCAGATGGTCCGTGGCACCGTGAACCTTCCGCACGGCACCGGTAAGACCGCCCGGGTCCTGGTCTTCGCGACCGGTGACCGTGCCGAGGCCGCGCGTGCCGCGGGCGCCGACATCGTCGGTGCCGACGAGCTGATCGACGAGGTCTCGAAGGGCCGCCTGGACTTCGACGCCGTCGTCGCCACCCCGGACCTCATGGGCAAGGTCGGCCGCCTCGGCCGCGTCCTCGGCCCCCGTGGTCTGATGCCGAACCCGAAGACCGGCACCGTCACCCCCGACGTGACCAAGGCCGTCACGGACATCAAGGGCGGCAAGATCGAGTTCCGCGTCGACAAGCACTCGAACCTGCACTTCATCATCGGCAAGGTGTCCTTCGACGACACCAAGCTGGTGGAGAACTACGGCGCCGCGCTGGAGGAGATCCTCCGTCTGAAGCCGTCCGCCGCCAAGGGTCGCTACATCAAGAAGGCCGCCATCACCACCACGATGGGCCCCGGCATCCAGCTCGACCCGAACCGCACCCGCAACCTCCTCGTCGAGGAGGACCCGGCCGCCGTCTGAGCCCTGCGCTCACCCCGGTAGCCGCGTCGGGTACGCGTGACTGAAGGGCGGGCCCCGCAACCTTTCCAGGTGCGGGGCCCGTCCTTTCTTTCTGTGTACGAGCTGTTCGTCGTACGACTGTCAGCGGCCAGCACTAGGCTGCCGCGGGCAGACGATTCGCAGGGGGTAGGACGAGAATGAAGAGCACGACCGTACGCCGCGTGACCCTTTCCGTGGCGGTGCTGACGGCGTTGACGGGGGTGGCCGCGTGCGGTTCCTCGGGCGGTTCCTCGGGCTCCGGTAAGGGCGGCGACAAGGCGGCCGGCGGCAGCACGGTCCACCTGAGCCCCGTCGCCGCCGTGCTGCGCGACGTCGAGCAGTCCACCGACAAGGCCGAGTCGGCCAAGGTGCGCTCCACCACGTCCCTGGGCGACATCATGGCGATGAACGCCGACGGCTCCCTCGCCTGGGGCAGCGGTCTGCGGGGGACCATGACCATCACGTACACCGGCGGCCAGATGGCCGAGGCGATGCGCAAGGCCGGCACCAGCCACATGGAGGCCCGCTACCTGGCGGACGCCTACTACGCGCACATGAGCGACGCCTTCGCCCAGCAGGCCGGCGGCAAACACTGGGTCAAGTACGACTACGACTACCTCGCCCAGGCCGGCGGCGCCTCCGGCGCGTACATGAAGGACCAGCTCCAGACGTCCACGCCGAACCAGTCGGTGAAGATGCTGCTGGTCTCCGGGGACGTGAAGAAGGTCGGCGAGGAGACGGTCGACGGCGCGCACACCAGGCACTACGCGGGCACCGTGGACGTCGCCGACCTCGCGGGCAAGAACAGCAGCCTCAGCGCCGACCAGCTCACGGCCCTCAAGAAGCAGCTGAAGCAGGTCACCACCGAGGCCATCGACATCTGGATCAACGACCAGAACCTGCTGGTCAAGAAGACCGAGAAGGCGGCCACCGCCAACGGCGCGCTGAACACCACCGCCTACTACAGCGACTACGGCGTCCAGGTCTCCACCCAGGCGCCGCCGGCCGGTGACACCATGGACATCGCCGACATGCTCAAGACCGGCACCAACAGCCCCTCGGGCGGCACCACGGCCGGCGGCACGGACCTCAGCTCCTGACCGGCCGGAAGCCGGTCCGACCCGGCTGACGCCGTCCTGACGCCGTCCTGACGCCGTCCTGAAGCGGTCCTGATCTCCTGGGACCGGGGCCCGATTTGCTCCACGGCGCCCCGGTCCCGTAGTGTCTCCTCCGAAGCCAAAGACCGCTGGTCGTTGCCGCGCGCTCGTAGAGGGTGCGGTGGCCGAAGGATCCGCTGAAAAGTGGACGACCCGCGCAGGTGTCAGTGGAAGAACTCCCGGAGTGCGCGCGCAGAGCGTGTGTGCGACCGGTCGAGTCCGCCCCGAGCGCCTGCGCCGGGGCGTTTCGTTTACCCAGTCCTCCTTCGGGTCCGCGCGGTCCGAATCACCCGGAAGGAGGCCGAGGCTCTATGGCGAGGCCCGACAAGGCTGCCGCGGTTGCGGAGCTGACGGACAAGTTCCGCAGCTCCAACGCCGCCGTGCTGACCGAGTACCGCGGTCTCACCGTGGCGCAGCTCAAGACGCTGCGCCGGTCGCTCGGTGAGAACGCCCAGTACGCCGTGGTGAAGAACACGCTGACCAAGATTGCGGCCAACGAGGCCGGGATCGCGCTGGACGACCAGCTCTTCGCTGGTCCGACGGCCGTCGCCTTCGTCACCGGTGACCCGGTGGAGTCGGCGAAGGGTCTCCGTGACTTCGCCAAGGACAACCCGAATCTCGTCATCAAGGGCGGTGTCCTTGATGGCAAGGCGATGACCGCCGACGAGATCAAGAAGCTTGCGGACCTCGAGTCCCGCGAGGTTCTGCTCAGCAAGCTGGCCGGTGCCTTCAAGGGGAAGCAGTCCCAGGCTGCCTCCCTCTTCCAGGCGCTGCCGTCGAAGCTCGTCCGCACCGTGGACGCGCTGCGCGCCAAGCAGGCCGAGCAGGGCGGTGCCGAGTAATTCGGCTCGCTTTCTGACCCGCGCCAACCGGCGAGGGTCGCAGCGGGCCGACGTACGCCCGCCTTACCCAGTACATCCGGCACCTGCCGATCGAGTGGAAGGACCGCCATCATGGCGAAGCTCACCCAGGACGAGCTGCTTGCCCAGTTCGAGGAGATGACCCTCATCGAGCTCTCCGAGTTCGTGAAGGCCTTCGAGGACAAGTTCGACGTCACCGCCGCCGCTGCCGCGCCGGTCGTCGTCGCCGGTGGTGCCGCTGGCGGCGCCGCCGAGGCCGTCGAGGAGAAGGACGAGTTCGACGTCATCCTCACCGGCGCCGGCGAGAAGAAGATCCAGGTCATCAAGGTCGTGCGCGAGCTGACCTCCCTCGGCCTGAAGGAGGCCAAGGACCTGGTGGACGGCACCCCGAAGCCCGTCCTCGAGAAGGTCAACAAGGAGGCCGCGGACAAGGCTGCCGAGGCCCTCAAGGGCGCCGGCGCCTCCGTCGAGGTCAAGTAAGACCTCACGGGTCCGCAGGACTCGAACGCGCGCTGAACTCGGCCCGGTAGGGCTGTAACGCGAACGCACCGAAGAGCGATCATCCATCCGGGTGGTCGCTCTTCGGCGTGTTCGGAGGGTGCCCGCGGTTGCCTTGCACTCGCGGTGGCGAGAGGTATGGTGATCTTCGTCGTGTCTCCCGGACGGCCCGGTTCCGGTGGGAGGCTCTTGACGAACCGCACGGAGCGCGCAATTCTCAGGACGCGTCGTCACAAGGATCCGGATCCGAGGCATGGATCGACGGCGAAGAGGGCAGTATGAACGTGCGTTGAGGGCAGACATGCCGAGGGCGTTGACAAGAGCGGTGAGGACAGCGAGGGTCTCGACAAACCCGCACTGGACATCAGTGTGCCAAGTGGCTACACTGACCCTTTGCGCTGCCTGTTAGCTGTCCCCTGCCCGTCACCAGGGGTCTGCCCTCACTCGAGCATTGACGATCGAAGCCCACCTGACCTGGGATTTCCGTCTCTGTGCTTGGAGAGAGGGGCCGGTACGCGCGTAGTGAGTCCGAGCCCTCGGAAGGACCCCCTCTTGGCCGCCTCGCGCAACGCCTCGACCGCGAATACGAACAACGGCGCCAGCACTGCCCCGCTGCGCATTTCCTTTGCAAAGATCAAGGAGCCTCTCGAGGTTCCGAACCTGCTCGCGCTGCAGACCGAGAGCTTTGACTGGCTGCTCGGCAACACCGCTTGGCAGAGTCGGGTCGAGGAGGCTCTGGAGAACGGTCAGGACGTCCCCACCAAGTCCGGTCTGGAGGAGATCTTCGAGGAGATCTCCCCGATCGAGGACTTCTCCGGGTCGATGTCCCTGACGTTCCGGGACCACCGCTTCGAGCCGCCGAAGAACTCCATCGACGAGTGCAAGGAGCGCGACTTCACGTACGCCGCCCCGCTCTTCGTCACCGCCGAGTTCACCAACAACGAGACCGGTGAGATCAAGTCCCAGACGGTCTTCATGGGCGACTTCCCGCTCATGACGAACAAGGGCACTTTCGTCATCAACGGCACCGAGCGTGTCGTGGTGTCGCAGCTGGTCCGTTCCCCCGGTGTCTACTTCGACTCCTCCATCGACAAGACGTCCGACAAGGACATTTTCTCCGCCAAGATCATCCCGTCCCGGGGTGCCTGGCTGGAGATGGAGATCGACAAGCGCGACATGGTCGGTGTGCGTATCGACCGCAAGCGCAAGCAGTCGGTCACCGTCCTCCTGAAGGCGCTCGGCTGGACCACCGAGCAGATCCTTGAGGAGTTCGGCGACTACGAGTCGATGCGCGCCACCCTGGAGAAGGACCACACCCAGGGCCAGGACGACGCGCTGCTCGACATCTACCGCAAGCTGCGTCCGGGCGAGCCCCCCACGCGCGAGGCCGCGCAGACGCTCCTTGAGAACCTCTACTTCAACCCGAAGCGCTACGACCTCGCCAAGGTCGGCCGCTACAAGGTCAACAAGAAGCTGGGCGCCGACGCCCCGCTGGACGCGGGCATCCTGACCGTCGAGGACATCATCTCGACGATCAAGTACCTGGTGCAGCTGCACGCCGGCGAGACCGAGACCACGGGTGACAACGGCGAGTCGATCGTCGTCGAGACCGACGACATCGACCACTTCGGCAACCGTCGTCTGCGCAGCGTCGGCGAGCTCATCCAGAACCAGGTCCGCACGGGTCTGGCCCGTATGGAGCGCGTCGTGCGCGAGCGCATGACCACCCAGGACGTCGAGGCGATCACGCCGCAGACCCTGATCAACATCCGGCCGGTCGTCGCCTCCATCAAGGAGTTCTTCGGCACCAGCCAGCTGTCGCAGTTCATGGACCAGAACAACCCGCTGTCCGGGCTGACCCACAAGCGTCGTCTCTCGGCGCTGGGCCCCGGCGGTCTGTCCCGTGAGCGGGCCGGCTTCGAGGTCCGTGACGTGCACCCCTCGCACTACGGCCGCATGTGCCCGATCGAGACGCCTGAAGGCCCGAACATCGGTCTGATCGGCTCGCTCGCCTCCTACGGCCGGGTCAACGCGTTCGGTTTCGTCGAGACCCCGTACCGCAAGGTCATCGACGGCCAGGTCACCGACGAGGTCGACTACCTGACCGCCGACGAGGAGGACCGCTTCGTCATCGCGCAGGCCAACGCCCCGCTGACGGACGAGCTCCGCTTCGCCGAGGCCCGCGTGCTCGTCCGCCGCCGTGGCGGCGAGGTCGACTACGTCGGCGGCGAGGACGTGGACTACATGGACGTCTCGCCGCGCCAGATGGTGTCGGTCGCGACCGCCATGATCCCCTTCCTGGAGCACGACGACGCCAACCGTGCCCTCATGGGCGCGAACATGATGCGCCAGGCCGTTCCGCTCATCAAGTCGGAGGCCCCGCTCGTCGGCACCGGCATGGAGTACCGCTCCGCCGTCGACGCCGGCGACGTCGTCAAGGCCGAGAAGGCGGGTGTGGTCCAGGAGGTCTCCGCGGACTACATCACCACGGCCAACGACGACGGCACGTACATCACGTACCGCCTGCACAAGTTCTCCCGCTCCAACCAGGGCACCTCGGTCAACCAGAAGGTCATCGTCAACGAGGGCGACCGGATCATCGAGGGCCAGGTCCTCGCCGACGGTCCGGCCACCGAGAACGGCGAGATGGCCCTCGGCAAGAACCTGCTCGTGGCGTTCATGCCGTGGGAGGGTCACAACTACGAGGACGCGATCATCCTGTCGCAGCGCCTCGTGCAGGACGACGTCCTCTCCTCGATCCACATCGAGGAGCACGAGGTCGACGCCCGTGACACCAAGCTCGGCCCCGAGGAGATCACCCGGGACATCCCGAACGTCTCCGAGGAGGTCCTCGCGGACCTGGACGAGCGCGGCATCATCCGCATCGGTGCCGAGGTCATCGCCGGTGACATCCTGGTCGGCAAGGTCACCCCGAAGGGCGAGACCGAGCTGACCCCCGAGGAGCGCCTGCTGCGCGCCATCTTCGGTGAGAAGGCCCGTGAGGTCCGTGACACCTCGCTGAAGGTGCCGCACGGCGAGACCGGCAAGGTCATCGGCGTGCGCGTCTTCGACCGCGAGGAGGGCGACGAGCTGCCGCCGGGCGTGAACCAGCTGGTCCGCGTCTACGTCGCGCAGAAGCGCAAGATCACCGACGGTGACAAGCTCGCCGGCCGTCACGGCAACAAGGGTGTCATCTCCAAGATCCTGCCGATCGAGGACATGCCGTTCCTGGAGGACGGCACCCCGGTCGACATCATCCTCAACCCGCTGGGTGTGCCGTCCCGAATGAACCCGGGACAGGTTCTGGAGATCCACCTCGGCTGGCTCGCCAGCCGCGGCTGGGACGTCTCCGGTCTCGCCGACGAGTGGGCCCAGCGCCTCCAGGCCATCGGCGCCGACCAGGTCGCCCCGCGCACCAACGTGGCCACCCCGGTCTTCGACGGTGCCCGCGAGGACGAGCTGGCGGGTCTGCTCCAGCACACCATCCCGAACCGCGACGGCGAGCGCATGGTGCTCCCGTCCGGCAAGGCGCGGCTGTTCGACGGCCGTAGCGGTGAGCCGTTCCCGGACCCGATCTCGGTCGGCTACATGTACATCCTGAAGCTGCACCACCTGGTCGACGACAAGCTGCACGCCCGTTCGACCGGTCCGTACTCGATGATCACCCAGCAGCCGCTGGGTGGTAAGGCGCAGTTCGGTGGGCAGCGCTTCGGCGAGATGGAGGTGTGGGCCCTGGAGGCCTACGGCGCCGCGTACGCCCTCCAGGAACTGCTGACCATCAAGTCCGACGACGTCACCGGCCGCGTGAAGGTCTACGAGGCCATCGTCAAGGGCGAGAACATCCCCGAGCCCGGCATCCCCGAGTCCTTCAAGGTGCTCATCAAGGAGATGCAGTCGCTCTGCCTGAACGTGGAGGTGCTGTCCAGCGACGGTATGTCCATCGAGATGCGTGACACCGACGAGGATGTCTTCCGCGCTGCGGAGGAGCTCGGAATCGACCTGTCCCGGCGCGAGCCGAGCAGCGTCGAAGAGGTCTGACGGGAGTCCGGCGGGGCCCTCACCCACAGGGCCCCGCCGACCCCCAGGCCCCCGTTTCAGACCACAGACTTACAACCCTGAGAGGGATTGACGCATAGTGCTCGACGTCAACTTCTTCGACGAGCTCCGGATCGGCCTGGCCACCGCTGACGACATCCGTCAGTGGAGCCACGGCGAGGTCAAGAAGCCCGAGACGATCAACTACCGCACCCTGAAGCCCGAAAAGGACGGACTCTTCTGCGAGAAGATCTTCGGTCCTACCCGGGACTGGGAGTGCTACTGCGGCAAGTACAAGCGCGTCCGCTTCAAGGGCATCATCTGCGAGCGCTGTGGCGTCGAGGTCACGCGCGCCAAGGTGCGCCGTGAGCGGATGGGCCACATCGAGCTGGCCGCGCCCGTCACCCACATCTGGTACTTCAAGGGCGTCCCGTCCCGCCTGGGCTACCTGCTGGACCTCGCCCCGAAGGACCTGGAGAAGGTCATCTACTTCGCGGCGTACATGATCACGTACGTCGACGAGGAGCGTCGTACCCGCGACCTGCCCTCCCTGGAGGCGCACGTCTCGGTCGAGCGCCAGCAGATCGAGAACCGCCGCGACTCCGACCTGGAGGCCCGCGCCAAGAAGCTCGAGTCCGACCTGGCCGAGCTGGAGGCCGAGGGCGCCAAGGCCGACGTGCGCCGCAAGGTGCGCGAGGGTGCCGAGCGCGAGATGAAGCAGCTGCGCGACCGCGCGCAGCGCGAGATCGACCGCCTCGACGAGGTGTGGAACCGGTTCAAGAACCTCAAGGTCCAGGACCTGGAGGGCGACGAGCTGCTCTACCGCGAGCTGCGCGACCGCTTCGGCACGTACTTCGACGGTTCGATGGGTGCCGCGGCGCTGCAGAAGCGCCTGGAGTCCTTCGACCTCGACGAGGAGGCCGAGAAGCTCCGCGAGATCATCCGCACGGGCAAGGGCCAGAAGAAGACCCGCGCGCTCAAGCGTCTGAAGGTCGTCTCCGCGTTCCTCCAGACGTCCAACAGCCCCAAGGGCATGGTCCTGGACTGCGTCCCGGTCATCCCGCCGGACCTGCGTCCGATGGTGCAGCTCGACGGTGGCCGCTTCGCGACCTCCGACCTGAACGACCTGTACCGCCGTGTCATCAACCGCAACAACCGCCTGAAGCGGCTTCTCGACCTCGGCGCGCCCGAGATCATCGTGAACAACGAGAAGCGCATGCTCCAGGAGGCGGTCGACGCCCTCTTCGACAACGGCCGTCGCGGCCGCCCGGTGACGGGCCCCGGCAACCGTCCGCTGAAGTCCCTCAGCGACATGCTGAAGGGCAAGCAGGGTCGATTCCGTCAGAACCTGCTCGGCAAGCGTGTCGACTACTCGGCGCGTTCCGTCATCGTCGTCGGCCCGCAGCTCAAGCTGCACCAGTGCGGTCTGCCCAAGGCGATGGCCCTGGAGCTGTTCAAGCCGTTCGTGATGAAGCGCCTGGTCGACCTGAACCACGCGCAGAACATCAAGTCGGCCAAGCGCATGGTCGAGCGCGGCCGCACCGTGGTGTACGACGTCCTCGAAGAGGTCATCGCCGAGCACCCGGTGCTGCTGAACCGTGCGCCCACCCTGCACCGCCTCGGCATCCAGGCCTTCGAGCCGCAGCTCGTCGAGGGCAAGGCCATCCAGATCCACCCGCTCGTCTGCACCGCGTTCAACGCGGACTTCGACGGTGACCAGATGGCCGTGCACCTGCCGCTGTCCGCGGAGGCGCAGGCCGAGGCCCGCATCCTGATGCTGTCCTCGAACAACATCCTCAAGCCGGCCGACGGCCGCCCGGTGACGATGCCGACCCAGGACATGGTCCTCGGTCTGTTCTTCCTCACCACCGACGGCGAGCTGCGCAACGTCAAGGGCGAGGGCCGCGCGTTCGGCTCCACGGCCGAGGCGACCATGGCGTTCGACGCCGGCGAGCTGTCGCTCCAGTCGTCGGTCGACATCCGCTTCCCGGTGGGCACCATCCCGCCGCGCGGCTGGACCCCGCCGGCCCGCGAGGAGGGCGAGCCCGAGTGGCAGCAGGGTGACTCGTTCCGCCTGCGCACCACCCTGGGCCGCGCGCTCTTCAACGAGCTGCTGCCCGAGGACTACCCGTTCGTCGACTACTCGGTGGGCAAGAAGCAGCTCGGCGAGATCGTCAACGACCTGGCGGAGCGCTACCCCAAGGTCATCGTGGCGGCGACGCTCGACAACCTGAAGGCGGCCGGCTTCCACTGGGGCACCCGCTCCGGCGTCACCGTGGCCATCTCCGACGTCGTCGTCCCCGAGGCGAAGAAGGCGATCGTCGCGGGCTACGAGGCGCAGGACGAGAAGGTCCAGAAGCAGTACGAGCGCGGTCTGATCACCAAGGAAGAGCGCACTCAGGAGCTCATCGCGATCTGGACCAAGGCGACCAACGAGGTCGCCGAGGCGATGAACGAGAACTTCCCCAAGACCAACCCCATCTTCATGATGGTTGACTCGG
Source organism: Streptomyces sp. NPDC048106 (assembly GCF_040706415.1). Taxonomy (NCBI): domain Bacteria; kingdom Bacillati; phylum Actinomycetota; class Actinomycetes; order Kitasatosporales; family Streptomycetaceae; genus Streptomyces; species Streptomyces sp. NPDC048106. The sequence goes on along the minus strand of NZ_JBEZND010000010.1, from coordinate 186,501 downwards.
GTGCCCGAGGAAACATGATGCAGATGCGGCAGATCGCCGGTATGCGTGGTCTGGTGTCGAACGCGAAGAACGAGACCATCCCGCGTCCGATCAAGGCCTCGTTCCGTGAGGGTCTGTCCGTGCTGGAGTACTTCATCTCCACGCACGGTGCCCGTAAGGGTCTGGCGGACACCGCCCTGCGTACCGCCGACTCGGGTTACCTCACCCGTCGTCTGGTCGACGTCTCCCAGGACGTCATCATCCGCGAGGAGGACTGCGGCACCGAGCGCGGCCTCAAGCTGGCGATCGCCGAGCGTGGCGAGGACGGTGTCCTGCGCAAGACGGGCAACGTCGAGACGTCCGTGTACGCGCGCTGCCTCGCCGAGGACATCGTGGTCGACGGCAAGGTGCTGGCCCCGGCCGGTACCGACCTCGGCGACGTGCTCATCGACGAGCTGGTCAAGCACGGTGTGGAGACGGTCAAGACCCGCTCGGTCCTGACCTGTGAGTCCGCCGTCGGCACCTGCGCGATGTGCTACGGCCGCTCGCTGGCCACCGGCAAGCTGGTCGACATCGGTGAGGCGGTCGGCATCATCGCCGCCCAGTCCATCGGTGAGCCCGGTACCCAGCTGACGATGCGTACCTTCCACACCGGTGGTGTGGCCGGTGACGACATCACCCAGGGTCTGCCGCGTGTCGTCGAGCTCTTCGAGGCCCGTACCCCGAAGGGTGTCGCCCCGATCTCCGAGGCCTCCGGCCGCGTGCGGATCGAGGAGACCGAGAAGACGAAGAAGCTCGTCGTCACCCCGGACGACGGCAGCGACGAGACGGCGTTCCCGATCTCGAAGCGTGCCAAGGTCCTGGTCCGCGAGGGCGACCACGTCGAGGTGGGCCAGCAGCTCACCGTGGGTGCCACCAACCCGCACGACGTGCTGCGCATCCTGGGTCAGCGTGCCGTCCAGGTCCACCTGGTCGGCGAGGTCCAGAAGGTGTACAACTCGCAGGGTGTGTCGATCCACGACAAGCACATCGAGATCATCATCCGGCAGATGCTGCGCCGTGTGACGATCATCGAGTCGGGCGACGCCGAGCTGCTGCCCGGCGAGCTGGTCGAGCGCTCGAAGTTCGAGACCGAGAACCGTCGCGTGGTCCAGGAGGGCGGTCACCCGGCCTCCGGTCGTCCGCAGCTGATGGGTATCACCAAGGCCTCGCTGGCGACGGAGTCCTGGCTGTCGGCCGCCTCCTTCCAGGAGACGACCCGAGTGCTGACGGACGCGGCGATCAACGCCAAGTCCGACAGCCTCATCGGCCTCAAGGAGAACGTCATCATCGGTAAGCTCATCCCGGCCGGTACGGGTCTGTCCCGCTACCGCAACATCCGGGTCGAGCCGACCGAGGAGGCCAAGGCCGCGATGTACTCGGCCGTCGGCTACGACGACATCGACTACTCGCCGTTCGGCACCGGCTCCGGCCAGGCCGTTCCGCTGGAGGACTACGACTACGGTCCGTACAACCAGTAAGCGAGCAGCTTGAAGGGCGGCCGCTCCCCTCGGGGGGTGGCCGCCCTTCGGCGTTGTCAGGCGTGGCCAGGCCGTCATCGGGCGCGGTCAGCGGGCCGTCAGCTGCCAGGCCGTGACGGCGACCGTGGCCACGGCGGTCAGCACGCCGACGCTGGCCAGCGGCCAGCGGCCGCGCTCCAGGGCGTCCAGTCGCTGTTCGTGGTCGGCGAGCTGCTTGTCGGTCTGGTCGCTGCGCTGGACCAGCAGTGCGAGCGAACCGTCGACCCGGGCGAAGCCGGCCTCCACGGTGCCGCGCAGCCGCTCCAGCTCCACGGCGACGGCGGTCGGGTCGGACAGCGAGGAGGGTTCGCTCATGCCTCACCCCGCTCCGTCGGCGCGGCGGCGGCCAGGGACCGTAGCTGGGCGTCCGTGTTCGGCCGGTCGGCGGTGCGCAGCCACGCGGGCAGCAGCGCCTGGACGCCGGGTACGGCCATCATCCGGGTGACGCCCGCGGCGACGGCCAGCACGCCCGCCGCCCAGGGCAGGGTGCGGGGGACGCCGAGGGTGTCGACGAGGGTGGGCAGCAGCACGCACAGGCCGACAGCGGTCTGCAGGGCGGTGCGGAGGGTGCGCTTGGCGGCCTCTGACATGGGGGGACCTCGCTTTTCGGATGTGCGTCAGGCGGTGTGGGGGACCTTCAGGGCCGCCCAGGAGGCGGGGCCCGGCCAGCCGTCCGCGTCGGCGCCCTGGTAGCCGAGCTTGCGCTGCCAGGCGGCGTAGGACTGCTGGTCGGCGGCCGACCACTGGGCGGAGGGGCCCACCTTGTAGCGGCCGCACCCCTCGGCGACCAGGCGGCGGCCCATCGCCGTGACGATCGGGGAGTCCGGCTTTCCCTTGAAGAACGAGGCGCCGGGGAAGGGCTGGTACTGCGGCGGGCGCGGGGGCTGCGGCGGCTTCCGCGGGCCGGTGCCGGCGGACAGCCGCGCCTGGATCCGCTGCCGCATCCCGGACATGGAGAAGCCGCGCGGATCGCTCTTCCAGTCGGACCACTCCAGGTGCCCGATCACCGACTTGGCGCCCCAGCCGTGGGCCCGGCACAGCGCGGCCGAGACCCGCTCGATGGCCGCGAGCTGCGCGTCGGGCCACGGGTCGTGGCCGTCGCCGAGGTTGACGCACTCGAAGCCGTAGAAGCGGGAGTTGCCGTCGACGGCGCCGGCGCTGCCCTCGTGCTCGTGCGGCACCGGGGGCCGGTCGCCGTACGTCTCGCTGATCACGGCCCGCAGCACCGACGGGTCGCCGCCGCCGGCGTGGTTGGCGCGGCCGTTGCCCACCAGGTGGACGGTGCCGTCCTTGGCGATCACTCCGTGGCAGAGCGGGCCGGGCAGCGCGGAGTCGCCGTTGAAGCACAGATCGACGCTGCCGCTGGTGCCGGAGGTGACGGTGTGGTGGATGACCACCCCGTTCACCGGCCCCCAGCTGCCCTTCTGGTTCCGGTTGTGGGTACGCCAGCCGGGCTGCTCCACGACGGTGACGCCCTCGGCGCGCAGCGCGGCGACGAGGGCGTCGGCGGACAGGGGTGTGGCCATGAGAACTCCAGACAGTGAAGAGCCCTGGGCCCTTTCCGAAGGGCCCGGGGCGATGGAGGTGCGGGAAGGAGTCAGCTGCCGGGGGTCCCGGCTCCCAGGTCGGTGCCGGTGCCGGTGCCGGTGCCGGTGCCCGGGTCGGGATCGGTGCCGGGGTCGGTGCCCGTGCCCGGGTCGGTCCCGGTCCCCGGGTCGGTGCCGGTGGGCGCCCACTTGGCGCACAGGGCGGCGTAGGACGCCGTGTTCGCCTCGAAGTCGGCGAGCGCGGCGGCCACCGCCCGCTGGATCGCCGTCTGGTCGGGCACGACGGGATCGGTGCCGACGGGCATGACGGTGACCTGTCCCCAGCCGCGCAGCTCGGTGAAGTCCGTCCCCGGCTCGGTGAACTGGGCCATGACCGTGACCGGCGGGTAGATGCCGGTGACCGGGTCCGGTCCGATGATGTAACTCAGGCTGTTGTCGGTGACGTTGATGTGGATGGTGTGGCCCGCCTCGGTGATGGTGGCGCGGCCGGCGTAGTCGATCGCGTGGCCCCAGGGCTGACTGGTGTCGATGTCCACGGGTGTGCCGCCTTTCTCAGGGGGTCTGGCAGCCGTGCATCAGCACGGGGTTGGCGTAGACGGTGCCGGAGGCGCTGGAGACGTAGGCCTGGACCTCGACCTTGACCTGGGAGCGGAAGACCGAGCCGAAGTCGGCGGCGACGGGTCCCGTGTAGTCGAAGTCGGCGGCGGAGGTGACCGTGAGGGGGCTGCCCCACGCGGTGCCGTTCACGAGCACCCGGACGTTGCCGGTGGCGCCGGAACTGACCCGGGTGTTGATCAGCAGCCGCATGTAGGGCTGCCAGATCACGTTGTAGGACATCGCGATCGTCGTCCATGTGGTCGCGGTGGTCAGCGGCCAGGTCGACAGGGCGGTGTTCTGCGGGGGCAGCATGGCGAGCCAGGGCCGGGCGAGGCCGCCGGAGACGACGTCGTCGGAGAAGAGCTCCCGGCCGGCCTTGTCGAAGATCCGCAGCGGCTGCATCGAGGTGCTCGTGCCGTCGCCCTTGTTCAGGGTCAGGGCCGTCTCGCCGGTCTGGCGGCGCATGGCCAGGCCGTACTCGTCGCCGGTCCACTTGCCGACCGCGAAGACGGCGGGACCGCCCGCCGGCGGCCGGACGGACAGATAGCCGCCGCCGGTGATCTCCACGCCGCCGCCCGAGATCGTGTTCTGGGCGGGCCGGGTGTTGACGGCGGTGGACAGCTGCTGGATCCGGCGTTCCAGTTGGATCAGCCGGTCGATGATGTCCTCGGGGAGCTGGGGCATCAGACCTCCTCCAGGTACAGGTCGGCGGTGTCGGGGCGGCCGCGCTGGGCCGGGCTGACCTTGACGCCGATGATCCGGTAGCGGGCGTCGAGGCCCTCGGTGAACCACTCGTCGGTGATCCGCAGCCGGGCGGTGCGGCCGAGCAGCGCGGGCGGCACCAGGTCGTCGAGCCGGATGGTGATCTCCGGGATCACCACCGCGCCGGTTGCGGTCTTCAGCTCGGCCCGCGCGACGGCGTCCAGGGTGGTGGTGTCGCTGATGTCGTTGTGGTCCGAGGTCAGGTCGATGCGCGGGTATCCGGCGTGGCCGGGCCCGGTGCCGATGAGCTGGTCCGCGACCGCGACCGTGGAGGCGAGCGGCCGGGACTCGCTGGCCTGGTCGGAGTTGGTGGAGGCGCCCCGGGCCCGTGCGGTGGTGCCGCCGCGGGTGGCGTCGCGCGGGAAGGAGTACGACAGGACGGTGCCGGGCCGGTCCAGGACCAGGTCGGCACCGCCGGTCTGGATCTTCGGGTGGCCCAGCACCAGCCGGCGCACGCGCGCCCCGGTGGCCGAGTCGGTGTAGACGGCGACGTGGTACTCGAAGCCGTCCTCCAGCGCGGCCAGCGAGTCCAGGGCGTCGAGGTAGGCGGTCTCGTCCCCGTCCCGGTAGCTGATGGTGCGCCGCACGCCGGAGGTCTCGGTGCCGTAGGTGACGAGGATGTTCCCACCGTCCAGCGAGGTCTGGAGGTCGGTCCACAGGCCCCGGGCGATGTCGAGCTGGTCGGCGTCGGTGAAGGGCAGCGTGTACGCGGGGTCGTACACGGGCTTCCTGGCCCGGATCAGCCGCCGTCCCGCGTACGACTCGAAGGTCGCCGCCTGGATCTCCAGCGTGAGGATGCCCTGGTCGTCGCTCTGGAGGGTGCTGGTCCAGATGATCCCGCCCCACCACAGGTCGTGGCCGCGCTGGAGGTAGACCGCGGTGCGGCCCTCCTCGATGCGGCGGACCCGGGCGGCCGTCTCCCTGTTGGGGATCGGGATGGTGCCGGTCAGCGAGCCGGCCTTGCCGATGTAGTCGTCGACGGTGACGTCGCGCAGCGGCAGGATGTCGATGGTGTTGTCGGTGAGCAGGTCGCAGAAGATCGCGCGGTAGGGAGTGTTGGTGGTCATACGGCGGTCGGCTCCTCGCTCGTCAGAGCACGTAACAGGCGGAGATCCGCACGTTGTTGCCGGTCTGGATGATGCCGCTGGTCGCCCAGGTGAGCAGCAGGACCGAGCCGTCGGGGAGGATGCGGACGCTGCCGTCCGCGTATCCGTCGGTGGCGATGGCGTAGCTGTCCTGGGCCGGGCGCCAGCCCGTCGGCAGGGTGGCGATCTGGGTGTCGTTCACGTTGCCCGGGTTGGTGGTGCCGGCGGCGGTCGCGACGAGGTTGGCGCCCGTGCGGGCCAGCGCCAGGGTGAAGGAGCACACCCCGTGGGTACGGCGGGCGCTGTAGCTGAGCACCGACCAGTCGGTGGCCGCGGTGGCGCCGCTGGTGGTGGTCTCCACGGCGACCGGCGGCTGGTAGTCGGCCCAGGCGGTGCCGTTCCAGCGCTGGAGGACGCTGCCCAGGTCCCGGTACTGGCCCGGATAGGCGCCGTTGGTGGTGTCGCTGGTGACCGGCAGGATGCCGCCCAGGCCCACCGTGGCGGTACGGCGCCCGGTCATGACCGAACTCCAGTTCGGGGCGGTGCTCGCGCTCGCCCCCTTCGGGACGCGGACCTCGTACAGCGGCAGCGCGAGGGGCGGGACGGGCGGGGCGGTGGGAGTGGCGCCCGCGCTGCCCGGGACGACCTCGATCGCGGCCTCGTAACGGCCGCTGCCGTCGTAGTCGTGGTCGTAGATCCGCAGCACGATCAGGTCGACCCGGTCGTACTGGGCGTCGCCGTCGGTGAAGGTGACCGTCAGGTCCTCGGCGAGGGCGACCGGGTAGGCGCCCTGGCCGTCGGGGCCCTGGAGCACCGCCCGGCCCGGGTGGACGGTGATGTTCATGGTCCCGGCGACGCCCTCCGCGGCGAAGCCGGACAGGCGGGTCGTGCCGTCGGCCGAGCCCGGCAGGATGCCGGAGCGGACGGCGACGGGCGAGACGGGGGTCATCGTGCCGAGCGGCACGAGGCGGGTGTCCTCACGGGACTGTCCGTCGGGGGACAGCCAGACCGAGCGTGCGGCCACGTCGAACTCCTCTCGAAGGGATGTCAGTTGGCGGGATCGACGCGCATGAAGCGGTTGTCGAACCAGCAGGTGACGTTGGCGTCGTTGGAGCGGTGCATGGCGGTCATCGTGTGGACGAGGCCCGGCGTCAGGCCGTACATCCGCCACATGGTCGCGACCGAGCCGCTCACCGGGCCGCCGTACATGCAGGCGGAGTTGTCGTTCGCGGTGTAGACGACGGTGTTGTTCTGGGTGACCTGCGGGATCATGAAGGCGGAGCTGTTGGTGCTGTCGGTGGTCCACATGCGGGCGCCGAAGTGCAGCAGCACCGCGCCGCTGGGCGGCGCGACGAAGGAGAGGCTCAGCGCGCTGACGGTCGTGACCGCCAGGGTGGACGTGTACGCCGTCGAGTTGGTGGACCCCGCGGCCATGTCGCAGCTGAACGCCGACGGGACCACGGCCGAGGTCCAGGCCGAGCCGTTCCACCGCTGGAGCGCCCCGGCCGAGGACTCGCGGTACTGGCCCGGGTAGGCGCCGGCGGCCGTGTCACCGGCGCGGGCCGGCAGGATGCCGCCGATCGCGACCGTGGGGGAGCGCAGGTCGGTGAGGGCGGTGGTCCAGTCGATGCCCTTGGCGGCGCCGGCGCCCGCGGGGACGGCCACCGCGAACAGCGGCAGCGAGGCGTCCGGGACGGTGGGCGCGGTGGGGGTGGCGACCGGCTTGCCCGGGACGATCTCGGGCACGGCCTCGTAACGGCCGCTGCCGTCGTAGTCGTGGTCGTAGATCCGCAGCACGACCAGGTCGATCCGGCCGTACTGGGCGTCGCCGTCGGCGAAGGTGAGCGGGACCGGCTCGGTGACGGTCACCGGGTAGGCGCCGCGGACCGGCGAGGTCTGGATCACCGCGCGGCCGGCGCCGAGCTGGGCGGTCATGGTGCCGGTGGTGCCGGTCAGCGACAGGCCCCCGGTGACGTACTGCCCGCCGGTGGAGCCCGGCAGCACGCCGGAGCGTCCGGTGCTCTCGGTGACCGGGGTGAGCGCCCCGGTCTGGGTGACCCGGGTGTCCGCCCGGGTCTGGCCGTCCGGGGACAGCCATGCGGAACTGACGGTCATGGCAGGCCCTTTCGTCAGGAGGCGGACTCGTAGGTGCCGAAGAGGGTCAGCGTGTCGTTGGCGCCCCAGGCCATCGGCAGCGCCTTGTCCCAGATGCCGACGCTGAACGAGAAGCCGTCGCGCAGCGAGCGGGCGATGCCGCCGCCCGTCGTCGCCAGCATGGCGGTGCCCTGGTAGAAGTACTCCGCCGACGAGTCGTAGGCGACCGCGGTCAGCGTCCGGCCGTCCAGCTTCCAGGCGGTGGAGACCGGCGCGACGGGCAGCGAGAAGGTCCAGTTGGCGTTCGGGTCCTGGGCGGAGAGGTTGGTCGTGGAGCCGATCCTGAGATACATGCGGACCGTGACGACATTGCCCATCTTCACGTACGACCCGTTCAGCGATCCGTTGCCGAGCACGGGCTTGGCGCCGGTCTCGGCCCCCCAGACCGGCGTGTAGTCGGTCCACTTCGGCACCGGCTGGTACGACACCCACGCCGAGCCGTTCCAGCGCTGGAGCAGCCCGGACGAGGAGTCCCGGTACTGCCCGGTGTAGCTCGCCGTGTTGGCGGTGCCGGCCGGGGCGATGCCGCCCAGCGCGCTCGGGTACGACACCCACGCCGAGCCGTCCCAGCGCTGGAGCGCGCCGCCGGAGTCGCGGTACTGGCCCGGGTAGGCGCCGTTGCCGGTGTCGCCGACGACCGGCAGGATGCCGCCGACCGCGACGGTGGGGGTGCGCAGGTCGGTGACGTCGGTGCTCCAGTTGATGCCGCCCTTGCCCGCGCTGATCCCGGCGCGGACCAGGACCTGGTAGAGCGGCAGCCCGATGGCCGGGGCGGCGGGCGGCTGCGGGTTGGGGTCCGCGGTGCCCTTGACGATCTCCAGGGTGGCCGTGGAGGGCCGGCTGCCGCCGGGGGTGCCGGTGTCGTACAGCGCGTCGTAGATCTTCAGCACGACGAGGTCGATACGGGGGTTGTCCTCGCCGTCGGCGAAGGTCAGGGGGGCCGGTTCGGGCAGCGTGACCGGGTAGGCGCCCTGGGTGGCACCGGCCGCGACGACGGCCCGGCCCTCGTGCACGGTGGCCTGCATGGTGCCGGCCGTGCCGTCCAGCCAGAAGCCGGACAGCCGGTTGAGACCGTCGTAGGACCCGGGGAGGATGCCGGAGCGGACTTCGAGCGGGTTGGCCGGGGTGGTCGCCCCGATCTGGGTGAGTCGGGTGTCCTCGCGGGTCTGGCCGGTCTCGGCCACCCATGAGCTGCGGAGGTTCATCTGTCGGTCTCCCGTGTTCTCGTGGCTGGGATGCGGGCGGGCGCGGGTCTCACCACTCCGCCGAGCGCCAGCGGACGGTGAGGCGGGCACCGGCGTCGTGGCTGTCCGGGCGGAACGAGAGGCGGGCGCGCCCCGGTTCGAAGGCGAACAGCTCCTCGGGGCTGCTGTCGGCGGCCGCGGTGTGCCGGCGGGAGGCGGTGGCGTTGAGGGTGACGGTGCCCTCCGCGGTGTCCACGACCAGCTCGTCACCGGCGGCCAGCGCGATCTCGTAGCGCAGCCGGAGCCCCGAGGTCCGGTCGGTGACGGTCGGGTTGAGGCACGGGCCGGTGAAGGTGAGCACCGGGTGGGTGGGTGCCGAGCCGTCGTTGTCGGCGTCCACGTCACCGGTGGAGTCCGCCTGCCCCCAGTACAGCGGCCAGGTCAGCGGCCAGGTCAGCCCGCTCTCCGGCTGCGGGGGACCGGTGACGGCGGTCTGCTCGGCCATGGCGTAGCGGCGCGGGTCGGTGGCGTACCACTGCACGGCCGCCTTGGAGACGCCCTGTGTGGTGTACGTCCGGTCGGCGGCCAGCACCCGCTGGCTGACCCGCGCCCGGATGGCCAGCGTCTCGCCGTGCAGCCGCACCGCGAGCCAGCGTTCGTCGTCGCCGAGCAGCAGCGCCTGGCGCAGCGCGCGCATCGCGGCGAGCGAGGAGGCGGTGTCGTCCTGCGGCGGTACGGTCCACACCGTGGCGCCGACCTTGCGGGGCTTGGCGTAGCGGGCGCCCGGCCAGGCGCCGTGCGCGGTGGGGTGGTCGGCGTCGGTGGTGTCGTAGTCGGGCAGGTCCTCCCAGCCGGTGAGGCCGCCGCTGTCGATCTCGTACGGCGTACCGGGGCCCAGCAGCAGTCCGGCCCACTGCATCTGCCCGTCGAGGGTGATGAGTGAGCCGGGTGGGAGGTCGTCGGTGTACGCGGTGGTGGTCAGGTCGGCCATGGGGCCGTCACCTCACTTGGCTGTCGTCATGGGCAGGCATGGGCGGAGACCAGGAAGAGCAGGTCCTCCGCGGTGCCGTGGGCACCGGCACTCCTGCTCTCGTGGAACTCCTTGACCCGGTGGCGGGCTTGCGTGGTGGTCCGGTGCCGGGCGGCGAGCGCGCGCTGCCGGTCGAGGGCGGTCAGGGGCAGCACCCGGCCGGCGCGGGAGTGGGCGCCGGGGACCGCGACGCCGCCGGCGGCGAGCATCGGGATCTTGTCCAGGTGGACGCCGAACTTCTTGCCGAAGAAGCTGAAGCTGATCTTGTTCAGCCCGTCGATGACCCAGTTGGCGAACGCGACCAGCCCCTGGATCGGCCCCTTGACGACCCCGGCGACGGTCTGCGCCCCGGTGGTGACGAACCGCCCCATGCCGTTCAGGGTCCCGGAGACCGCGTCCTTGATCCGCTGGAACATCCGGGGCACGTCCTTGCTGATCCAGTCCAGCACCGGCCGCACCGTGGCCTTGAGCTCGTTCCAGATCGCCGACACCCTGCCGTCGAGGGCGCGGGTGTCGCCGGTGGTGAGGGCCTTGAGGAGGGCGAACTCGGTGCCGATCAGCACGCCGAGGACGGTGAGCGCGGCGCGGATGACGGTGAAGTACCCCTTCACGTACGTGCCCACCAGCGTCGCGATGATCTTGAGCACCGGCGTGAGGACGGTCAGCACCGACTCGACGTACTTCAGCACCAGCGTGGCGAGCTGCTGCATCAGCCGCTGCCCGGTCTCGGAGTTCATCGCGAGATCCAGGAGCCAGCCGGCGACGGGCAGGAGGACGCCGGTGAGGAAGCCGACGGGGTTGGCGCGGGTGACGAGGTTGATGGCGAGCATGACGCCGGAGCCGATGGTCATGGCGGTGCCGAACTTGTCCATGAGGCCGCCCAGCGGGCCGGCGACGTCGACGAGCCCGGCGACCAGGGCCAGCACACCCAGTCCTGTCACCAGCTTGCCGAGCGCCTTGTACCCGCCCTTGGCGCGGCCGCCGAAGGACTTCACGCCGGACTTGGCCCTGCCGGCGGAACGCCCGACGTTGGTGAGAGAGCGGGCGGCGGCGTCGGCGTTCGTCTTCGTGCCGCGTACGGCGGAGGTCGAACCGTCGGCGGCAGGGCGCAGACCGCCGACGGCGGTGGCAGCGTTCCTGATCCGGTCGACGAGCTGTCGCAGGCTGCCACTGCCCTGTTCCAGCCGGGACTGGAAGGAACGCAGGGCGGATACCGCGCCTGCGAGCGGGTCGGCCGGTGTCGCCGCACTCATCCGCGCGCCTTCGCCAGGAACATCAGCGCGTCGGCGGTCCGCTGCGGGCTGCTGGTCTCGGCGGCGTAGTAGTGCTCGATGTGCAGCGCCCCGCCGTCGGCACCGGCGGCACCGCCGTACGTACGACCCCGCGCGGCGGCCCGGCGCAGCAGCAGGTCGAGCTTGCTCAGCGGCAGCACGGCCTCCGCCTCACCGGCCTCGGCGAGGATCGCGGGCACACCGCCGGAGACGGGCATGACGACACCGCCGGTGGCGAGGGCGGGGATGTGCGGAAGGCTGACGCCGAAGGTCTTTCCGCCGACCATCGGGACCCAGCCGGGGATGGATACGTGGATGCCGTTGAGGGCGCTGATGGCGCGGTTGATGATGCCGATGACGCCGTTGATGGGGCCGGTGACCGCACTCTTGATGCCGTTGAAGGCGTTGCTCGCGATGCCCTTGAGGCCGCCCCAGATGCTGGACAGCCGGTCCTTGACGGCCTTGAAGGCGCTCGGGATCGCGGACTTGATCCAGTTGACGACCGGCGAGATGACGGCCTTGATGGCCTTCCAGGCGCCGGAGACGACCGACTTGATCGCCTTCAGGGCGCCGTCGATGACCGACTTCCAGGTGTTGACGGCGGACCGGATGGCGCTTGCGATGCTCTTGAAGATGGACGAGACCGTCGACTTGACGCCGGTCCAGACGGACTGGATCAGCTTGCCGGCGCTCTTCATGATCGGCCCGATGGCCTTCATGACGCTGCTGATCACGGTCTTGATGACGGTGAAGGCCTGTTTCATGACCTTCTGCATCGTCTTCGAACGGGTCGCCATGTCGACGACCTTCTGGATGAGCGGCTGGAGCAGGTCCATGAGCATGCCGAAGAAGTTGCCCTTCATCGACTTGTTCATCTTGTCCTGGCCCTTGGCCGCCTTGCTCGCCCCGGACTCGTACTTCCCGAGGTTGCTTCCGGCACTGGAACCGGTCTTGCCGGCCTTGCCGAGGGACTTCTCGGCCTGGTCGGAAGCGGTCTTGAGGTTCTTCAGCTGGGTGCTGGACTCCTGGGCCGACGACTTGACACCCTTGAGCTGTCCCCCTCCCGTCTTCGCCTTGTCGCCGAGCTGTTTCGCCGCGGTACCGGCCGCCCCGGCCTGGGTCTTGAACCCCTTCAGCGCAGTCGACGCGCTGTTCAGGGAACTCACGAGTGACATGGTTCACCCCATCTGCTGGGAATTGGATGGCCGGCAGGCATCAGGACCTGCCGATCGCCTGGTCGATCGCCTCGATGACCCTCACCAGCTCGTCCTTGGCCGCGTTGGTCCGGCGCTCGACGTCCTGGGCGAAGGTCTTGGCTTCTCCATGGATATCTTTGATGCGCTGGAATGACCTTTCCGACTCTTCCTTGTAACCGTAGATCTCGCGGTTCCGGGACTCGGCGGTGCGCGCATCGCCGTTGATGGTTTGCTCCGCGGTGGCCATTCTCTTTTCCAGGTCCTCGACCTTCTTGGCGCTTGCCGAGGCCGTGCCGAACTTTTCCTCGATCTTCGAGACCCAGGGGAATTCGTAGAGCTTGGCGCCCATGAAGGAGATGCCGCTTTCGTCCACCTTGAACGCGTCGAACGACGTGGTCACCGCACTGACGTCGAACTTTCCGAGTTGCTGGCTGTAGTAGAGGGCCTGGCTCGACGCATTGATAGAGCTGGCGTTGGGGTCGGCGTGCATCGCCACCGCCGGCTTGTCGAGGAAACTTCCGGCGCTGTCCCAGGCAGCTCCGGTGACCTCTTCTATTTTCTTCTTGGTCTCGCTGACGATTTCCGCCAACTGTTCGTTGAGCATCCTGTACGGATCTTCGGGAGGGGTTCCCATGGTGTCTCCAGTGCTCGGGGTCGGTGGTGCGGGCGGTAGCGGGCAGGCAGTTCTTCTCCCGCGCACGACAAAGGGCCGTCAGCGAACTGACGACCCCTTTTGCGGGAGAACCGGGTTCAGGCGGCCCGACTACTTCATTTCAGCGACCAGCCAGCTGCCCTGGCTCTCGGAAAGGAGCAACTCGGTGATCTGAAGCGGGTTGTCGCGGACATTGACGTGTCCGAAGCTTCCCTCCCTCGCGAAGAACGTGGAGGCGTAGGAGTCGGCCAGCCGGTGCCGCTCGGTGTCGTCGAGGGGACCGACGAGGGCGTCGACAGCCCCTGGGCAGCTGTGCCGGTGCTCTTCCATGGCGAGTGCGGATTGCGCGGTCCGGGTCATGCGGGCACACGCGCGTCTGCCGTCATCCGAACCAAGGGCCCTCAGGAACGCCTTGCCGGTGTCCGCCACCGCGGCGGCACGGGAATCGGTCTCACGGACGGCGTGGGTGATCCCCAGCGCCCCGATCAGCACGAGCAGCCCTACCGCGCAGAAGATCAACGTGCGTCCCTTGCTCCGTCTGTCCGCCGTGTCGGTCACTGCGCCTCCGGGTAGAGCTCCTGGGGGCGACGAGATTACGGGACCGGTGCCATACGGGCCACTGTCCGATCCGGGCGGCGTCAGGCGCCGGGCCGGGCCGGGCGGGGCCGGCGTACCTCTGCCAGCGCGTCCGACCAGCCCGCCGCGTACGCCCGGGACTCGCGCGCGAGCAGCTCCTCGTACAGCCGGTCCAGCAGGGCCTCGGGGTTCGGGGCGGGGGAGTGCAGGAGGGCGGCGAGGCGGGCGTAGGTGTCGCTCGGCTGCTCCGGGAGGTTGCTGGTGCCAGTCGCCATGTCGTCCTGCTTTCCGGTCTGTCCGCTGGGTCCCGCTGTGGTGCGTGTGGCGCTTCTCCGTGGCGTTCGAAGCGTGCTGTTCGAACTAGTGTACGAGTAAACCCCGCGGGCCGTTCGAGGTTTGGCCGGGAGCTTGCGCTCCGCTCCCGGACTCCACCTGCGGTGACGCAGGGGTCGGAGAGAGGGCGCGGCGAAGCCGTGGAGTAGGATCCGGCCGTTCCTCCCGTCGGTGAAGCAACAGTGAACGTCCTGGGGACACACGGGGTCTGAGGGCCGGTCAGACGACGGTGGACGGCGGTGGGGCAGCCGTTCTCGCGCGGGGGCGCGATGGGGCAGGGACGAGAGCAGGGCCTACGGGGTGGACGGGGACGCGAGCGGTGCGCGGCAACGGCACATGATCGATTGGCTGGAACAGGCCCCGGATCTGCCTCATCTCATCGCCCGTGTCTCCGAGCTCGTCCTCAGCCTCGGCTACGCGCCCGACGACCTCGTGGTCCTGCCGCGCGCCGAACTCGACCGGCGGGAACTGGCCGCGTACAGCGCCGGCTGGGCCGATGTGGTGGACGAGGAACTCCCCGCCGTACGGCAGGCGTACGAACAGCGGATCACCGCCGCCTACCTCCAGGGCCAGGAGGACGCCCGCACCGGCCGCCGCCCGCGCCGGGCCCGCCGGGCCGGGGGTGAGGGGGACGGTGGGGAGGTCATACCGCTGCCGTACGTCCAACTCCACCGGCCGCCCGTCGAGTTGACGCGCGTCGAACAGCGCGGGGAGCGGGAGAGGACGGTCGCGGACGGGACGCCGGTGTCCGGTGCCGCCGACGAAGGCGAAGGCGCCACCGAGGACGGCTGGGAGCCGGCAGCAGGGGAGACCGGCGCGGACGGACCGGAGACCGACTCCGGCTCCGCCGCCGACATCCTGCTCTCCGCCCGCGAGCTACGGGAGAGAAGGCCGGCCCCCTCCGAACGGCGCCCGGTGCTGCGCCGCAACGGCCGCCCGAGCGTGCCTCCGCTGGCGCGGCAGAACGACGCCCCGGGCAAGGCCCGCCGCGCGGACCCGAAGGAACCGCCGGCCCCCGACGAGGACCGCCCCCGCCTCTCCGACCGCGCCCGCGCCCTCGCCGACGAACTGGAGGGCCGGGTCCCCCAGCCCCGCCGCCGCGACGACCAGCCGGGGCCGCCGGTACGCAGATGAGCCGGACGCGGGCGGTCCCGTACCCCGCTCAGCCGAAGAAGTGCGCCAGCTGGGAGGGGGACGGCGGTGGGCCGCTCGGGGTGGTGGCGGACCGCGGTCCGGCCCCCCTCTCGCCCTCCTCCGCCCGGGACTCCGTGTCCTCCTCCGCGTCCCGGTACTCCGGCCGCGGCACCGGCACCGGCGCTTCCGGCTCGTCGCCCTCGCCGGAGTTGACGCAGGCGAACATCCAGTTGGCGGCGGCGAGATGGTCCACGGCCGCCGCCAGCAGGTGGTCCGTCACCGACCAGTCCGCGGCCTCCCCGTGGAGTTCGCGGTTGAGGGCGCTGTCCCGGGGGAGGTGCTTGACCAGCACCGAGAGCCGCCGGGCGGAGAGGCGGTCGCGGTGCCAGTCGAGCAGGTCGATGCCGTAGTAGCGGAGCAGGTCCGCTTCGAGCGCCTCGGCGTGTTCGTCGACGAACCCGACGAGGCTCAGTCTTCCCCCAGGCCGAGCCCGGTCTCCTTGCCGTAGGCCTCCAGGATGGCGGCGATGTCCTGCATGGTGACCTCGTGCTGCTCGAAGCGGGCGAACTGCTTCTCGCCCATCAGCAGCCGCAGCAGCCCGTCCACGTCGTTGTCGTCGAGCTTGCGCAGCGCCTTCGCGGTGGCGCGGCTCAGCTCGGTGGGCAGGGTGTAGTTCTCGCCGTCCAGGTCGAACGACCAGGTACGGCCGAGGGCTTCCAGGCGCTGGGCGCGGGCGGCGTTGACGTCGAAACGGGCCATGGTGACGCGTACTCCTTGAGTCCGTGGGACAGGGGAAGGGGAAGGAGGGGGCCGGCGGGACGGGCCGTGGTCCGCCCCGCCGGTTTCAGGCCGGATCAGGCCTGGGCGTACGCCGAGTCCTTCATCACGAAGCTGGCCAGCGCGGAGCCGTCCGCCGCGGACATCGCGGTGAAGGTGATGCCGAGCTGGGAGGCGGCCTTGCGGGCCAGCTTGATGTCGTCGGCCGCCGTGACCTGGCCGCGCGGGATGCCGAAGCGGTAGGTCACGGTGGAGCCGTCGCTGGCCCGGACGTCGGTGAACTCCAGGCCCAGGGCGCGCACGTCGGCGAACGGGCGCTCGGCGATGTCGTACTGGTACACGCCGGTGGCGCCGGTCACCTGGTCGACGGCGCCGCCGCCCATGAAGAACGGCAGCGTGTCCTCGTTGAACTGGAGCAGCGAGAACTTCAGCGTCAGGTCGCGGTCCGAGTACACGAAGTGCACCGGGCTGACGGCCTGCCACACGTCGATCGGTTCCAGCTTGTCCTTCTTGCTGAAGGTCACACCGTCACCCGAGGTGAAACCGAGGTCCTTCCAGCCGGTCCAGTCGGCGGAGCCGTCGGCGGAGAAGGTCGTCGGGACCTTGGTGTCGGGGCCGGCGACGTACAGACGGCCGACTCCGGCGACGCGGATCTCGGAGGTGTTGGTACCTGCCATGGTGGTGTCTCTCCTTTATCGGGGGTGCCGTGCCCGGCGGTTCCGGGTACGGCGAAGGCCCCGCCGGGATGGGGAGGGCGGGGCCTTCGGTCTGGGGGTGGCGCGGCGGCCGTCGGCTGGACGACCGGGTACGGATCAGTACACGTCGAGGTACACCTTGTGCACGCTCACGTACCGGTTGGCCGCGCGGTAGAGGTAGTCGGGCAGCCAGCGCGGGCCGTCCTGTTCCTCCACGTCGGTGACGAGGTTGGTGCCGTACCGGTTGCCGGCCGTGGCCAGCAGCGCGCGGCGGGCCTCGTTGGCGAGGACGTGTGCGGCCTGCTTGGTCGGGCCGTACACCTCCAGCTCGATGAGCGGCTGGTCGACGTGGAGTTCGCCGACCCAGGCGCCGCCGCGCCGGTTGACGAGTACGGCGGCGGTGGTGCCGTCGAAGGTCGACGGGGGCTGTACGGCGACGAGCGCGGTGGCGAGCGCGGGGTCCTGCTTGAGGATGTCGACCACGAGGGCCTCGACGTCCGGGAACGTGCTCGGTGGAGTGGGTGTGGTCATACCGGGTCACCTCGGGGCTGCGGGCTGCGGGGCGCGCGGGGCGCGGGTGGGGTGGCGGCGGAGGCCGGTGGGCACAGCTCCGCCGCTGCACCAACTGTGACAGACGAGCGTGCGCGCACGCAACTAAAATGGAGGCGAGGGTGGCGGCCGGTTGCCGAAGGATGGGTGAAGCGGCCGGACATGCCGATGCACCCGCGCGCGGGGCGGGTGCTTCTTCGGTGTGCTTCTTCGGTGGGGGCGGGTGTTTCTACGGGGCGTGGGACGCCTGCTCGGCCTCCTGCGGCAGGAACTGCTCCACGACCCGTACGAACATCTCGCGCCGGTCGGCCGGGATTCCCAGCAGTTCGGCGACCTCCTCCAGCGTGGGCCGGCGGCCGAGCTCGGTGCTGGGCGCGGGGGAGGCCGGATGATCGTGCGGGTCGGCCAGCTCCTCCGCGGTCAGCCGGCCGGAGCGGATCAGCATCTCGCGCACCGGAACGCCGAGCACCCGGGCGAGCCGGCGGGTGGTTTCGAGGTCCGGCATGCTCTGCCGTTGCAGCAGCCGGGTGACGGCGGCGCGGTGCACCCCGGCCTCGTCCGCGATCCGCGACTTCCCGCCCCCCCGCGGGCTGTCGATGTCGTATCCGCGGTCACGCATCAGGTCTTCGACCCACGCGGCGAACGCGGCCAGGTCCTGGCTGGTCATCTGTGTGCTCGCTCTCCTTCGGGGGTTCCGAGTTTAGCTTGCTTGCGCGCGCGGTATTACGTGCTTTCGTGCAAGCACGGTGAAGGGGGTGTAAAGGGGGCGGGATGGAGCGGTGGGGCGAAAGAGGGCGCTGAGGCTTGGGGCAATGTTTGTTGCGAGCGCGCGCGCAATCTGTAACTCTGGGCGCGTTCGGTCCGCCCCCTCCGGGGACCCAGGGCCGCTCGTGCTCGCTCGTTCCGCCCCATCAGGAGGCCCCATGTCCGTCTCCGGCTCGTGCCCATCGCGTCTTCCGGACGCCCCCGGGATGAGCGGTGGCGTCCCGCCGCTCGATCCTCCCGGCTGGCGGTCCGCCGCGGCCTGCGCCGGGCTGCCGCCCAAGGTCGTCTTCTCCAAGAAGGTCAAGGAGGCCGCGCCCGCGCTCCGGGCGTGCGCCGGTTGCACGGTCCGCGGTCACTGCGAGCGGGTCGTCGCCCCGGCGGACAACTGGTTCGACGGGGTCTGCGCGGGCCGCCTGTGGCGCTCGGGCCGGCCGGTGCCGCTTCCGGCGGACCTCGCGCCGACGCTCACCCCGGCGGGAGGCCGACTTGTCTGACGCGTCCCCGCTGCCCGACGACCGTCCGGCGGCCCAGGCGGCCCTGTGGCTCGGCATGCTGCTCCAGCAGTTCCCCGAGCTGTCCGCCGAGCTGGCCCCCGGCCGCGCCGCCTCTTCGCGCCGCCCCGCACCCCCGCCGCCGGACCTCGCCGCCCGCCGCCACGAGGAGCGAACGGAAGCCCTGCTCCTCGAACAACGGCACGGACTGGTCGCCCCCGGCTACAGCGCCGCACCGCTGCGGCTGCACATCTCCGACACCATCCGCGATCTCACCGACGGGGTGGTCGAGCTGGAGGAGGCCGTCCGCGACCGGCTCGGCCTGCCGCGCGCCCGCCGGGCCACGGTGCCCGAACGGCTGCGCCGCATCACCGCGTTGCTCGACGACGTCTCCGCGGATCCCGTGCTGGCCGCCCATGTGCGGGACGAGACGCGCCGCATGGCCCGCCGGTGCGCCCGCGCGCTGGGCGACACGGAGACGGTGGTCCGCATGCCGGGCCGCTGCCCCTGGTGCGACTCGGTCTCCCTGCGCGCCTTCCCCGACCGCGCCGCGATCCTCTGCGTCAACCCCGCGTGCCGCTGCGCCGACCCGCTCTGCGGCTGCCACGACGACCCGGCGTACCGGCACGCGTGGGAAGAAGGGGAGTGGGGACGTACGACCGCGCAGGGGGAGGCCACCCGATGAACGACCGCCTCCTTCCCACCCTGATCCCCGCGCCCCTGGCGGCCCAGGAGGCCGGCGTCGCCCCGGCGACGATCCGCAAGTGGGTCCAGCTCGGCCATCTGCGGCCGGCCGGCAAGTCGGGCCGCGCCCACCTGTTCCGCCTGGAGGACGTC
The DNA here is from genome assembly GCF_040706415.1 of Streptomyces sp. NPDC048106. NCBI lineage: Bacteria > Bacillati > Actinomycetota > Actinomycetes > Kitasatosporales > Streptomycetaceae > Streptomyces > Streptomyces sp. NPDC048106. Next base: position 167,328 of record NZ_JBEZND010000010.1, on the reverse strand, counting down.
TTCCAAGCCGAACGCACCACCCGCCGCGCCACCCGACGCCCGGCCCCACCGTCCCCCTGACCGCCGGGTCGCTCCGCGGCTCGCCTGCCGGTTCCTTCGAACGTCGGGCGACCGGTCGTCGTACCTTGCCGCGGCCGGCAGCTCGCCGTGGGTGCCACCAGCCCGCACAAGCGAGCAGCTTGAAGGGCGGCCGCTCCCGTCGGGGGGGCCGCCCTTCGGCATGTCCGGAAGACGTCAGCGGGGCAGACCCGCGTAGGACCCCAGGGCGGTCAGCCGGGTGTGGTGATCCGGGTGGGAGGACAGCAGCCGGCCCAGGGGACCGGGTTCCTTGAGCTTGTGGCCCTGCGCGGCCAGGGCGGCCTTCATCGTGGTCTCCTCGGACTGCAGGTGGTACAGGACCTCGGCCAGCTCACGGGCGAAGCCCAGCTCCGCCGCCTGCTGGTCGGCGCGCAGTTCCCCGCGCCGGCCGGCGTAGGCCAGCAAGAACGGGGCGAGCACGAGCGGAACCGCGATGTACCAGGCGAAGATGAACGCGGCGATCACCACTACCGCCATGAACAGGCCCAGGGCGGCGGTCGCCGCCAGGGAGAAGAAGCCGGTGATCAGGAGCGCGAACCGTGCGAGTGTCCGGGTCACTGCCCAGGCGATCCGGCCGGGCAGGGAGTACCAGTAGCCGAGCAGGCCGGCCCAGGCGTGGCCGCCGGTGTGGTGGCCCAGCTCGTGTGCGAGCACGGCGGCCAGGTTGCTGCTCGGGATCCGGTGGAGCGAGTAGGTCGTGACGGCGACGACATGGCCGGCCACCGCGGCAGCGTTCAGTTCGTCGCTGTTCTGCACCATCAGCTGATACGTGCCGGGTTCGATGCCCGCGCGCGCCGTCACCTCGTTCCAGACCGGTTCCAGGCGGGCCCGCTCCTGCGCGGTGGGCCGGCGGAGCTTGAGCACGAAGCGGGCCAAGGCCAGCTCGGTCGGGCGGTGGAAGACGAGCAGACCGCAGGCGGCCCAGGCCACGACCACGAGTGCGCCCACGCCGACCCCGAGGAGACCGAGGGCGATGGTAGTGACAAGGGCGAGGCTCACCAGGGCCCCCGGCACCTGCACGGCCAGCCGTCCGATCGCCGTTATGTCGGCCCCCCGCTGGTGCTCGGCCACGTGCAGGCGGGCACCGCGGTGACGGTATTCGAGGTCGTCCGGCGCGAACTCGGGCACGGGCGGGGCCACGCCTGGGGGGAGCTGCGGCATCGGCGGCACGGCGACGACGGGAGAGGGCACTGCGTAGGTCGGGGCGTGGTGGGCCTGGACGGGGTGGGCCGGGGGCTGTCCCGGGCGGGGCGGGCCGGAGACGGGGTGGGCCGGGGGCTGGGTTGCGGGTGGGGTCGACGGGGGATGGACCGGAGGCTGCCCCAGGTAGGGAGGGACCGGGGCGGGGTAGGCCGGGGGTGCGGGGGGCCGGGTTGTGGCGGTGGCCGGGTACTGAGCGGGGGCCGGGGGATTCGCGGGCTCACCCGGGTGCGTGGGTGTGGTCGGGTATGGGGGCGGTGCGGGGGTGGGTATGGCCGGGTTCGGTGGTGCGGAGGTGGCAGTGTCCGGATAGGCCGGTGGGGTGGGGATGGCCTCCGGGGCCGGTGGTTCGGGGTACGGAAGCGGTGCGGACGGGTCCGGCGGCTGGGGCATGAGCGGGCTCCTTCACGGGCGGGGACGTCAGCCGACGAGCGCGGCGGTGGGCAGCAGCAGGACACCGGCGGAGAAGGCGACCAGGCCGGTACGGATCCAGCGGTGCTTGGATGCCGCGATCCGGCTGTTCTCGGCGAGTGCCGCCAACAGGGCGGCGCCGGGGTCCCGTTCGGTGTCGGCGAGTGCGTCGGCCAAGCGGCCCTGCCGGACCGCCTGGTGGATATCGCCGAAGTAGCACAGGGGGCGTCCGGCCGCCCAGGACCCGGCGCGGTAACGGGGCAGTACCGCGAGCAGCAGGGCGAGCAGCGACAGGGTCAGCCCTGCCACTCCGGCCCACCACAGGGTGGCCGCGGGACCGGAGAGCCGGCCCGGCGACCAGTTCCGTCCGGCGACCAGCCCGGTGAACAGCCCGGCCGCCAGACCCAGCGCCGCCACCAGGACGGAGGCCTTGGCGTCGGCCCGCGAGATCTCGTCGCGCAACTCACCGAGCAGCCGTTCCGCGGTGTGCCGTACGGGCGCACTCGGCGGCGTGGCGGTGCCGGGGGCGGTCATTGCGGTCCCGCCTCGAAGGCTTGCCGGTCCGGGCTCCGCGGGGGCGTACCGGGTGCCGGTGGCACGGCCGGCGGGGGCGCGGCGGCGGGGGCCGGTCCGTCCTGCGGGGTCTCCGCGCCCGGAGCCGGGTCGTACGGGGCCGGGGGGCCGGGCGGTGGGGGAGGGGTGCCGGGCTGCGGAGGGACGTACGGATGCGGTGCGGCCGGGGGCAGGGCCTGGGGCGGTGCCGCCTGCTCGCGCATGAGGCCGTCGACAGAGCGCAGGACGGAGCGGGCCGCCTCGGCCTTCTGGTAGTCCTCCAGGGTGTCGCCGGCGATCAGTTCGAGCTCCTGCCGGATGGCGCCGAGCTGCTCCTTCCGAAGGTTGCCGATGACCAACCCGGTGTCCCCGGGGTGCTCCGCGAGGTGCAGGGCCCACGCGGCGACGCCCCCGTGCCGGAGCCAGTACTGATAGAAGTCGATCTTCTTTGCGGCCAGCTCCTGGGACTGCCGTTCGCGCAGCACCTCCAGCTGGTGGTCGAGCTGCGCCTGGCGCATCCGGAACTCGTGTTCGGGGTCGAGCATCTCCGACTCGTAGCGCAGCGTGCGCAGGCGCCGCCGGTGGGCGATCGCCTCGTCGTCCAGGCGCAGCCGCACCACACAGGTGACGTGCAGGCCGGTACCCACGGCGAAGCTGCCCTCCGCCGTGACCGCCTGCTGCACGGCTCGTTCCGCACCCGGGCTGTCCTCGACGGGGAAGCTCCGGGTGACAGGGCGGCCCACCTGGTGCAGTTCTCGGGCGAGCCGGGTCGGCACGTCGCGTTCGCCGCTCGCCACGAAGGCCTTCGGATCCGCCACCCGCCAGGTGAGGTCGGCGGTGCCGCCGAAGGAGAACGCGTCGTCGGCGCTGGGCAGCTCGAGTTCGAGCTGGACCGGGTGGCTGCCCATGTCCACCTCGTACACGGAGGTGTAGCGGCGGGTCGTGGCCTCCGCGCGGCTCGGGCGGTGCGGCGGCAGGTAGACGTCGTACGAGCCGCCCGCGGTGACGAAGACCAGGGCGTGGTCGATCGCGCTGACCTGTCGGCGCACGGTGTAGTCGAACCGCGAGATCGGACGCACGGTCAGGACCGGGTCGATCAGTGCGGTGTGCCGGTCGGCGTTCTGCGACCACTCCGGTGGGCGGCGGAAGTCCGCCATGGCTCAACTCCTCTGGTTATCTGGGTCGTTCAGAGCCCATCGGCGCCAGGTGCAGCACCGTGAGCAAGTGCTCGGCCAGCGGTGGGCGAGGGCCGCCGTCCTCCGCGCGCATCGTGCGTAGTTCGTGGTCGAGACGGTTGCGGTCCTCCGCGGTGATGACCAGGGCGGGCAGCAGCAGTTCCAGGGCCGTGGCGGCGTCCGCGCGGCGAGCGGCGACGTGCACCCAGGTCCGCAGGGCCGTCAGCGCCGGCCTGGTGTGGGTGCGGTCGTTGAGCGCGGCGCGCCACAGGGTGGCCAGGTCCCGGGCGGTGTCCTGCTGGTACATGCCGATGTCGGCATACCAGCCGACGAGCGCGCCCTCCTCGTCGTTGTCGCAGGCTCGGGCGAAGGCAGCCAGGGCGAGATCGCGGACCGCGGGCGCGTCCCGGGGCAGCAGCCGTACGAACTCGGCGAGCACCTCCTCGCGGCGCGGGCCGGCGGACAGCAACAGGGCGGCGGACTCGGTGAGGTGGTCCTGCTCGGCCGGGCTGCTGGCGTCGATCCGGGCGCGGGCGGCCAGCGCGTCCAGGACCGGACCGGCGAGGTCGGGGCGGAGCGGGGCGAGCAGGCCGAGGGCGCGGATGGCGGTCCACCGCCGTCCCTGGTGGCCGTCGGTGCACCACTGGGTGAGCAGCCGTAGGACGATCGGCACGTCGAGGAGCTGGGCCAGCGCGAGTGTGTTGGCGGCGGTGACGCGGGGGCCGACGGCCTGTGCGGTGGCCCAGCCGTCGACGAGCAGTGCGATCGTCGAGGGCAGGTCGGCGACGGCGAGCAGCGCGGCGGCCGCGGCCGCGCGGGTGCGGACCAGGGGGCGGCCGTCACGGGCGAGCTCCCTCAGCCACCCGACCAGGGCCGGGCGGGCCGAGGGGTGCCCGGTCCACACCTCGGTGAGCAGGACGGGCGGGGTGCGCTCGTCGCGGAAGGCGGCCATGAACTGCGGGACCGGCCCCCATTCGGTCTGCTCCTGACGCACCTCGCTGGCGGCCCGTGCGAGGGCGAGGCGGTCCTCGGCAGGCGGGCCGAACACCGGAACGGTGGGCGGCCGCTCGGGGTGCTGCAACCGTTCGAAGTGCAGGAACAGCTTGTCGGCGAGTTCGGCGGCCAGGACGTAGGGCGCCTGGTCGAAGACGGCCAGCGCGATGATGAATGCCTTCTCGCGCAACCCCAGTTCCGGATCGCCGAGCCAGGTGCGGCACTGCTCCTCGACGGCGGCCTGCCCGAAGTCCGCGAGCCGCGTGAGCGCCTGGGGACTGTCGTCGTACGCCGCCAGCGCCCCGGCGAACGCGGCGGCCTCGGCCGGACGGCGGTCGGTGTCCGCGAGGAAGCGGGCCACGGGCGGCAGCGCGAACAGGGCGTCGGCGTCACCGGGCCGGTGCCGGCGGAGCAGGGCCCGTACGACGTCCTCGGCGGTCGGTGGCGCCCATGGGCATGGGGTGACCCCGGGCAGATGGGGCGAGTTCTCGGCGGTCACGACGAGACAGCCGCCGGTTCTGGCCAGCTGGTCCCGGGCCGCGAACAGATGGGTGTCGCGCAGCGGGCGGTTGCGGCTGAGCGGCAGATCGCGCAGGACGTAGCCGCCGGGCTCGGTGAGCGCGCCGCTCAGCGCGGCGGGCGCGGTCTCGGGGCTCAGCGCGTGGACGGCGGGGACGCCCAGGCGGTGTACCAGCATCAGCGCGGCGGCGTTGCGGCCGGTGGCGTGGGCACCGACGAGGACCAGCACCCGTTCCTTGCGTAACCGTTCCAGCGCGGCCGCGAAGGCGGGTCCCTCGGCGAAGACGGCGGCAAGCTCCTCGACCGACTCGCGGGGCACCTCGCCGGAGGCCTTGAGTGTGGCCTCCGCGGGGCCGTGGCTGTGGTACTCGATACGGCCGCCCAGGTACACGTCGCCGTCCACCCGGCCGCCGGACACGCCGTGCTGGGCGCCGCCGACCATGCTGCCGCCGACGCGGGTGTCCTCGCCGAGGAAGAAGCCCGGGGTGTGCGCGAACAGTTCGCGCTGGGCGGCCCGGGCCTCGTGGCTGTTCTCCCCCTCCGGGTCCGGACCGGCGGAGGGCCACGGGCCTTCGTCGGACGCCGGCTGCCCCGGCGGGGACTGCTCGGGGGAAACCGGGTCGCCGAAGGCGGCGGCCGAAGCCGTCATGCCCCCTCCCCCACCGTGCCGCCGAGATAGACGTCCCCGGTGACCTGCCCACCGGAGACGCCGTGCTGGTCACCGGCCACCAGGCCGCCGCCGAACCGGGGCGATCCGCCACCGAAGTCGAACACCACGCCACCCCTGCCCGGCGACCCCGGCGCGGCCGGGGCCTGGACCGAGGTCGCCGGGGCCTTGGCACCCGGCGTCCCCGGTGCCGGGACGTCCCCCGACGCGCCCGGCACCGGGGTCTCCCCCGCCCCCGTCTCACCGAGGTCTGCCGTGCCGCTCGGCACGGGCCCGTGCAGCCACGCCTGCAGCGGCCCGTTCTTGCTGGTCAGGGTCACTGGATGGAAGTCGGCGGCCGGCACTCCCTGGTGGTCGTGGCGGACGATCCCCGTGTGCACGCCCTCCGACACGCACAGCGCGAAGCCGTTGTCCCGCTCCCGCAGGGCGGCGCGCAGCAGCGGGGCGTCCAGCAGCCGGCAGGCGTGGTTCAGGTCGGAGCCGACCCAGCCGCCGTGCTCGTCCACGGCCACGTACCCGGTGGCGACCACGCCCCGCAGCCGGACCTGGGCAGAGCTCGACGCCAGCCGGTTGTACCCGTGCAGCAGGGCGGGCACCTCGGTGAGCAGGGTCCGCAGCAGGGCCGGGACAGACGCGCCCGCGTCGATCAGCTCCATGACGGAGTCGCCGCGGTCGGCCCGCTGCCGCAGTGTCTCGTCGATGCCGGAGCGTTCCAGGGCGCGGTCGGTGATGTCGTAGAGCACGCGCCGCAGCCAGGCCTGCTCGACATCGTCCCGGTCGCTGTACTTCTCGATGTCGAACAGCAGGATCGTCCGGTTCACGGGATCTCTCATGCTTGCCTCTCGGTCGGTGCCGTGCTGATGGGGGCTGCGCCGCCGTCAGCAGGGTGGCGTGCGGAGCTGCGGGGGCGTGAGGACGGATGACCCACTGGGACTGTGACCGTGTGCACATACTGTGGGCACAGGTCGCGTCAGCCGGGGAGTGCGCCGTGTGCGCGGGCGCTCACCCGGACGCGTCGGCCCGCGCGAGCCGGCGCAGCACGTCCGGTCGTACGATCACCAGCGCCCGGCGGCCGGTGCGCACCACATCGCGCTCCCTCAGCTCCTTCAGCAGGCGCTGCACCGCCTCGCGCGAGGCGCCGACCGAGCCGGCCAGCTCCTGCTTGCTCAGCGGCACGGAGAGTTCGACGCCTTCGGCGGTGCGGCGGCCGTGGGTGCGTGCGAGGTCGAGCAGCAGGGTCGCGAAGCGTTCCCTGACGGTCATGGAGGCGAACTCCAGCCGGCGCTGGTCGGCGGCGCGGGTGCGGTCCGAGGTGAGCCCGAGCAGCGCGAAGGAGACGGCGGGGGAGTGCGCCAGGAACTCCGTGAACAGCTCGCGCTGCACGGCCACCGCCCGCACCTGCTCCAGCGCCGTCACGGTGGCCGAGCGGGTACGGCCGGTCAGCGCGGCCGACTCGCCGATGATGTCGCCCGGCCCACGCAGCGCGAGCAGCGCTTCGTAGCCGTTGGCCGCCGCCGCGGTCACCTTGGACCAGCCCTGCAGGAGGATCAGCACGTGGGAGGACGGCTCGTGGTGGTGGATGAGGATGGTCCGGGCGGTGAAGGCGAGCTCCCGGCCGAGGGCGAGCAGCGCCGACCGGTCTTGAGTCTCCAGCCGGGCCAGGAAGGGCACCCGGTCGTCGAGACCGCCGTCGTCCGGTGCGGACGCGGTCCACTTGCTCGCCATGCCGGCTCTCCCGAATCGTTCACCGCGGTGGACGATTCAACGTACTGAATGCGCATCCCGTACCAGCCCGGCAAGGAGCGCGATCCGGCCATGCGGTGGACAAGGGCGGAGCAGGGGCCGCGACCAGCCGCGACGCCGTGCTGTGGCGCCCTGCGGTCAGTCGGCGGACGATGGGGACAAACCATGCTGGTGCGGTGAGAAGTCCAGCGTGTCGGGGCTGCTCCATTTGTTTTGACCGAAGTCCGTGAGGTAGGTACTCTCAGACCTTGTGCCTGGGGTGTGCCCTGGCTCCTGTGCGTGCCTTGAAACCGTACGGCGAGCCGCAATCGGCCACCGTAATTCGCGCCCTTCTCGCCTTGCGGCGGAAGTCTGGCGGATTCGACACACCCGACCGCGTGGGTCGGAGATGTTCCAGGTTAGCTTTACCTATTCGGCACACAGAAACCGGAGAAGTAGTGCCTACGATCCAGCAGCTGGTCCGCAAGGGCCGGCAGGACAAGGTCGAGAAGAACAAGACGCCCGCACTTGAGGGTTCCCCTCAGCGTCGTGGCGTTTGCACGCGTGTGTTCACGACCACCCCGAAGAAGCCGAACTCGGCCCTCCGCAAGGTCGCGCGTGTGCGTCTGACCAGCGGCATCGAGGTCACCGCTTACATTCCGGGTGAGGGACACAACCTGCAGGAGCACTCCATCGTGCTCGTGCGCGGCGGCCGTGTGAAGGACCTGCCTGGTGTTCGTTACAAGATCATCCGCGGCTCCCTCGACACCCAGGGTGTCAAGAACCGCAAGCAGGCCCGCAGCCGCTACGGCGCCAAGAAGGAGAAGTAAGAATGCCTCGTAAGGGCCCCGCCCCGAAGCGCCCGGTCATCATCGACCCGGTGTACGGCTCTCCTCTGGTGACCTCCCTCATCAACAAGGTGCTGCTGAACGGCAAGCGCTCCACCGCCGAGCGCATCGTCTACGGTGCCATGGAGGGTCTGCGTGAGAAGACGGGCAACGACCCGATCATCACGCTGAAGCGCGCGCTTGAGAACATCAAGCCGACCCTCGAGGTCAAGTCCCGCCGTGTCGGTGGTGCGACGTACCAGGTTCCGATCGAGGTCAAGCCCGGTCGTGCCAACACGCTCGCGCTGCGCTGGCTCGTCGGTTACTCCCGCGCCCGTCGCGAGAAGACCATGACCGAGCGTCTGCTCAACGAGCTTCTCGACGCCTCCAACGGCCTCGGTGCCGCTGTGAAGAAGCGCGAGGACACCCACAAGATGGCCGAGTCCAACAAGGCCTTCGCGCACTACCGCTGGTAGTCGCTACCCACATCGAGACCGAGAGAAGACTGAAGCCTTATGGCTACCACTTCACTTGACCTGGCCAGGGTCCGCAACATCGGGATCATGGCCCACATCGACGCGGGCAAGACGACCACCACCGAGCGGATCCTGTTCTACACCGGTGTGTCCTACAAGATCGGTGAGGTCCACGACGGCGCTGCCACCATGGACTGGATGGAGCAGGAGCAGGAGCGTGGCATCACGATCACCTCTGCTGCCACCACCTGTCACTGGCCGCTGGAAGACGTCGACCACACCATCAACATCATCGACACCCCGGGTCACGTCGACTTCACCGTCGAGGTGGAGCGCTCCCTGCGTGTGCTCGACGGTGCCGTGACGGTGTTCGACGGCGTCGCCGGCGTGGAGCCCCAGTCCGAGACGGTGTGGCGTCAGGCGGACCGCTACGGCGTGCCGCGTATCTGCTTCGTCAACAAGCTCGACCGCACCGGCGCCGAGTTCCACCGCTGCGTCGACATGATCGTCGACCGCCTGGGCGCGCAGCCGCTGGTCATGCAGCTGCCGATCGGTGCCGAGGCGGACTTCAAGGGCGTCGTCGACCTGGTGACGATGAAGGCCTTCGTGTGGTCCGCCGAGGCCACCAAGGGCGAGATGTACGACGTCGTCGACATCCCGGACACTCACACCGAGGCTGCCGAGGAGTACCGCGGCAAGCTGCTGGAGGCCGTGGCCGAGAACGACGAAGAGATCATGGAGCTGTACCTGGAGGGCGAGGAGCCTTCCGTGGAGCAGCTGTACGCCGCGATCCGTCGTATCACCATCGCGTCCGGCAAGAGCGACGGCACCACCGTCACCCCGGTGTTCTGTGGCACCGCGTTCAAGAACAAGGGCGTCCAGCCCCTGCTCGACGCGGTCGTGCGCTACCTGCCCTCGCCGGTCGACATCGAGGCCATCGAAGGCCACGACGTCAAGGACCCCGAGGTCGTCGTCAAGCGCAAGCCGTCCGACGACGAGCCGCTGTCCGCGCTGGCGTTCAAGATCATGAGCGACCCGCACCTCGGCAAGCTCACCTTCGTCCGGGTCTACTCGGGCCGCCTGGAGTCCGGCACCTCGGTGCTGAACTCCGTCAAGGGCAAGAAGGAGCGCATCGGCAAGATCTACCGCATGCACGCCAACAAGCGTGAGGAGATCGAGTCGGTGGGCGCCGGTGACATCGTCGCCGTCATGGGCCTGAAGCAGACCACCACCGGTGAGACGCTGTCCGACGACAAGGCCCCGGTCATCCTGGAGTCCATGGACTTCCCGGCGCCGGTCATCCAGGTCGCCATCGAGCCCAAGTCGAAGGGCGACCAGGAGAAGCTCGGCGTCGCGATCCAGCGCCTCGCCGAGGAGGACCCGTCCTTCCAGGTTCACTCGGACGAGGAGACCGGCCAGACCATCATCGGTGGTATGGGCGAGCTGCACCTTGAGGTGCTGGTCGACCGTATGCGCCGTGAGTTCAAGGTCGAGGCCAACGTCGGCAAGCCGCAGGTGGCGTACCGCGAGACGATCCGCAAGGCCGTCGAGCGCGTCGACTACACCCACAAGAAGCAGACCGGTGGTACCGGTCAGTTCGCGAAGGTGCAGATCGGCATCGAGCCGCTCGAGGGTGGCGACACCTCGTACGAGTTCGTGAACAAGGTGACCGGTGGTCGTATCCCGAAGGAGTACATCCCTTCGGTCGACGCCGGTGCGCAGGAGGCCATGCAGTTCGGCATCCTGGCCGGCTACGAGATGACCGGTGTCCGTGTCATCCTCCACGACGGCGCCTACCACGAGGTCGACTCCTCCGAGCTCGCCTTCAAGATCGCCGGTTCGCAGGCCTTCAAGGAGGCCGCGCGCAAGGCTTCGCCCGTGCTCCTTGAGCCGATGATGGCCGTCGAGGTCACCACGCCCGAGGACTACATGGGTGAGGTCATCGGCGACATCAACTCCCGCCGTGGCCAGATCCAGGCCATGGAGGAGCGGGCTGGTGCCCGCGTCGTGAAGGGCCTCGTGCCCCTGTCGGAGATGTTCGGCTACGTCGGCGACCTCCGCAGCAAGACGTCGGGTCGCGCAAGCTACTCGATGCAGTTCGACTCCTACGCCGAGGTTCCGCGGAACGTCGCCGAGGAGATCATCGCGAAGGCCAAGGGCGAGTAACGCACCGCGTTCGCACGCTTTAGGCTTGACTCCGGAGCCTCAAGGGGCATTCAGCCGAATACCAGGATGAATGCCCCGGGTTCCGGGCTATCCAGCAAAGATCACCTGGCGCCGATGAAGTAAGGCGTACAGAACCACTCCACAGGAGGACCCCAGTGGCGAAGGCGAAGTTCGAGCGGACTAAGCCGCACGTCAACATCGGCACCATCGGTCACATCGACCACGGTAAGACGACCCTCACGGCCGCCATTACCAAGGTGCTGCACGACGCGTACCCGGACCTGAACGAGGCCACCCCGTTCGACAACATCGACAAGGCGCCCGAGGAGCGCCAGCGCGGTATCACCATCTCCATCGCGCACGTCGAGTACCAGACCGAGGCGCGTCACTACGCCCACGTCGACTGCCCGGGTCACGCGGACTACATCAAGAACATGATCACCGGTGCCGCGCAGATGGACGGCGCGATCCTGGTGGTCGCCGCCACCGACGGCCCGATGCCGCAGACCAAGGAGCACGTGCTCCTGGCCCGCCAGGTCGGCGTTCCGTACATCGTCGTCGCCCTGAACAAGGCCGACATGGTGGACGACGAGGAGATCATGGAGCTCGTCGAGCTCGAGGTCCGTGAGCTTCTCTCCGAGTACGAGTTCCCGGGCGACGACCTGCCGGTCGTCCGTGTCTCCGCGCTGAAGGCCCTCGAGGGCGACGCGCAGTGGACCCAGTCCGTCCTGGACCTCATGAACGCCGTCGACACCGCGATCCCGGAGCCGGAGCGCGACGTCGACAAGCCGTTCCTGATGCCGATCGAGGACGTCTTCACGATCACCGGTCGCGGTACGGTCGTCACCGGCCGTATCGAGCGTGGTGTCCTCAAGGTCAACGAGACCGTCGACATCATCGGCATCAAGACCGAGAAGACCACCACCACGGTCACCGGCATCGAGATGTTCCGCAAGCTGCTCGACGAGGGCCAGGCCGGTGAGAACGTCGGTCTGCTGCTCCGCGGCATCAAGCGCGAGGACGTCGAGCGCGGCCAGGTCATCATCAAGCCGGGTTCGGTCACCCCGCACACCGAGTTCGAGGCGCAGGCCTACATCCTGTCCAAGGACGAGGGTGGCCGCCACACGCCGTTCTTCAACAACTACCGTCCGCAGTTCTACTTCCGTACGACGGACGTGACGGGCGTTGTGACCCTCCCCGAGGGCACCGAGATGGTCATGCCGGGCGACAACACCGAGATGACTGTCTCGCTGATCCAGCCCGTCGCCATGGAGGAGGGCCTGAAGTTCGCCATCCGTGAGGGTGGTCGCACCGTGGGCGCCGGCCAGGTCACCAAGATCGTCAAGTAAGTTCCGCTTGCTTGAAGGTCACTGACCGACCTTTGGAGAGGCCCGTACGACTTCGGTCGTACGGGCCTCTTCGTCATACTCTCTGCGTGTCACCGCTCCGGTACGGCCGTCCGACGAAAGTGAGCCCGTGAGCACCGTCCCGCCCGCCGAAGGCCCCGACGATTCCCCGTCCGACGAGCAGTGGGAGGCGTTCCTGCGAGACGCCGCGAAGGGCGGTGCGAGCGCCCCGAAGGAACGGTCGGCACGGGCGCGGGCACGGCTGAGGGGCGCCCGGATCCGCCGCCCGCGCCGGCCGGGGCGTACCAGGCCGGCGACCGCGTGGCTGGCGGGCGTGGCACCCTGGCTCGCGGCCGGGGTCGTGGTCGTCTTCGGCGCCTTCGAGATGGGCCTGGTCCCGCTGCCCTCCGCGGCCTCCTCGGCGCCCACCTCCGGCCCGGCCAAGGCGGTGTCCCTGCCCGGCGGCGGCACCTCCGACGGCGACCGGTGCGGCACCAAGGGCTACCACCACTTCCCGCTCCCGGCGAGCGCGTCCGCCCCGGAGCCGCCGTCCTCCGGCACCACCGAGCCCGGCCCGCGGCTGGTGCTGAGCCACTACGGCTACGAATGGAACCCCGACGACGGGGGCCGTCTCACCATCGGCCTGCTCTTCGCCACCCCGGGCACGAAGAAACCGCTCCGGGTCTCGCGGACGCTGGGCGGTCAGGGCGTGGCGGTGGAGATCGAGGGCCCGAAGGGCCTGGTGGCCGGCGCCCACGGCCTGCCCGTCACCTGGCCCTCCGCCGCACAGGCGGGCGCCCTGATCGATGTGAGCGACGGGGGCGGCGGCGAGGTCACCGTCCCCGCGACGGCCCTGTGTCCCGGCCACGACGGCAAGTCCGTGGCGGAGTCCATGCAACCGCCCATCGACTCCCACAACACCATCACCGGCCCGCCGCCCTACCGCCTGATCGTCTCCCTGCGCGACCCGGCCGTCGGCACCCTGCGCGCCTCACTCGGCCTCCCGGCGGACGGCGACCTGCTCAGCGCGAACAACCTGGCCATGGGCGACGGTTCCTGACCGGCTACCGGGGCAGACCGCGCAGCAGGGCCAACTCGCGCAGCAGGGGCGGCGGGTCGAGCCGGGCCGGCGAGCCGGCCAGGCCGTCGAGGAGGACGACGCGGCCCTGGTTGTTGTGCACGTAGAGCAGGTGCCCGCTGATCTCGTGGCCGCGGAGCTGACGGCGCACCCAGACGACGCCCCGGGTGTCCGGCCCCGGTGCCGCGACCGCCCCGATCACGTCGTCCCAGTCGCGCACGGCGACCGGCTCGAACTCCGGGAAGCAGCGCCGCCCGAGCCGCTCCCACCAGCCGGGGGCCTCGTGGAAGGCGCGCCAGGGCAGGGCGGAGACCGGTATGCCGTCGATGCCGCAGTGCACGGCGGCGAGAGCGCCGCGGGCGTGCAGGTGCTGCCCGGTCGCCCGGTGGGCCGCCGTGCCGGGCGCCAGCGCCTCCAGATCGGCGAGCGGGTCGCTGGGGGAGGGGTGGAAGGGGGTGCCGCCGTCCTTCGGCACCACGACCGAGGCCGCGAGCATGGGCGTGTCGGGGAAGCCGGGCTGGGGGACCGCCCGGCAGCCCATCAGCCAGGCGTGGGGCGTCTGGTACACCGGCTGCCGGTCCGGCGGCACGGTCAGCTCCACCAGGGCGCCGTAGGTCTCGCGCAGCCAGGCGGCGGCGCGCACCCAGGGGTCGTCCGTCCGCGGTTCCGCGGCCCGCGTCGCCAGATACTGTTCCGTCGGCATGTGCGAGGGCGGCCAGTGGGCCCCCGTACCGTCGTGCGGCACGACGACGAGGCGGCAGAACGGGGCCTGCGCCGGGTCCCCGGTGTCCAGGTGCTCCTGGAAGTCGAAGTCCACCGTCCAGGCGTACGGATACCACGTCGCCGTCTCCGGAAGCATGACGACGGAGGCCGCGCGCTGCGGGTACACCGACGTCCGCAGCCACCGTTCGGCCGTCGCCACGGCTTCCTCTCGGGTCACCATCAGGGCCCCCTCCGCTCAAGTCCCCGGACACACCATGATGGTTCCTCTACGATGCGGCGTCATGTCCATACCCAATACCTGGGGAACACCGCACGGCGGCTACGGCGGCTACGGCGGCCCGCCGCCCGTGCCGCCCGTCATCCCGGCGAGGGACCTGCGGCCACTGCGCCTCTGGTACGTCGTGGCGGCTCTGCTGGGCCTCGTCCTGGTCGGCGCCGGGGTCACCTTCATCGTGCTGACCGTCAAGGACACGGTGAAGTCGGTCGATACGGCGCACACGTTCGCCGGCGGCTCGCAGCGCACGTTCGCTTTCACGGCGGGGAGGACCCGGGCGATCTACGTCTCCCAGTCCGCGCGGGGACACGTCGACTGCCGGCTCCCGCGGGCGCTGGCCGATTCGCTGACCACGCCGGACGGCACCTTCCGCGTCACTCTCGGAGCCCGCTCCTGGGAACGTGTCTTCGAGTTCACCCCGAAGGCCACCGGCGACTACCCGGTCGGCTGCACCTCGGACGTGCCCGCCGAGTTCGCCCTCGGCGACAAGCCCCGGGTGGGCGGCATGGTCGGCGGCATCTTCGCGGCGATCGGCTGCTTCCTCGCGGCGGCCGTCGTGGTCCCGGGCATCTGCGTCGTGACCGCGGTCCGCCGTGGCCGCCACCGCCGCCGGCTCACCACCGCGTGGGCTCCCCCGCCGCCGCAGTGGGGGCCGCCGGTCCGGTAGGGGCGCGACCGACTCTGCAACCGAACCGCCCTGTTTCAGCGTGCCGTTGTTAGCGTGGTACAAGCACGCTGGAACGGCGGACGGGGGTTTATTCGGTGTCAGGATCCGTATCGGGAAACGACGGCGGGCGTTCCGTGGGAACGCGGCTCGACCAGGCGCCGGGCGACGTGGGCGGCGGGGGACCGGACCTCGCGCACGCGCCCGGCGACAAGAAGGGCGCCGCGGACGCGCTCCGCAAGGACATCGAGCCGGACACCGCGTCGGCGGGACGCTGGGCGGACGACGAGACGGGCGCCGTGATCAAGGCGTTCGACGCCAAGGACGGGCACGGCTGGCTCACCTCCGCCGCCGTCCGCAAGGCGCACACGACGTGGGGCGAGCAGGTCCAGGGCCTGGTGAACCGGCTGATGCTGGACGAGTCGGCCCTGCGGGGCACGGGCAATCTGCTGACCGGGACGGACATCGACGTGGGCACCGGGGTGCGCAAGACGTCGATCCTGGACACGTACTCGTCCGACTGAACGGCCTCATCGACGTCCAGACCCGGGGGCGCGAACGCGGGGAACCACCTGCAATGAGTACGGGTACTCAACTGCCGTAGTCGCTGTAACGGACGTGCCGTAAGTTGCGCGCTGCTAATTTAGGGGGTTCAGAAGGAGTTCACAGCCCGCGCACAGGAACGCCGGTGGCAGCCGGTCGGGGAGCGGGTGGCGGGTCACGGGGGAGGACCACGGGCATGCCCTGGGACGAATGGGAACGGCTGAAGACGGACGCGGCCACGCGTTCCGGTGGCACTCGGATGCGGTTGAACCATCTGCCGGACGCCGGGAGCGGCGGTTCTTCCGGTGGTGGGGACCCGCTGAAGTCGGAGCGGAAGGTGTGGTCGACCGCCGGCGGGGATGTCACGGGGCTGCGGGCCGATGTGAGTACGGCGCTGGGGAAGCTGGACCACGGGCAGGCGGGGCTGGGGGACGGTGCCGGGTGCGAGTCGGCCGCGGCGCAGAAGGAGCTCTACGAGTCCTGGAAGAAGTACGTCGGTGATGTGAGCGGCCGTTGCGGGAAGTTGGGCGGCCTGCTGGAGCGCGCGGGGCGCGATCTGTCGATGACCGACGGAGACGTCCGGGACGGGCTGCAGAAGATCAAGACGGAGTACCAGGACACCGAGGCCGTCGGCGGCCAGGCGAAGGGCAAGTGAGCGGGTCATGGATCTTGCCGCGTTGCAGGCCGTCAAGCCCTCCGAGTACCAGGAGGCCGCGGACGGTTACCGGGCCACGAGCGAGATGGCGGGCAAGGCCAGGGAAGCGATCGACAACCGGATATCGGCGGGGATCCGCAACCAGCTCTCGGGGGAGACCGCGAAGGCCACCCTGCGGGAGCTGAAGGAGCTGTCGAAGGACTTCCACTACGCCGAGACCGAGTGCGCGCTGGCGGGCACCGCGCTGAACGGCTTCGCTTTCGACATGGCCGCGGCCAAGCGGAAGCTGGAGGCGGCGCTGGAGGACGCGAAGGCGGCGGGCTGCACGGTCGGGGCGGACGGGTCGGTGACGTTCCCGGCCGGGGGCAAGGAAGTCGACGGCAAGGTGCCGGAGGGCGGCACGGTGCGGGTGAGCACCAGCCCGACGGATCCGACGTCGGCGGCGCTGGAGCGGCAGGCCGTCCACATGCATCCGAACCCGAACTTCGGCAAGGCCGTCGGGTTCGCCGACCGCATCGGTGACGCTCTGAAGGAGGCCACGGACGCGGACACGAAGTGGGCCCCGAAGCTGCGCGCGCTGAAGGCCGACGACGATCTGGTGGTCTCCGACAAGGACTGGATCGACGTCACGTCGGACACGGACGGGGTGCGCGACGCCGGCAAGAACTACCTCGGCTCCCTGCCCCAGCCGCCCCAGCACGGCAGCCCGAAGGACAACGCCGCCTGGTGGAAGGGCCTTTCCGACGAGCAGCGCTCGGACTACCTGTCGGTCCACCCCGACGCGGTCGGCGCGCTCGACGGACTCCCCGCCACCGTGCGGGACCAGGCCAACCGCACCGTGCTCGACGAGGCGCACGCGAAGGCCCAACTGGACTACGACGCCTGGCTGAAGAAGCATCCGGAGCCCGAGCGGTTCCAGCCCTACATCGACCCGTACACCGGGAGCATGCCGAAGGGCCTCAGCGTCGAGTCGCAGGCGTGGAAGGACTGGGACGAGGCGCGGAAGAACGCGCACAAGTCCCTCGACGGCATGGACGCGATCCAGACGCGCTTCGACGCGACAGGCCGGAACGGACTGCCCGAGGCGTACCTGCTGGGGTTCAGCACGGAAGGCGACGGCCGCGCGATCATCGCCAACGGCAACCCGGACACCGCGGATCACCAGGCGGTCTACGTGCCGGGTACGACGGCGGAGCTGGGCAACATCGGTGGGAACATCGACCGGATGACCAAGGTGTGGCACGCGGCTCACGACGAGGCCGACGGAAAGTCCGTTTCCACCATCACCTGGCTCGGCTACGACGCACCGGACAGCGTCTGGAAGGACGCGCCGTTCGAACACTACGCGTACGACGGGGCACCGGCGTTCGACAACTTCCTGGACGGGCTCGACGCCTCCCACACCGGCGACACGGATCCGCACCGTACGGTCATCGCCCACTCGTACGGGACGACACTCGTCGGCGCCGCGGCCCAGACGGGGCATGTCAGCGCCGATGATCTGGTCTTCGCCGGCAGCCCCGGGGTCAAGGTGTCCGGCGCGGACGAGCTGGACGTGCCCAAGGGGCATGTGTGGAACGAGGAGGCCGACGGAGACGTGGTTCCGGACATCGGCCGATGGGGCCACGGCGGGGACCGCTTCCTCATCCCCAGCGATCCGGAGTTCGGCGCCAACCAGATGACCACGGACACCGAAGGACACAGCGGTTACTGGGACGAGACGTCCCACGGGCCCTCGCAGAGCCTGAAGAACCAGGCCCTGGTCGTCGTCGGGAAGGGCGACGACGTGGCGCTGAAGCCGCCGCCCGACCCGTGGGCGCATGTGAAGTAGCCGCGACGACGTAAGGCTCACCGACGTGAAGACCAGACTGAGCGCCTGTGTGCTCGCCCTGCCTCTTGTAATGACCACCCTCACTGGATGCGGCATGACTGAGAAAGACTCCGACACGACTCCGCTCGCCGGCACGAGCACCTCGCGTGCCGCCTCCGACACGATGGAGAAGCTGTCCAGCGGCATCTACGACCTGATCGGCGTCAAGGGGAAGACGTCCGACAGCCGCCCGTTCGTCGCGGAATGCTCGGGGAAGGACACGAAGACCTACTTCCGGATCTTCCACTGGTGGAGCTTCTACCCCGCGTCGGCGAAGGACCTCGACGTGGCGATGGAGCGGCTCAAGACCGAACTGCCCAAGCACGGCTGGAAGATCGTCACGTACGGCCCGGACACCAGCAAGAACAGGAACATCAACCTGACCGCCGACAACGACGGGCAGAAGGCCGGCGTCAACATCGTCCAGATGTCCAAGAACGACCCACCGAAGCTGAGCCTGCATGTCGTGTCCGGCTGCTACAAGGTCCCGGACGGCCAGGAGGTCGAACACTTCTGAGCGGCTCGTTCCTCTGGGCGAGATCAGCCTGAGGTCAGTGGCATGGGGCTCAGGCGAGGACTCCGGCGCGTGCTGCGAGACCTCGGAGTTCTGGGGTGGTGCGGCCCGACACGAGCAATCCGTTGATCATCGCTTTGACGGCGGGGCGAGCGTGGGTTTCCTCGGGAGCGAGGCGCTCGGCTTCGAGGAGGGCGGCGATGCACTCGTCGCGGCGCTCCCACCGGGCGTAGGCACGCGCTCGGTCCATGTAGTAGAGGGACCGGCGTTCGACCGTGGGCAGGAGCCTGGGATCGAGGGCGTCTGCGGCGGCGATGGCCGCTGACGGATCACCGGCCTTGTATTCGGCACTGATGAGGTGGAGCTGGACGGTGGCGTTGTTGAATCCGCCCGCAGTGTCCTTGAGATGAGTGCCGGCGACGAGGGTCTTGGCAATGGCGGCGGCTTCCATGGTGAGCTGCCGCATGCCCTTCTGGTCGCCTTCGTGGGCGACGGTGTACGCGGCGCACTGGATCAGCAGGCCGCGCTGGGCGGCGCCGGCTTTCCCGGCCGCCGCGAGGGCCGGTTCGGCAGCGGCGTTGAGAGCGAGCGCGAGGGCCTGGTCGCGCCATCCGGCTTGGCGGGCGAGCACGGCCTGCTGGCGGGCGGCCTCGGCGACGGCGAGGGGCGCGCCCGTGGCCTGGGCGAGCTGGCGGGCCCGGTCGGCTGCCATCCAGCCGAGATCGGAGGCATCGAGCTTGATGAGGGCGCGCGTGGCCAGCAGGTAGGTGTGGGCGAGCACGGGGTAGTGGTCGCTGCCGACGGCTTGGTGGCCTGCTCGCAGGAGGCGGGGCAGGCGCGCCGCGAGGCCGGAATAGTCGGATGCGTTGTAGCTGGCGGTGGCACGGCTCAGTTCTGTGGCCAGCTGGTCGGGGGCCGGGTCCGCGGGGTCGGCGCCAAGGCCGAGCATCGCGTCGCGCAGACCGGCGACGAGGAGATCTCCGAGGCGGGCGCCGTCGGCTTTCGCGGAGCCGCTGCCGATGACGGGCGCGCCGACGGCCGCCGCGGCGGTGACCGCCAGATCAGCGAGCAACTTCCGTCGGTCCACCGCGTCCTCACCGTCCCCACGCCCTGGGTTGTCCACAGTAGGGGCAGGGAGCCGTGGATACGGGCCGGTCGGCATACCGGGCCGGGGCGGCGGCGCAGCTGGTATGGGTGCCAGGCCGAGCTCCTGGGGCGGGATGCCGAGGGCGAGAGCGAAGCGCCGCAGGACGTCGACGTCGGTCATCGGCGACTTGCCTCGTTCGAGGCGAGAAACCTGCGCCGCGGAGTAACCGGTGCGGACCCCGAGCTGTACGAGTGACATGCCCTGGGCGCGGCGTGTCCTGCGCACGCGCTCGCCAGGTGACATCTGTGCAGCATGTTTCGCCTGCGCGTTTTCGACCGCGTCCATGACCCCGTCCCCGTGTCAGCCGAGGCTGTGCTGCGCCCAGACTAGGGCGGTTACGGGTGATGGGAGCCGGTTTGCATGTCATGCAAGCCTTTTGCAGTCCTAGGGCTGTGGCCTGTTGACGTAGTCGTGGATGCGATGCCCTGGAGGCCCGGCGGCCGGCATCCGTGGGCCGCCTCTTTCGGGCAACTGGGAGGCATTGGATGCGACTCTCCAACCCCGCCTTCACCGCGGCGGCCTCGTCCGTGGACGTCCGGCTGACCCCGGGCTACTACATCCAACCGGCTGGGCTCGGGGCCGTGATCGAGGACTTGTTGGTGGCCTGCCGGACGGTGTTCGACATCAAGGCCGCAATGACGCTGGCCCTGGACGCTCCAGACGCGGCCGGGCTGACGGCCGATGCACGGGGGGTCATCGCCCCCGGCGCCGACGTGGACGGCACGGTCATCGTCCAGGCCGGTGCTCGCATCGAGGCGGGAGCCCGCGTGTGCGGGCCGGTCCTGGTCTGCTCCGGGGCCGTCGTCGCCCGGGGAGCGCTGGTGCGCGACCACAGCGTGATCGGGCCCGACTGCCGGATCGGCTGCGGGGCGGAGATCGCCCGCAGCCTGCTCGCCGGGGGCTGCTTCATGAAACACCAGAGCTTCGTGGGAGATTCGGTGCTCGGCAGGGGCGTCAACATCGGGGCTTTCTGCTCCACGACAGGGCTGCGCTGCACCGGGCCGGTCACCGAACCGGCCGTGGAGGAGATTTCCATCACCCTCGACGGGCAGCGGATCCGGACCGGACAGACCAAGCTCGGGGCGGTCGTCGGGGACGGTGTGGCGCTCCCGGCGGGCACGATCCTCTCGCCGGGAACGCTGATCGGACCCGGCACGGTCATCTATCCGCGCAACCAGGTCGGTGGCGTGTTGCCCTCCGGTTCCCGGGTCCGGTGAGCACTGTGGTCAACGGTTCAGCCCTCATCGCAGCGGATGACTTAGTCGTGCAGGTCACTGGCGGGCGCTCGCTGGCCGGGCGGATCGACGTGCAGGGCAGCAAGAACGTGGCGCTTCACCTGTACGCTGCCGCGATCCTGGCGGACGCCCCGGTCGTGCTGCGCGCCGCGCCGCCGATCCTCGACACAGATGTGTGCGCGCGGATTCTCGCCCACACCGGTGCTCAGGTGGCCGTCGTCGGCGACGAGTTCAGGGTGGCCCCTGCCACCTTGCTGCGGGCGGAGATCCATCCGGAGCTGGGGAGCCGGGTCCGCACGACGTGCGTTCTGGCCGCAGCAGTCCTCGCCCGGTGCGGAAGGGTGGAGTTCCCCCGTCCGGGCGGAGATGCGTTCTGTGCACGGCTGATCGACCGGCACCTGGCGGCGATGGAGGCCGCTGGTGCCACGGTCGTGGACAGTGACGGCGGGTTGGTCGCGCAGTGCGGCCCGAAGGGGGTGCAGCCCTTCACGGTGGACGTCGGCACGCCGTTCGGGCCGAGTCTGGGGGCGACGGTGACCGCGCTGCTGCTGGCCGCCAAGGCGTCCGGCACCAGCCTGATTACCAGCCCCTCCACCGAACCGGAAGTCACCGAGACCATCCGGTTCCTCACCGAACGTGGCGTCGGGGTGCTCCGGGACGCGTCCGGGCTGCACATCGAGGGCCAGGAGTGCATCACCGGCGGGGAGTTCACCGTGGCCGGGGACCGGATCGAGGCAGCGACCATGATCATGGCTGCTGCCGCGACGGGCGGCAGCGTCACCCTGGGCGGCATCACCACCGCTGATCTCCCCGCTGGGCTCACTACCGTGCTCAGCGACGCCGGCGTGCTCTTGGCGGACGGGGCCGACGGCGCCGTACACATGGCGTTGGTGGATCCGCTGCGCGCGGTGAAGACGGAGACCGGTCCGCATCCGGGACTGCCGACGGACACCGCGCCGCAGTTGGCGGCGATGCTCACGCAGGCACGCGGCCTGTCGCACATCGCCGAGCGGGTATACACGCAGCGGAAAACGCACCTGCCTGGCCTGGTCGCGTTGGGCGCGGCGGTGTCCTCGCAGGGGCCGGTGGTCCTCGTGCACGGTGCGTCCCGGCTGACGGCAGCGGACGTGGGGGCGGCGGACATCCGCGCTGTCACAGCTCTGCTACTCGCCGCGCTCGCGGCCGACGGCACTTCTACGATCCGCGGCATGTACCACCTCCGGCGCGGCTACGGCCACCTGCTGTCCAACCTGGCCACGCTGGGGGCCGACATCACCACCGTCTCGGAGGCCCGCCCATGCCCGTGATCCCGTTCACCGACGACGACGTGACCCGACTGCGCGACACACTCGGCGAGGTCATCGCCGACGGCGCGACCCCCGGCGGCGTCATCGTGTGCGGCACCGCCGACGGGCGGCGCGACGTCCTGGCCGCCGGCCAAGTCGCCCCGGAAACGGGCGATACCGCTCCGACCGAGACCACGGTGTACGACGTCGCCTCGCTCACCAAGGTCCTGGCCACGTGGCCGCTGGTCGGTCATGCCGTGCAGGCCGGGCTCCTCGACCTGGACCAGCCGGTACGGAACTACCTGCCTGCGATCAGTGGCGAGGCACCGAGCGGTGAGGCGACGGTACGCGAACTGATCACGCACACCGCGGGGCTGCGGGCTGTGACCCGGCTCGATGCCTACCGGGGCGCGCGGGCGCCGCTGCACGAGCTGCTGTGCCGCGAACCGTTGGAGGAAGCTCCCGGCCATCACCGTTACATCAACCGGGGCTACATCCTGCTCGGCCTGGCGCTTACCCACGTCCACGGCCGTCCGCTCGACGTGCTCGCCGCCGAATTGTGGCGGGACCTCGGGCTGACCGACACGGTGTACGGGCCGGTCGGCCGCGGCCCCGCGGTGGCGCCGACCGAACAGCGCATCCCCGGCGCGCCGCGGATCTGGGGCGCACCGCACGACGACAACGCGGGGCTCCTGGGCGGCGTGGCCGGACACGCCGGCGTGTTCTCCACCGCCGGGGACCTGGGCCGGTACGCGCAGGCGCTGCTGACCGCCTCCCGGGAAGGCGGCACCGGGTCTCTCGGCGTGTGGCTGCGGGCGAGCCTCGTTCCGCAGGCATCCATCGAGCCGGGCCTGGACCGTGGCTTGTCGTGGATCCTCGCGGGTCCGGTGGCGTACCACCACGGGTTCACCGGCACCAGCCTCTACCTGGCGCCTGAGTCCGGCCGCTACCTGGCGATCGCCACGAATGCCGTCTACTGCGGGGCCGCCCGTAAGCGGATCGCTCCGTTGCGGGGCCTCGCACTGAAAACGATCGGTGCCGTCTGAGGAGAGACTCATGGGTGAGCTATTGGCCGATCACACGACTCTCCGCTTCGGCGGCCCCGCCGACCTCTGGCTCACCCATACCGACCCCGCCTCCTGGGGCGAGGTCGTCCGGGCCTTGGCGGGGCGGCGGCCGTTCGTTCTCGGCGGAGGGAGCAACATCCTTGCCGATGATGCCGGTTACCCGGCCGCGGTGGTCCGTGTGGCGACCCGCGGTATCACTGCCCGCCCGGTCGGCGACGGTCAGGTGGAGCTGACTGTGCAGGCCGGCGAGCCGCTGGGCCGCCTGGTGGCGTACGCCGTAGCCGAAGGCTTGTCCGGTGTCGAATACCTGGGCGGCATCCCGGGCACGGTCGGGGCAGCCCCGGTACAGAACACTGGAGCGTACGGGCAGCAGATAGCGGACTGTTCCACATCGGTGGCCGTCTGGGACTGGGAGCGTGAGCGCACGGAGCTGCTCGATCCTGCGGCCTGTCAGTTCCGCTACCGCTCCTCGGTGTTCAGGACGCGGCCGGGCCGATGGGCGATCCTGGCCGTCACCCTGCGTCTGACGCGGAGCGACCGGGCCGCCCCGGTGATGTACGGGCACTTGGCTCAGGCGCTCGACGTACCGCTCGGTTCCCGGCCGCCACTTGAAGAAGCCGCGGCCGGTGTCATCGCTGACCGCAACGCACGCGGACTGTCCCTGCCAGGGAGCGGACCGGACGCGCGGCAGGCCGGCAGCGTGTTCCTGAACCCGCCTGTCAACAGCGCACAGGCAAGGGAGGTGTGCGCGGCGGGCGGCCGCGTGCATCGCGACGGCGACGGCGTGCTGCGGGCGAGCGCCGGCTGGCTCCTGGAGCAGAGTGGCTACGGCCCCAATGCGCACGTCGGACTGGGGGTGTACTGCTCGACGAGCCGCACGCTGACCGTTACCGCCCGGGACGGGGCGACAGCCAGCTCATTCCTTGCCGGCCTGCACCGTATGGCGGGGACAGTGCGGGAGGCTTCGGGGATCACACTGCGCCCGGAGCCTGTGCGGCCGCAGGCGGGGGCGAGGACGTGACTGCCGCTGGGGAAGACAGCGAGCCGTGAGGGGCCTGCACCCGTTCCGGCCGAGCCGAGTCTCATACGCCCATCGGGGAAAGCGGATTGGGTGGCAGGTTCGCGGCCAGGGTGCGGCGTACGGCCTTGGGAACACGTTGAGGGGACCCGCCGAGGCCGTCGGGGAGCAGTGGGCGGTTTCGGACCGGTGGCGGTCAGGGGCTGGTTGTACGCCACCGTGTGCATGACGATCCGGCCGTTGGGGAGGTGTTGGGCGGGTGCGCGCCAGGTAGCCGTGTGCTCTGCGCAGGCAATGGCGATACGCGTCTCGCCCTCGGGGAAGTGGGCTGCGAGGGCCTTGATGTCGACACGGGCGCCGGCGGGCGACTTGAAAGCGCTACAGAGGCTGCGCGGATAGGCGGGGTGGGGTCCCGGGCAGTGAGGCGCGCCCAGGTCTCCGTGATCATGAGTTGCGATGCTCTGTGATCACGGGGAGACCTGTGCCCGTTCTTCCAGCATGGATGACCGACCCGCTGTGGGATCAATTCGTGGCGCTGCTGCCCGAGCGCCCCGCGGTCCGCCGTGCCTGGGCCACCCACCGCTGGGACGACCGCCCGAAGCGGCGTCCTTGAGTCCCGTCCATCTGCCCGGCCTCTTACGCGCGGACCGTTCGGCGCTGATCGGCAACCCTGCTGTGGTTCAGGCGACGCGGGTGTCGTAGGTCTCGCGGTTGGCCAGCACGTCGTCCATGTGCGTCTCGGCCCAGGCCTTGAGGCCGCGCATCGTCTCGTACAGCGACAGGCCGAGCTCGGTCAGCTCGTAGGAGACCGTGACCGGCACGGTCGGCACCACGGTGCGGGACACCAGGCCGTCGCGCTCCAGGGAGCGCAGCGTCTGGGTGAGCATCTTCTGGCTGACGCCGGCCAGCAGGCGCTGCAGTTCCGAGTAACGCATCGTCCGGGGGCCGCCGGCGCAGTCGGCACCGGGCCGATGCGCGCTGTCGCTACCGAGCGCGGCCAGGACCAGCGTGACCCACTTGTCGGAGATCCGGTCGAGCAGCTTGCGGCTGGGACAGGCCGCCACGAAGGCGTCGTACTCCACCTTGGCCTGTGCCCTTTGCTGGGCCGCCGTCATCGTCGCCATGGACCGTTCCTCTCACTCGCGGGTGCCTTACGCACTTCGAAGTGCCTACTTCCTAAGTAGAAGCTACGCACCAATAGTGGTGCAAGGCGCCGCTAGACATCATCCCTGGCCGACAGGAAAGGCACATCATGCACACCCCCTCCGCCTCGCTTCCCGGCGGCACTTGGACCCTGGGCGACCTGACCGTCACTCGGTTCGGCTACGGCGCCATGCAGCTCGCCGGCCCCTGGGTCATGGGTCCGCCGGCCGACCGCGACGGCGCACTCGCCGTCCTGCGCGAGGCCGCCGGCCTCGGCATCACCCACATCGACACCGCCGACGCCTACGGGCCGCACATCACCAACCGGCTGATCCGGGAAGCGCTGCACCCGTACTCCCACTCGCTGCACATCGTGACCAAGGTCGGCGCGACCCGGGACGAGCAGGGAGGCTGGCCTCCGGCACGCAAGCCCGACGAGCTGCGCCGGGCCGTCACCGAGAACCTGGAGAACCTCGGCCTCGACACGCTGGACGTGGTCAACCTCCGGCTCGGTGACGCCCAAGGCCCCCTGCCCGGTTCGCTCGCGGAGGCGTTCGGGGCGCTCGTCGACCTCCAGCGGCAGGGCCTGATCCGGCACCTCGGCGTGAGCAACGCGACAGCGGAACAGGTCGCCGAGGCACGCTCGATCGCACCGATCGTGTGCGTGCAGAACATGTACAACCTCGCCCACCGCCACGACGACGATCTGATCGACGAACTCGCCGAGCAGGGCATTGCCTACGTGCCCTTCTTCCCCCTCGGCGGCTTCACCCCGCTGCAGTCCTCGGCGCTCACGGCCGTGGCCACCCGGTTGGACGCGACGCCGATGTCGGTCGCCCTGGCCTGGCTGCTGCAGCGGTCGCCGAACATCCTGCTGATCCCCGGCACCTCGTCGGTGACACACCTGCGCGAGAACGTCGCCGGCGCGGGACTCCCGCTCTCCGACGACGATCTCGCCGAGCTCGAAAAGATCGGCCACTGACCCCACGCCGCTCCCCAGCGGGTGGACCGGACAAACCGGGCGCAGGTCTCCCCCGTGATCACCTGTCCGCGCAGGCTCACAAGACGAATTTCATCCGCGGGGCCGCAGTCAGGGTGAAGCCGACCTTGTCGTACAGGCGCTTGCCTTCCGCGGTGGCGCTCAGGTCGACGCGGTCGGCGTCAATGGACCTGGCCCAATTCAGTACGTCGAGAACGAGCGCCGTTCCGTAGCCGTATCCACGGTGTTCGGTCAGGGTGACGACGTTCGTGAGGCGCACGGTGCGCCCCTTGGCGCACTGGGGGTTGGGCACGCCGAGTTCGAGAGTGCCGATCGCCGTGGCGACGATCACGCCCTCGACCTCGATCACCGGGAAGCGGGCATTGTCCCGATCATCCACGAAACGGGTGAACCACTCGGCTGCGTGACGCCTCCACGGCTCCTGTCGGCCCGCGTCGTCGTCGAACAACAACCCCCAGAGCCGGAGCAACGCGGCACCATCTCGTGCTGTCGCGGTACGAAGGCGGCCGTTGTTCTTCGTCATCACATCGGCATACTTGCACGGGCCGATTCACCGATGCAGCCCCCTTTCTCCAACCGACCAGCCGCTGTGTCGCGACCGTATGGCCGTTGCGTCATGGAACCGTCCCGGTGTCCGCCCGCCTCTTGGTGCGGATGCCCGACCCTCGCATGCTTGTGCCGATCCGTGGTCGTGAACCGCGGATCGAGGCGTCACGCTGTGGGGGAGGGACGCACACCATGATTTCAGGCATCCACACGGCCGCGCTCGTCGCGGGTCTGGTGATGATCCCGGGCGGCATCGTCCTCGGGGTGAGCGGTGTGTTCGCGGCGGTGCGCAGCCGTCGCCGGTGGGCCACCAAAGCGCTGACGGCCGAGGCGGTCTGTCTGGAGACATACGTCCATCAGAGCTCGGACGGGCCGTCGAGCCGTCAGGCGATCGTCGAGTTCCAGACCGCGGACGGCGTCATGCACCGGGCCCATGTCCGGGCGGGTGACCTGGTCACGGGCGACCGGCTGACGATTCGCCACCTGCCCGATCGGCCGGACAGGGCGCGCCGGGAAGGCGACAGCGATGGCGCCGCCTGCCTGACGTTCCTCGCCGTGCTGTTCGCCGCGGCCCTGATCGCGGGCGGCACCATATTCCTGCTGATCAGTCAGCAACTGGAGCCGCGGCAGGACCCCGGTCCGGTGATTACCAACATGGGGTGGCCTCCTCCGTCCGGGTGACGGATGCCCCGACTCTGACTGGGCCGGACGAACGGCAAGGCGAGCGGGTCACCGGGCCGGGACCGTCAGCGATCCGGTGGGGTCGGTCTTCAGTTCGGCCCAGATGGTCTTGCGCGGGGTCGGGCCCTCGGTCGCTCCCCAGCGGTCGGCGAGTGCCTCCACGAGGAGCAGACCACGACCCGATTCGGCATCGGCGGCGGCGGGCCGGGAGCGCGGCAGCCGGTCGCCGCGCGTGTCGGTGACCTCGATGCGCAGCGTGTCGTCGGCGACTCGCAACGTGAGCCGGAAGCATCTGCCGGGCACCCGGCCATGGGTCACGGCGTTCGCCGCGAGCTCGGCGATCACGTGCGTGGCAGCCTCCGAGAGGAGCCCCCAGGTGCGCAGTTGCTCCGCGCCGAGCAGCCGGGCGAGTCGGGCGCCGCGGGGTGTGGGGGACAGCAGCAGCGTGAAGTGGCCGGTGGGGCGGGTGTGTTCGGTCGGCGGCTCGACGGTTTCTTGGTTCACGTCACTCAGCGTGCCCGCTCATGCTTCGCTACGTAAGCGACAGCGCCTGTACGTACGGTCACCGTCCCTGCTTTGTCTCGGCTGTCTCGGCTGTCTCGGGCGTTGTCACGAGTACGAGCACGCACCGGAGGAGGAGCCGTGAACGAGGGTGTGGACGAGGCGGGTTGGGACGTCGAGCCGGGCGACGAGATCGAGCCGGTAGTGCAGGCGGTGGGGCGCCTGCTCAGGGTGTGCCGGGAGGCGGCCGGACTGACCGTGGTCGAGCTGGCCGAGGCCATGGGGTACGGCGAGGACATGATCCGCAAGATCGAGCGAGGGGCGAGGATTCCCCGGCCGGAGTTCCTGGACCGGGCGGACACGCTCCTGAAGGCGCAGGGGCATCTGCGGGCCTTCATGGAGGACATGAGGAAGGCGCGGTACCCGAAGAAGATCCGGGAACTGGCGGAGCTGGAGGGGCGGGCGGTGGAGATGTCGCTGTACAGCAACCACAACATCCACGGCCTGCTCCAGACGGAGGAGTACTCGCGAGCGCTCCTGCGGACCTGGCGTCCCGCCTACTCGACCGACCAGTTGGAACGCATGGTGGGGGCCCGCATGGCCCGGAAGTCCGTCTTCGATCGGTCACCTTCGCCGGAGTTGAGCTTCGTCCACGAAGAGGTGACGCTGCGCCGCCCGATCGGGGACACAATGGTGCTGCGCCGACAGCTCGAACACATGCTGGAGGTCGCCCAGTTGCCGTTCGTGGACCTCCAGGTGATGCCGACCGGCCGTCCCAATCACCCTGGAACGGGGGGTCGGATCCAGGTGCTGAAGTTTGCCGATGGTACGGGAATGGGTCGTGCTGATGGCGACTTCTCGGGGCGTCCGGTCTCGGACCCCAGGCAACTCAGGCTCCTCGACCTGCGCTATGGCATCATCCGGGCTCAGGCGCTCACACCAGAGGAGTCTCTGGTCTTCATCGAGCAAGCACTGGGAGAACTATGAGCACCCCGGAACTCCACTGGTTCAAGAGCAGCTACAGCAGCAGCAGCAACGGCAACGACTGCGTGGAACTGGCCCTCGCCTGGCGCAAGAGCAGCTACAGCGACAGCAGCAACGGCAACGACTGCGTCGAGATCGCCCCCACCCCCGCCACCATCCACATCCGCGACTCCAAGAACACCGAGGGTCCCTGCCTCACCGTCGGCCCCGGCACCTGGAGCGCCTTCGTTACGTACGCCGCCGAACGCTGACAGACCCGCGACATTCCAACTCCCCTATGGCGTAGGGGTATTTGTTACCGTGCGGACATGCCGTTGGAGTGCGGCTCAACCAGTACCCGGGCGGCGCCGGGCCGCCGCCGCCGTCGGCGCGCTGACGCACAGCCGGGCCCACTCCTACGCCACCGCATGCAACGGGGGAGTTATGCCGACCTACCACGAGATCCTGACGACAGACCTGTCCGCGCTCACCACGGCCGCCACCCGCTGGGACGGCATGGCGACGGAGCTCAACAAGCAGGAGACCGCTTACCGGAAGGACGTGCACGGCGTCACCCTGCGCCCGACCTGGGTCGGTGAGAGCCAGCAGGCCGCCAACGCGCGCTTCGGGATCCGGCTCACGGAGTTCCAGGACGCCCAGACCGAGGCCAAGGCCATCGCCTCGCTCCTCCGGGACGCCCACACCCAGTTCGTGGACCTGCGCAAGAAGCTGGAGGCGGCCCGGGACGACGCGATCGCCAAGGGCATGAAGGTGTCGGACCAGGGCGTGGTCTCGTACGACACCGGCAGGCTCAGCGAGGACGTGCGGATGGCCTATCTGCACGACCCCGACGAGCAGAAGGCCGTACGCGAGTCCGTCGCCTCCTGGCAGGCCCGCATCGACCAGTGCGTGCAGAACGTGGACGACGCCGACAAGGGCGTCGAGATCGCCTTCACGGCCGTGGTCCAGGGCCCGGTGTGGAACGACGGCCAGGGCCCCGAGTTCAACGGCAAGGCCCAGGGTGACATCGAGAAGTACGAGGCCGACGAGGCCAAGGACATCGCGCAGCGCGTCAACAGGGGCGATGCCTCGCCGGCCGACTACAAGGAGTTGCAGCGCCTCTTCCACGACAACTCCGGCGACAAGGCGTTCAGCCAGACCCTGCTGGACGAGCTGGGCGCCAAGAACACCCTCCAGCTCTCCAACAGCCTCGACGGTCTCGCCTACCACGACGACAAGCAGCACAGCGGGCAGTATCTGGACATCCAGAAGGGGCTCGCCACCACGCTGGCGACCGCGACCCAGGACCCGCACTCGGCCTTCTACCAGCACTTTCGCGCGGACATGCGGAAGGCCGGGACCGAGCAGTTCAAGGTCGACGGCCTCAGCCCCATCCCGGACGAGAAGGTCCGCGGCTACCAGAGCCTCGTCACCCTGATGCAGCAGGGACACGGCTACAACGGGCAGTTCCTGGAGGACACCGCCGACGACATCCGGCACGCCGAGGAGTCCTACACCGCCCAGGGCCACACCGAGTCCATCTGGGGTCTGCGGGACAAGTTCAGCGGCAATGACCGGGGCTGGTTCGCCAACGACCCGCTCGACGGCGTGCTCGGCATCATGTCGCACGACCCGAAGACGAGCACCGACTACCTGGACCCGGCCCACAACGACAACCTGAAGTACCTGCTCCACGGCCGGGACTGGGACACGGTCGTGGACCACTTCGCGACCCCGCCCGGTGGCTCCACGACGGGCATGCCGGTCATGGGGGAGGACGGCGACGTCCGCAAGGGCTTCGGCGCGGCCCTGGAGGCCGCGACGACCGGCCAGGCGCCCGGCGGCTACCACCCGATCGGCGAGCACAGCGAGCCGCAGGCCCGCATCCTCCAGGAGACGATCAACACGCTGTACACCGACAAGCACGCCCAGAACCTGCCGACGAACCTCGTCCAGCCGCTGGCTCACATCATGACGTCGTACACCGCCGACACCCACGAGACCTACGCGGAGTCGTCCTCGAAGTACGACGTCGACTGGGACAGCCCGGGTTCCGTCTGGAGCGACAAGGACGGCGCCCACCTGGCCGTGGGCCATCAGCGGCTCGCCGCCGTCATGCGCGGTATCGCCAACGACCCGGAGGCGTTCGGGCACCTTTACGGGTCCGAGCAGCAGTACGCGCACCACGTCCTGGACACGATCCCGCCGGACGCCGGCGACAAGACGATCCGGGACCGCATCGTGGAGTCGTCCCGCGCCATGGGCGCCTATGACGGCGTCCGGTCGGACATCATCTACGACGAGCGGTTCAAGAAGACGCAGTGGGCCGCCGACTTCAACCACGGCCTCGGCACCTCCCTCAGCACGGCGCTGATGTTCAACCCGGTGTCGGACCTCAGCCCCGTGGGAGACCTCAGCCAGAAGTCGCTCGACGTGTGGGCGTACGAGTCGAACAAGGAGCACGTGGCGGAGGCGAACCTCGCCGCGACCGAGCAGAACGCCAAGACCTACGACGCCGGCCAGCACGACGTCGAGAAGCTGGTCAGGTCGTGGGCGGACAGCCGCGGTCATGCAGTCGACAGCGACTGGACGAAGTACTACGTCCACGCGGGTCAGGACGACTACGCGCACGGACGTGACCGGACCCTGAGCACGCTCCGCGCCGACCGCTGACCGGCGCGCGACGGCCTTCGACGGAATGAGCACGATGCAGACCAAATCCGGGTTCCGACGCGTGCACGCCGGGTGGTACGTGGGGGCGTGCCTGCTGGTACTCGCGCTGGTGGCAGGGGTGCTCTGGGGCACCGGGACCTTCGGCTCCGGGGGCGACGAGGGCTCCCTGGACCGGGCGTGCGACGGCACCCTGGCCCAGGGCGGGCTCGGCGAGGCGCTGCACTCGTCACACCTCAGGGCCGACGACGAGGGCGACGGTGATTACCTGGCCGCCTGCCGTGTCCGAGACTCGGAGTCCGGAGCGCAGAGCGGTTCCCTTGAGCTGAAGCTGCGCTGGAGCACGGCGAAGGCCCCGTCCACCACGCTCACCTGGTACAACGCGGACTACGACGGAGTGCGCGAGCAGGCGGCACCCCTCGGCCACGGCTGGTCCGGTGTCCTCAGGTACGCGGGCGGCACCTACCAGGTCATGGCCGCGCTGGACTGCGTGAACCAGCAGGACAAGGCCCTGGTCGCCTACGGTGACCTGCTCGGTACGTCCGACGGCACGACCCTGACCGGTCTCGGCCGGGTGGTCACCGAGACCGCCCGGAAGACGGCCGAGAAGCACGGCTGCCAGGTCAAGGCGGGCAAGCGGCTCACCGGCCTGTCCACCGCGCGGCTGGGCGCGCCCGGGACGGCGAAGCCGCTGCCGCGGGCCCAGGGGTCATGCGCCGCGCTGCGCGGAACGGACGCGGCACGAGGCGACACGCCCGAGATCATGGAGTATCCGGCGGACCCGGACGCCCCCCAGACCAACTGCTACCTGGTCACGAAGGCGAAGAAGCCCGGCTATGGCCTCTACGCCTATTACGGCGCCTCCGCCAAGGACTTCCTGGCCAGCGAGGGCGACCAGCTCGAAAAGGGCTACGGTCCCACCCACGGCGACCGTGACTACGCCTGGGCCACCGCGACGTGCCCCCGGACGGCGCAGCGGGCCGTGTTCGTGCTGTACCACCTGTACGACGGGGACACCGATACCTACCCGGTCCCGCACTACTCGGCCTCGTTCGCCCGCGACGCCCTGCGCGTCTTCGCCGGCCACGAGGCGAAGCAGCGCGGCTGCACCGACGTACGGATGACGGCCCGGCCGTGAAGCCGGTCCCGGCAGGGGAGGGGCCCCGCCCCGCCGCGCCCCCGGTTTGACCTGTGTCACTCTCGGGGTAATCTCTACGGCTCGATTGGCGGTCTGCCCGCCCCGTATGGCAGACTGTCCGAGTTGCTCGGTCGAGTTGTTGATGCTGCGCGCCTCCCGCCGGGAGGACCGGAAGCGAGTCCCACAGTACTCGTCGTCCTAACTGCCCACGGGCAGCACTGGGGCGGACGTACGGGAATCTTCCGGGAAGTGTGAGCGCGACACCGGCCAGGCGCCCGGTGGGCCCGAGGTCCCCGGTCCGCGGTTTCCGGAAGGGCCGTGTGCAATCCCGCAGGGATGTTCGCACAAGGGACATTCATGTCAGCGGGAGCGCGACACGCCCGACCGCGTGGGTCGGAGAAAGCGGGTACCGGAAACCACCGGGTCCCAGAGCGTTAGAAGAGACAGGACTACTGAGTAGCCATGGCGGGACAGAAGATCCGCATCCGGCTCAAGGCCTACGACCACGAGGTCATCGACTCCTCGGCGAAGAAGATCGTCGAGACGGTGACTCGCACTGGTGCGTCGGTCGCGGGCCCGGTGCCGCTGCCCACTGAGAAGAACGTGTACTGCGTCATCAAGTCGCCGCACAAGTACAAGGACTCGCGCGAGCACTTCGAGATGCGCACGCACAAGCGCCTGATCGACATTCTCGACCCGACCCCCAAGACCGTTGACTCTCTGATGCGACTCGACCTCCCGGCCGGTGTCGACATCGAGATCAAGCTCTGAGGCTGGTGGGCTGAGAATGGCTAAGCAGATCAAGGGCATCCTGGGCGAGAAGCTCGGCATGACGCAGGTGTGGGACGAGAACAACCGTGTCGTCCCGGTCACCGTCGTCAAGGCCGGCCCCAACGTCGTGACCCAGGTCCGTACGAACGACGTCGACGGCTACGAGTCGGTCCAGATCGCCTTCGGCGAGATCGACCCGCGCAAGGTGAACAAGCCCCTCAAGGGCCACTTCGCCAAGGCCGACGTCACCCCCCGTCGCCACCTCGTCGAGATCCGCACCGCGGACGCCTCCGAGTACACGCTGGGCCAGGAGATCACCGCGCAGGTGTTCGAGGCCGGCGTGAAGGTCGACGTGACCGGCAAGAGCAAGGGCAAGGGCTTCGCCGGTGTCATGAAGCGTCACAACTTCAAGGGCCTCGGCGCCGGACACGGCACCCAGCGCAAGCACCGCTCGCCCGGTTCCATCGGTGGCTGCGCCACCCCGGGCCGCGTGTTCAAGGGCCTCCGCATGGCGGGTCGCATGGGCAACGAGCGGGTCACCACCCAGAACCTGACCGTCCACGCCGTTGACGCGGAGAAGGGTCTGCTGCTCATCAAGGGCGCGGTTCCCGGTCCGAACGGCGGCCTCGTCCTGGTCCGCACCGCGGCCAAGGGGGCCTGAGGTAACCGATGAGCACTGTTGACATCCTTTCGCCGGCGGGCGAGAAGGCCGGTTCCGTCGAGCTCCCCGCGGAGATCTTCGACGCCAAGGTCAGCGTCCCGCTGATCCACCAGGTCGTCGTCGCGCAGCTGGCCGCGGCCCGTCAGGGCACGCACAAGACCAAGACTCGTGGCGAGGTCCGCGGCGGTGGCAAGAAGCCGTACCGCCAGAAGGGCACCGGTCGCGCCCGTCAGGGTTCGACCCGCGCGCCGCAGTTCGCCGGTGGTGGCGTCGTGCACGGTCCCGTGCCGCGTGACTACTCGCAGCGCACCCCGAAGAAGATGAAGGCCGCCGCCCTGCGCGGTGCCCTCACCGACCGGGCGCGTCACAACCGCATCCACGTCGTCGCCGGCGTGGTCGAGGGCCAGGTCTCCACCAAGGCCGCGAAGAGCCTGTTCGGCAAGATCTCGGAGCGCAAGAACCTGCTCCTGATCGTCGAGCGCTCCGACGAGGCCGCGTGGCTGTCCGCCCGCAACCTGCCCCAGGTCCACATCCTGGAGCCGGGCCAGCTGAACACGTACGACGTTCTCGTCTCGGACGACGTGGTCTTCACCCAGGCCGCGTTCGAGTCCTTCGTGTCCGGCCCGAAGGCCAATGACACCGAAGGGAGCGAGGTCTGATGGCTATCCGTCACCCCGCTATCGCCTCGAAGGCCGCCAAGGCGGCCAAGGCCGCGCGCGTCGCCAAGGCGCGTCGCCACGCCGCCGAGGGCAAGAACACGGTCGAGACCCCGCTGAGCAAGTCGTACACGGACCCCCGTGACGTCCTGCTCAAGCCGGTCGTGTCCGAGAAGAGCTACGCGCTCCTCGACGAGAACAAGTACACGTTCATCGTCGACCCGAGCGCCAACAAGACCCAGATCAAGCAGGCCGTCCAGGCGGTCTTCGACGTCAAGGTCACCGGGGTCAACACGATCAACCGCCAGGGCAAGCGCAAGCGCACGAAGACCGGTTTCGGTCAGCGTGCCGGCAGCAAGCGCGCGATCGTGACCCTCGCCGAGGGCGACCGTATCGACATCTTCGGCGGTCCGACCGCCTGAGGGCGGTCCGGATCGTCCGATATCGGACGAGGACTGAGAAATGGGAATCCGCAAGTACAAGCCGACTACGCCGGGCCGTCGTGGCGCCAGCGTCGCCGACTTCGTCGAGGTCACGCGGTCCACGCCGGAGAAGTCGCTGGTCCGTCCCCTGCACAGCAAGGGCGGCCGTAACAACGCCGGTCGTGTGACCGTTCGCCACCAGGGTGGCGGACACAAGCGCGCCTACCGTGTGATCGACTTCCGTCGTCACGACAAGGACGGCGTGCCGGCGAAGGTCGCGCACATCGAGTACGACCCCAACCGCACCGCGCGCATCGCGCTGCTGCACTACGCCGACGGCGAGAAGCGCTACATCCTCGCCCCGCGCAACCTGCAGCAGGGCGACACCGTGGAGAACGGTCCCGGGGCCGACATCAAGCCGGGCAACAACCTGGCCCTCCGCAACATCCCGGTCGGTACCACGATCCACGCGATCGAGCTCCGTCCCGGTGGCGGTGCCAAGTTCGCCCGTTCCGCCGGTGCCTCCGTGCAGCTGCTCGCGAAGGAGGGCTCGATGGCCCACCTGCGCATGCCGTCCGGTGAGATCCGCCTGGTCGACGTCCGCTGCCGCGCCACCGTCGGCGAGGTCGGCAACGCCGAGCAGAGCAACATCAACTGGGGTAAGGCCGGCCGTAAGCGGTGGCTGGGCGTTCGCCCGACCGTCCGTGGTGTCGTGATGAACCCGGTCGACCACCCGCACGGTGGTGGTGAGGGCCGGACCTCCGGTGGCCGCCACCCTGTGTCCCCGTGGGGCAAGAAGGAAGGCCGTACTCGTTCGCCCAAGAAGGCGTCGAACAAGTACATCGTCCGCCGCCGCAAGACGAACAAGAAGCGCTAAGGACGGGTTGAGATGCCTCGTAGCTTGAAGAAGGGGCCCTTCGTCGACGACCACCTGATCAAGAAGGTGGACACGCAGAACGAAGCCGGCACCAAGAACGTCATCAAGACCTGGTCCCGTCGCTCGATGATCGTCCCGGCCATGCTCGGTCACACGATCGCGGTGCACAACGGCAAGACCCACATCCCGGTGTTCGTCACCGAGTCGATGGTCGGCCACAAGCTCGGCGAGTTCTCGCCGACGCGCACCTTCCGCGGCCATGTCAAGGACGACCGGAAGTCGAAGCGCCGCTAACCGCGGATCGCATTCAGACAAGTAAGTAACTCTGAAGGGACAACCATGGAAGCCAGGGCCCAGGCGCGGTACATCCGCGTCACGCCCATGAAGGCCCGCCGTGTGGTGGACCTCATCCGTGGCATGGACGCCACGGAGGCCCAGGCTGTTCTGCGATTCGCCCCGCAGGCAGCCTCGGTTCCGGTCGGCAAGGTGCTGGACAGCGCCATTGCCAATGCCGCGCACAACTACGACCACACCGATGTCGACAGCCTGGTCATCTCCGAGGCCTACGTCGACGAGGGCCCGACCCTGAAGCGGTTCCGTCCGCGTGCCCAGGGCCGTGCCTACCGGATCCGCAAGCGGACCAGCCACATCACCGTGGTCGTCAGCAGCAAGGAAGGAACCCGGTAATGGGCCAGAAGGTTAACCCGCATGGGTTCCGGCTCGGTGTCACGACCGACTTCAAGTCGCGTTGGTACGCCGACAAGCTGTACAAGGACTACGTCAAGGAAGACGTCGCCATCCGTCGGATGATGACGTCCGGCATGGAGCGCGCCGGCATCTCGAAGGTTGAGATCGAGCGCACCCGTGACCGCGTCCGCGTGGACATCCACACCGCTCGTCCGGGCATCGTCATCGGCCGCCGCGGCGCCGAGGCCGACCGCATCCGCGGTGACCTGGAGAAGCTGACCGGCAAGCAGGTCCAGCTCAACATCCTCGAGGTCAAGAACCCGGAGACGGACGCTCAGCTGGTGGCCCAGGCCGTCGCCGAGCAGCTCTCCTCCCGCGTCTCCTTCCGTCGTGCCATGCGCAAGAGCATGCAGTCGGCGATGAAGGCGGGCGCCAAGGGCATCAAGATCCAGTGCGGTGGCCGCCTCGGTGGCGCCGAGATGTCCCGCTCGGAGTTCTACCGCGAGGGCCGTGTGCCCCTGCACACGCTCCGCGCGAACGTGGACTACGGCTTCTTCGAGGCCAAGACGACCTTCGGCCGCATCGGTGTGAAGGTCTGGATCTACAAGGGCGACGTCAAGAACATCGCCGAGGTCCGCGCCGAGAACGCTGCGGCCCGTGCGGGTAACCGCCCGGCCCGTGGTGGTGCCGACCGCCCGGCCCGTGGTGGCCGTGGTGGCGAGCGGCGCGGTCGCAAGCCGCAGCAGGCTGCCGGCGCCGAGGCCCCCAAGGCCGAGGCTCCCGCCGCCGCTTCGGCTGAGAGCACCGGAACGGAGGCCTGACCGAAATGCTGATCCCCCGTAGGGTCAAGCACCGCAAGCAGCACCACCCGAAGCGCGACGGTATGTCCAAGGGTGGCACGCAGGTTGCGTTCGGCGAGTACGGCATCCAGGCGCTGACCCCGGCCTACGTCACGAACCGCCAGATCGAGGCGGCTCGTATCGCGATGACCCGCCACATCAAGCGTGGCGGCAAGGTCTGGATCAACATCTACCCGGACCGTCCGCTCACCAAGAAGCCCGCCGAGACCCGCATGGGTTCCGGTAAGGGTTCTCCGGAGTGGTGGATCGCCAACGTCAAGCCCGGACGCGTCATGTTCGAGCTGTCGTACCCCAACGAGAAGATCGCCCGTGAGGCGCTGACCCGTGCGGCCCACAAGCTGCCGATGAAGTGCCGGATCGTCAAGCGCGAGGCAGGTGAAGCGTGATGTCGGCCGGTACCAAGGCGTCCGAGCTGCGCGAGCTGGGCAACGAGGAGCTTCTGGCTAAGCTCCGCGAGGCCAAGGAAGAGCTGTTCAACCTCCGCTTCCAGGCGGCGACTGGACAGCTTGAGAACCATGGCCGTCTCAAGGCGGTCCGCAAGGACATCGCGCGGATCTACACCCTGATGCGCGAGCGTGAGCTGGGCATCGAAACGGTGGAGAACGCCTGATGAGCGAGAAGAACGTGACTGAGAACGCAGAGGCCCGCGGCTTCCGCAAGACCCGTGAGGGTCTCGTCGTCAGCGACAAGATGGACAAGACCGTCGTCGTCGCAGTCGAGGACCGCGTCAAGCACGCGCTGTACGGCAAGGTCATCCGCCGTACGAACAAGCTCAAGGCGCACGACGAGCAGAACGCCGCGGGTGTCGGCGACCGCGTCCTCCTCATGGAGACCCGGCCGCTGTCCGCGACGAAGCGCTGGCGCGTCGTCGAGATCCTCGAGAAGGCCAAGTAATTCCTGCGGGTAAAAACCCGCAGGACAGTTCCGCCAGGCTCGGCAGGGGATCCGTGACGGATCCCCTGCCGGGAACCGGCAGACAAACAGGAGATAGACGTGATCCAGCAGGAGTCGCGACTGCGTGTCGCCGACAACACTGGTGCGAAGGAGATCCTTTGCATCCGTGTGCTCGGTGGCTCCGGTCGCCGCTACGCGGGCATCGGTGACGTCATCGTCGCCACCGTCAAGGACGCGATCCCCGGTGGCAACGTGAAGAAGGGTGACGTCGTCAAGGCGGTCATCGTTCGCACCGTCAAGGAGCGCCGCCGTCCGGACGGCTCGTACATCCGCTTCGACGAGAACGCCGCCGTCATTCTGAAGAACGACGGCGACCCTCGCGGCACCCGCATCTTCGGCCCGGTCGGCCGTGAGCTGCGCGAGAAGAAGTTCATGAAGATCATCTCGCTCGCGCCGGAGGTGCTGTAAGCATGAAGATCAAGAAGGGCGACCTGGTCCAGGTCATCACCGGCAAGGACAAGGGCAAGCAGGGCAAGGTCATTGCCGCTTACCCGCGCGACGAGCGTGTCCTGGTCGAGGGTGTCAACCGGGTCAAGAAGCACACGAAGGCCGGTCCGACCGCCAGCGGTTCGCAGGCCGGCGGCATCGTGACCACCGAGGCGCCGATCCACATCTCCAACGTCCAGTTGGTCGTGGAGAAGGACGGCAAGAAGGTCGTCACGCGTGTCGGCTACCGCTTCGACGAAGAGGGCAACAAGATCCGCGTTGCCAAGCGGACGGGTGAGGACATCTGATGGCTACCACCACCACTCCGCGTCTGAAGCAGAAGTACCGCGAGGAGATCGCGGGCAAGCTGCGTGACGAGTTCAAGTACGAGAACGTCATGCAGGTTCCCGGCCTCGTCAAGATCGTGGTCAACATGGGTGTCGGCGACGCCGCCCGTGACTCGAAGCTGATCGAGGGCGCGATCCGCGACCTGACCACGATCACCGGTCAGAAGCCGGCCGTCACCAAGGCCCGCAAGTCCATCGCGCAGTTCAAGCTGCGTGAGGGCCAGCCGATCGGTGCCCACGTCACGCTCCGTGGCGACCGCATGTGGGAGTTCCTGGACCGCACCCTGTCGCTCGCGCTCCCGCGCATCCGCGACTTCCGCGGCCTGTCCCCCAAGCAGTTCGACGGCCGTGGCAACTACACCTTCGGTCTCACGGAGCAGGTCATGTTCCACGAGATCGACCAGGACAAGATCGACCGCGTCCGGGGTATGGACATCACCGTGGTCACCACGGCGACCAACGACGAAGAGGGCCGTTCCCTTCTCCGTCACCTCGGCTTCCCGTTCAAGGAGGCGTGAGCGAGATGGCGAAGAAGGCTCTCATCGCGAAGGCTGCTCGCAAGCCCAAGTTCGGTGTGCGTGGCTACACCCGCTGCCAGCGCTGCGGCCGCCCGCACTCCGTCTACCGCAAGTTCGGCCTGTGCCGCGTGTGCCTTCGTGAGATGGCTCACCGTGGCGAGCTGCCGGGCGTGACCAAGAGCTCCTGGTAGTCCCCGCTTTTTAGGGATACCTGGACCTCTCGGTAAGCAACCGGGACGGCAGAGGTTGCGATCCTCATGGCTTAGGCTAGGAGGGTTGGGCCTCTGCCGCCCTGAACGACTTACTACGCCGTAGGTCCCCGCGCCGCACCCGTCCCGTCCCTGTACGGGGAGAGGGATGGCGCATATAGGAAACCCCGGCGAGAAAGGCCACAGGCCAATTCATGACCATGACTGATCCGATCGCAGACATGCTTACGCGTCTGCGGAACGCGAACTCGGCTTACCACGACTCGGTGTCGATGCCGCACTCCAAGATCAAGTCGCACATCGCGGAGATCCTCCAGCAGGAGGGCTTCATCACGGGCTGGAAGGTCGAGGACGCCGAGGTCGGTAAGAACCTCGTTCTCGAGCTGAAGTTCGGCCCGAACCGTGAGCGCTCCATCGCGGGCATCAAGCGGATCTCCAAGCCCGGTCTCCGGGTGTACGCGAAGTCCACCAACCTGCCCAAGGTGCTGGGTGGCCTCGGCGTGGCGATCATCTCCACGTCGCACGGGCTCCTCACCGACAAGCAGGCCGGCAAGAAGGGCGTGGGTGGGGAAGTCCTCGCCTACGTCTGGTAGCAGAAGGGAACGGAGGAAACAGCTATGTCGCGTATCGGCAAGCTCCCCATCGCGGTTCCCGCCGGCGTGGACGTCACCATCGACGGCCGCACGGTCAAGGTCAAGGGCCCCAAGGGCGAGCTGACCCACACCGTCGTGGCACCGATCGACATCGCCAAGGGCGAAGACGGCACCCTGCAGGTGACCCGCCCCAACGACGAGCGTCAGAGCAAGGCCCTGCACGGCCTGTCCCGCACGCTGGTGGCGAACATGATCACCGGCGTGACCCAGGGTTACGTGAAGAAGCTCGAGATCAGCGGTGTCGGTTACCGAGTGACCGCCAAGGGTTCCAACCTGGAGTTCGCTCTCGGTTACAGCCACCCGATCCTGGTCGAGGCCCCCGAAGGCATCGCCTTCAAGGTGGAGTCCCCGACCCGTTTCTCGGTCGAGGGCATCGACAAGCAGAAGGTCGGCGAGGTTGCGGCCAACATCCGCAAGCTGCGCAAGCCCGACCCGTACAAGGCCAAGGGCGTCAAGTACGAGGGCGAAGTCATCCGCCGCAAGGTCGGAAAGGCGGGTAAGTAAGCCATGGCATACGGGCAGAAGATCCTCAAGGGCGACGCCTACAAGCGCGCCGCGATCAAGCGCCGTCACATCCGGATCCGTAAGCGGGTGTCCGGTACGGCGGAGCGTCCCCGTCTGGTCGTGACCCGCTCCAACCGCCACATCGTGGCGCAGGTGATCGACGACCTGAAGGGTCACACCCTGGCATCGGCGTCCACCCTGGACGCTTCGATCCGCGGTGGCGAGGGCGACAAGTCCACGCTGGCCAAGCAGGTCGGCGCCCTGGTCGCCGAGCGCGCGAAGGCCGCCGGTGTCGAGGCTGTCGTGTTCGACCGTGGTGGTAACCAGTACGCCGGCCGCATCGCGGCTCTGGCGGACGCCGCCCGCGAGGCCGGGCTCCAGTTCTGAGCCACGGTTCCGTAGCTAGCGGAAACAGAGAGAGGTAATTCCAATGGCTGGACCCCAGCGCCGCGGTGGCGGTGCCGGTGGCGGCGAGCGGCGGGACCGGAAGGGCCGTGACGGCGGCGCTGCTGCCGCCGAGAAGACCGCGTACGTCGAGCGCGTCGTCGCGATCAACCGTGTCGCCAAGGTTGTGAAGGGTGGTCGTCGCTTCAGCTTCACCGCGCTGGTCGTGGTGGGCGACGGTGACGGCACCGTGGGTGTCGGTTACGGCAAGGCCAAGGAGGTGCCGGCCGCCATCGCCAAGGGTGTTGAGGAGGCCAAGAAGCACTTCTTCAAGGTCCCCCGTATCCAGGGCACCATCCCGCACCCGATCCAGGGTGAGAAGGCTGCCGGCGTGGTGCTGCTCAAGCCCGCGTCCCCGGGTACCGGTGTTATCGCCGGTGGTCCGGTGCGCGCCGTGCTCGAGTGCGCCGGTATCCACGACGTGCTGTCGAAGTCGCTCGGCTCCGACAACGCGATCAACATCGTGCACGCGACCGTGGAGGCCCTGAAGGGCCTGCAGCGTCCCGAGGAGATCGCGGCTCGCCGTGGTCTGCCCCTTGAGGACGTCGCTCCCGCGGCTCTGCTGCGTGCGCGTGCCGGGGCGGGTGCGTAATCATGGCGCAGCTCAAGATCACGCAGGTGAAGTCCTACATCGGCAGCAAGCAGAACCACCGCGACACCCTGCGGTCCCTTGGTCTCAAGGGCATCAACACGCAGGTCGTCAAGGAGGACCGCCCCGAGTTCCGCGGAATGGTGCACACCGTCCGCCACCTCGTGACGGTCGAGGAGGTCGACTGATCATGGCGGAGCAGAACCCGCTCAAGATCCACAACCTCCGTCCCGCCCCGGGCGCCAAGACCGCGAAGACCCGTGTCGGTCGCGGTGAGGCGTCGAAGGGTAAGACGGCCGGTCGTGGTACCAAGGGTACGAAGGCCCGTTACCAGGTTCCGGAGCGCTTCGAGGGTGGCCAGATGCCCCTCCACATGCGTCTTCCGAAGCTGAAGGGCTTCAAGAACCCGTTCAAGACCGAGTACCAGGTCGTGAACCTGGACAAGCTGGCCGAGCTCTACCCGCAGGGTGGAGAGGTCACCGTCCAGGGCCTCGTCGACAAGGGTGCCGTTCGCAAGAACAGCCTCGTCAAGGTCCTCGGCCAGGGCGAGATCTCCGTGGCGCTGCAGGTGACGGTCGACGCCGTCTCCGGCTCCGCCAAGGAGAAGATCACCGCCGCCGGCGGTACGGTCACCGAGCTCGTCTGAGTCCCTCAGACGACGCCTCGATGACGTAAACGATCCCGACCGGGGATACCTCACAATGAGGTATCCCCGGTTGGTCGTTCCAAGGGAGGCATGGTCGCCGGTAAGGTGACCAACGCTGTTCTCACTCGTATTCGTCGAACCTCAGACCGTCACCCTTGACGCAGTTGCGCGGGGGTCGCAGGAGGCACCGTGCTCACCGCGTTCGCCCGGGCGTTCAAGACGCCCGACCTGCGCAAGAAGCTGCTCTTCACGCTGGGCATCATCGTGGTCTACCGGGTCGGTACCCACATCCCGATCCCTGGCGTCAACTACAAGGCCGTCCAGCAGTGCGTGAGCGAGGCAGGGGCCAACCAGGGCCTGTTCGGCCTCGTGAACATGTTCAGCGGCGGTGCGCTGCTGCAGATCACGGTCTTCGCGCTCGGCATCATGCCGTACATCACGGCCAGCATCATTCTCCAGTTGCTGACCGTGGTCATCCCGCGCCTGGAAGCCCTCAAGAAGGAGGGCCAGGCCGGCACCACGAAGATCACGCAGTACACCCGCTACCTCACCCTCGCCCTCGCGATCCTGCAGGGCACCGGCCTGGTCGCCACGGCCCGCAGCGGCGCGCTGTTCAGCGGCTGCTCCGTGTCCACCAGCATCGTTCCGGACCAGGCGATCTTCACCACGATCACCATGGTCGTCTGCATGACCGCCGGCACCACGGTCGTGATGTGGCTCGGCGAGCTGATCACCGACCGCGGCATCGGCAACGGCATGTCGATCCTGATGTTCATCTCGATCGCCGCGACCTTCCCGTCCGCGCTGTGGGCCATCAAGAAGCAGGGCACCCTGGCCGGCGGCTGGATCGAGTTCGGCACCGTGATCCTGGTCGGCCTGGTCATGGTCGCGCTCGTGGTCTTCGTCGAGCAGGCCCAGCGCCGCATCCCGGTCCAGTACGCGAAGCGGATGATCGGCCGCCGGTCCTACGGCGGTACGTCCACCTACATCCCGCTCAAGGTGAACCAGGCGGGTGTGATCCCCGTCATCTTCGCCTCGTCCCTCCTGTACATCCCGGCCCTCGTGGCGCAGTTCGCGGGCGGCAACTCGGGCTGGAAGGAGTGGGTGCAGCAGAACCTCACCAAGGGCGATCACCCGCTTTACATCACTCTGTACTTCTTGCTCATCGTTTTCTTCGCGTTCTTCTACGTGGCGATCTCCTTCAACCCCGAAGAAGTCGCCGACAACATGAAGAAGTATGGTGGCTTCATCCCGGGCATCCGGGCTGGCCGACCGACCGCTGAGTATCTCTCGTACGTGCTCAACCGGATCACCTGGCCGGGTTCGCTGTATCTGGGTCTGATCGCTCTCGTACCGACCATGGCGTTGGTCGGCTTCGGCGCGAGCCAGAACTTCCCCTTCGGCGGTACCAGCATCCTCATCATCGTGGGTGTCGGTCTGGAGACGGTGAAGCAGATCGAGAGCCAGCTCCAGCAGCGCAATTACGAAGGGTTCCTCCGCTGATGCGTATCGTCCTCGTCGGGCCACCCGGTGCCGGTAAGGGAACGCAGGCCGTCCGGCTCGCCGAGAAGCTGGCCATCCCGCACATCTCCACGGGCGACCTGTTCCGGGCCAACATCAGCCGGCAGACCGAGCTCGGCAAGCTCGCGAAGTCCTACATGGACGCCGGCAACCTCGTCCCCGACGAGGTCACGATCGCGATGGCGAAGGACCGCATGGAGCAGCCGGACGCCGAGAACGGCTTCCTGCTGGACGGCTTCCCGCGC
Organism: Streptomyces sp. NPDC048106; assembly: GCF_040706415.1. Lineage (NCBI taxonomy): Bacteria > Bacillati > Actinomycetota > Actinomycetes > Kitasatosporales > Streptomycetaceae > Streptomyces > Streptomyces sp. NPDC048106. Next base: position 122,490 of record NZ_JBEZND010000010.1, on the reverse strand, counting down.
AACGTCGCACAGGCCCAGGCGCTGGACGAGCTGCTGCGCACCGAGAAGATGACGCTGGACGCGGTCCTGGACCTGGAGGCTCCCGAGGACGAGGTGGTCAAGCGCATCGCCGGCCGCCGGATCTGCCGCAAGGACTCCTCGCACGTCTTCCACGTGGCGTACAACGTGCCGAAGCAGGAGGGCGTCTGCGACGTCTGCGGCGGCGAGCTGTACCAGCGTGAGGACGACTCCGAGGAGACGGTGCGTACGCGCCTGGAGGTCTACCACACGCAGACCGAGCCCATCATCGACTACTACAAGTCGCAGGGCCTGGTCCGTACGATCTCCGCGATGGGCCCGGTGGACCAGGTCACCGAGCGCGCGCTGGAGGCACTGAAGAGCGAGCAGGCCGGGAAGCACTGAGTCCGGCCGCCTTCCGGCCGCGGCACCCTTACGGGGGCGCCGCGGCCGTACTGTTGTACAGGTAAACCCAGCCGACGTGAGTGACGGAGAGCGCAGGCCCCCCATGGTGCAGATCAAGACGCCCGAGCAGATCGCCAAGATGCGTGCGGCGGGCCTGGTCGTCGCCGCGATCCACGCGGCCACCCGGGAGGCCGCGGTGCCCGGCGCCTCCACGAAGGACCTGGACGAGGTCGCCCGCAAGGTGCTCGCGGAGCACGGCGCCACGTCGAACTTCCTGGGCTACGGGGGCTTCCCCGCGACCATCTGCACCTCCGTGAACGACGTGGTCGTGCACGGCATCCCCGCCGACGACGTCGTCCTCAAGGACGGCGACATCATCTCCATCGACTGCGGCGCGATCGTGGACGGCTGGCACGGCGACGCGGCGTACACCGCCTTCGTCGGCTCCGGCCACGCCCCCGAGCTGATCGAGCTGTCCCGGGTGACCGAGGGCTCCATGTGGGCCGGCATCGCGGCGATGAAGCAGGGCAACCGGCTGGTCGACGTCTCCCGGGCCATCGAGACGTACATCCGCCGCCAGCCGAAGCCGGGTGGCGGGCGCTACGGGATCATCGAGGACTACGGCGGCCACGGCATCGGCACCGAGATGCACATGGACCCGCACCTGCTGAACTACGTCGAGCGGCGCCGGGGCAAGGGCCCGAAGCTGGTGCCGGGCTTCTGCCTCGCGATCGAGCCGATGGTCTCGCTGGGCACGCCCAGGACCGAGGTCCTGGAGGACGACTGGACGGTCATCACGACCGACGGCACGTGGTCCTCCCACTGGGAGCACTCGGTCGCGCTGACCGAGGAGGGTCCGCTGGTGCTGACGGCGGTCGACGGGGGCAAGGCGAAGCTGGCGGAGTTCGGCGTCACGGCCGCGCCCGACCCGCTCGCCTGAGGGCAAGAGGCCCGCATAGGGGCCGGGCTCGCGGGGAAGACTCCCTCGATTCGCGTTTCCGGTCGCTCCGACGTAGACTGACTCGTCGGCTCTCGTGCACCCGCATGTCCGCATGCTCCCGTAAGGGACGCAAAGGGAGTCGATCAAGGTAGTCGATTCGAAGGGCGAAGCGTGGCCAAGAAGCAAGGTGCCATCGAGATCGAGGGCACTGTCGTCGAGTCTCTGCCGAACGCCATGTTCAGGGTCGAGCTCCAGAACGGCCACCAGGTCCTGGCACACATCAGCGGCAAGATGCGCATGCACTACATCCGCATCCTGCCCGACGACCGGGTCGTGGTGGAGCTGTCTCCGTACGACCTGACGCGTGGCCGGATCGTCTACCGGTACAAGTAGATCTTGCCCGCGCACCGGGCCCGCCCGGTGCGATGGCACTGACCCGGAGAACCTCACCCCATGAAGGTCAAGCCGAGCGTCAAGAAGATCTGCGACAAGTGCAGGGTGATCCGCCGTCACGGTCGGGTCATGGTCATCTGCGAGAACCCGCGCCACAAGCAGCGCCAGGGCTGACGCACGACCACCCCTCTCTGCACCTCTATCGCAGAGTCTTCGCGCGACGCGAGCTGAATTGTTCATACGCAGAACCCGAGCCCACCAGCTCGACACCCCCGGTTCGGAGGCCGGGGACCCGGTTCGTACCTCGTACGGCGGCCGGGAGCCGGTTCTGCGGAAGACCTCCGAAGATTCACCAGGAGCCATTGAATGGCACGCGTTTCCGGTGTTGACATCCCGCGCGAAAAGCGTGTGGAGGTCGCCCTCACCTACGTGTTCGGCATCGGCCGGACCCTCTCGAAGGAGACGCTGGCTGCGACCGGCGTCGACCCGAACACCCGCGTTCGTGACCTCAGCGAAGAGCAGCTGGTCGCGATCCGCGAGTACGTCGACAGCAACATCAAGACCGAGGGTGACCTCCGTCGCGAGATCCAGGCCGACATCCGCCGCAAGGTCGAGATCGGGTGCTACCAGGGTCTCCGTCACCGTCGCGGTCTGCCCGTCCGCGGTCAGCGCACCAGCACCAACGCCCGTACCCGCAAGGGCCCGCGTCGCGCCATCGCCGGCAAGAAGAAGCCGGGCAAGAAGTAGTCCGCAGCGGACCTCTGTCCACGGTCTTCGCTGTAGGACCGACCACCTCCCTCTAGGAGTTTGTAGATGCCCCCCAAGGGTCGTCAGGGCGCTGCCAAGAAGGTGCGCCGCAAGGAAAAGAAGAACGTCGCTCACGGCCACGCGCACATCAAGAGCACGTTCAACAACACGATCGTCTCGATCACGGACCCCTCGGGCAACGTGATCTCCTGGGCCTCCGCCGGCCACGTCGGCTTCAAGGGCTCCCGGAAGTCCACGCCGTTCGCCGCGCAGATGGCCGCCGAGTCGGCTGCCCGCCGCGCCCAGGAGCACGGCATGCGCAAGGTCGACGTGTTCGTCAAGGGTCCGGGCTCCGGCCGTGAGACCGCGATCCGCTCCCTGCAGGCCACGGGTCTTGAGGTCGGCTCCATCCAGGACGTCACCCCGACCCCGCACAACGGCTGCCGCCCGCCGAAGCGCCGCCGCGTCTGACGCGCAGCGCTCCGCTGGTTTCCCGGGTACGGGCGGTACGGCCTCTGTGAGGACTCCGTACCGCCCGTACCCTTGCAGTACAGAGTCGGGCGTCAAATAGCGGGCGCCCCTGACTGAAGGATCTCCACCATGCTGATCGCTCAGCGTCCCTCGTTGACCGAAGAGGTCGTCGACGAGTTCCGCTCCCGGTTCGTGATCGAGCCGCTGGAGCCGGGCTTCGGCTACACCCTCGGCAACTCGCTCCGCCGTACCCTCCTGTCCTCGATCCCCGGTGCCGCTGTCACCAGCATCCGGATCGACGGCGTGCTGCACGAGTTCACCACCGTGCCGGGCGTCAAGGAGGACGTCACCGACCTGATCCTCAACATCAAGCAGCTCGTCGTCTCCTCGGAGCACGACGAGCCGGTCGTGATGTACCTGCGCAAGCAGGGCCCGGGTCTGGTCACCGCCGCCGACATCGCGCCCCCGGCCGGTGTCGAGGTGCACAACCCCGACCTCGTCCTCGCCACGCTCAACGGCAAGGGCAAGCTGGAGATGGAGCTGACCGTCGAGCGCGGTCGCGGTTACGTCTCCGCCGTGCAGAACAAGCAGGTGGGCCAGGAGATCGGCCGTATCCCGGTCGACTCCATCTACTCGCCGGTTCTCAAGGTCACCTACAAGGTCGAGGCCACGCGTGTCGAGCAGCGCACCGACTTCGACAAGCTGATCGTGGACGTCGAGACCAAGCAGGCGATGCGTCCGCGTGACGCCATGGCCTCCGCGGGCAAGACGCTGGTCGAGCTGTTCGGTCTCGCGCGCGAGCTGAACATCGACGCCGAGGGCATCGACATGGGTCCGTCCCCGACGGACGCCGCGCTCGCCGCCGATCTCGCGCTGCCGATCGAGGAGCTGGAGCTCACGGTCCGCTCGTACAACTGCCTCAAGCGTGAGGGCATCCACTCCGTGGGTGAGCTCGTCGCCCGCTCCGAGGCCGACCTCCTGGACATCCGCAACTTCGGTGCGAAGTCCATCGACGAGGTCAAGGCGAAGCTGGCCGGCATGGGCCTGGCCCTCAAGGACAGCCCGCCCGGATTCGACCCGACCGCCGCCGCCGACGCCTTCGGTGCCGACGACGACGCGGACGCGGGCTTCGTGGAGACCGAGCAGTACTGATCCGGTACTGACCGTGTTCCACCCTCCGGGGGTTCCCACGGGACCCCCGGATCTTCGACAGACAACCGTCTGCTCGGATACTGACTCCGGTACCTGACACGGCCGGGGCAGACACACAGGAGAAGAACAATGCCGAAGCCCACCAAGGGTGCCCGTCTGGGCGGCAGCGCCGCGCACGAGAAGCTGCTCCTCGCGAACCTGGCGAAGAGCCTCTTCGAGCACGGCCGTATCACCACCACCGAGGCGAAGGCCCGCCGCCTGCGCCCGTACGCCGAGCGTCTGGTCACCAAGGCGAAGAAGGGCGACCTTCACAACCGCCGTCAGGTGCTCCAGGTCATCACGGACAAGAGCATCGTGCACACGCTCTTCACCGAGATCGGCCCGCGGTACGAGAACCGTCCGGGTGGCTACACCCGCATCACCAAGATCGGCAACCGCCGTGGCGACAACGCGCCCATGGCCGTGATCGAGCTGGTCGAGGCGCTGACGGTGCAGCAGAAGGCCGTGGGTGAGGCCGAGGCCGCCACCAAGCGCGCGGTCAAGGAGTCGGACGAGGCCAAGGCCGCCGAGACCACCGAGGCTCCGGCCGAGGAGGCCGCTGCCGAGGAGTCGAAGGACGCCTGAGGCTCTGCCTGAACGCTGAAAGCGGGTTCGCCCTTCGGGGCGGGCCCGCTTTCGGGCATTTGAGAGGATCTGTGGGTGAGTGAAGTACAGCCGGGTCAGGTGCGCATCCGCCTCGACCTCTCCTACGACGGCAGCGATTTCCACGGCTGGGCCAAGCAGGCCGGGGGGAAGCGGACCGTGCAGGGGGAGATCGAGGACGCGTTGCGGACGGTGACGCGGTCGAAGGAGACGTACGAGCTGACCGTGGCCGGGCGCACCGATGCCGGGGTGCACGCGCGCGGGCAGGTGGCGCACGTCGATCTGCCGGCCGAGCTGTGGGCCGAGCACCGCGAGAAGCTGCTCAAGCGGCTCGCCGGGCGGCTGCCGAAGGACGTGCGGATCTGGCGGCTGACCGAGGCGCCCGAGGGGTTCAACGCCCGGTTCTCGGCGATCTGGCGGCGGTACGCGTACCGGGTGACGGACAACCCCGGGGGAGTGGACCCGCTGCTGCGGGGCCATGTGCTCTGGCACGACTGGCCGCTCGACGTGGACGCCATGAACGAGGCCGCGCGGGCGCTGCTCGGCGAGCACGACTTCGCCGCGTACTGCAAGAAGCGGGAGGGCGCGACCACCATCCGCACGCTCCAGGACCTGAGCCTGGTGCGGGGCGCGGACGGGGTGATCACGGCGACCGTCCGGGCGGACGCGTTCTGCCACAACATGGTGCGCTCGCTGATCGGCGCGCTGCTGTTCGTCGGCGACGGGCACCGGGGCCCGGAGTGGCCCGGGAAGGTGCTGGCGGCGGGGGTGCGCGACTCCGCCGTACACGTCGTACGACCGCACGGGCTGACCCTCGAAGAGGTCGGCTACCCCGCCGACGAGCTGCTGGCCGCCCGTAACAAGGAGGCCCGCAACAAGCGCTCGCTGCCGTCGGCGGGGTGCTGCTGAGGTTCTAGCGGTTCGCCGCCGCCGATGCCTGGGCCTGGCCGCGGCGGTGGATCTGCTGGAAGGTGAACTCGGCCACGTCGTCGCCGGCGCGGAAGACCGCGGTGTCCTTGGTGGTGACGTTCTTGCCGGTGGTGAAGCCGGCGAGGGTGAAGTAGGCGTAGCGGCCGTAGGCGTTGCGGGTGGAGCGGCAGGTCGCGCCGGAGCAGAAGGCCGCCACGCCCTTGCCGGGCAGCGCGCGCACGATGCTGTGGTCGTCCGTCTGCTGCCGGGCCTTGGTGGCCTGGGCCTCGGTCTCGAACAGGGCGACGCCGACGGTCACCGCGACATCGCCGCTGGTGTACGTGGCGCGGATCACACGGGTGCAGCCGTCGGCGGCGAGGATCTTGGGCAGGGAGCCGCCGGTCGCCGTGGCGCAACTGGTGGTGTCGCCGGTGGCGCCCTTCTTGTACACCGTGCCGCCCATGGTGAGCCGCGTGCCCGGGAACAGGGTGGCGGGGCTCAGCGGGGCGGTGTCCTTCTGAGCGCTGGATATGAAGTCCTTCGGGTCCAGCGGCGGCGGGGCGCTGGTGGGGGCGAAGGACGGCGCGGTGGGGGAGCCGTGGGGCAGCGAGGCGCTGGGCACCTGGGTGGGGTGGCCCGAGGCGTCGTCGTGGCCGTTCGCCGAGACGACGGCCAGGGCGACCGCGGCGCCGATGGCGACGGTGGCGAGCGCGCCGCCGCCGATGAACAGCAGCTTGCGCCGCTTGCCGCGGGTCTCCGAGGCCTCCGCGAGTGCCGCCCAGTCGGGTGTCTCCTCGTCGCCGCCGGCGCTCCAGGGCTGCTGAGGCTGCTGGGGCTGCTCTGATTGCGGTTTCCAGGGATCCCACTGAGACTGGGGTCCCCCCTGCCCGTAACTCATGGGGCGCATCTTAGACGCGGGGCATGACGGGGAACACAACGCGGCGCCCCGCCGGGCGGCCTGCCTCGTTTTGACCCGTCCGGGGGCCGCCGGGTAACCTGCTTCTTCGTTGTGTATTGGCTTGCTCATTCTCACGGGACGGGCCCTTACACCGGTCCACCGGGCCGATGACCAGCGATCAGCACGCGGTTTGCGTCACCGCGGTGCGGTCAAGGCTGTCGTGATCGTTTCGGTGACCTGTTCAGGACCATTCACTCGAAGCGAAGGCTACGAACCGTGCGTACGTACAGCCCCAAGCCCGGCGATGTGACGCGCCAGTGGCACGTCATCGACGCTCAGGACGTTGTCCTGGGTCGTCTCGCCACCACTGCCGCGTCCCTCCTCCGGGGCAAGCACAAGCCGATCTACGCGCCGCACGTCGACACTGGTGACTTCGTCATCATCATCAACGCCGACAAGGTGCACCTGTCCGGCAACAAGCGGACCCAGAAGATGGCGTACCGCCACTCCGGCTACCCGGGTGGTCTGCGCTCGGTCCGCTACGACGACCTGCTGGCGAACAACCCCGAGAAGGCCGTCGAGAAGGCCGTCAAGGGCATGCTCCCCAAGAACACTCTGGGCCGTCAGATGCTCTCGAAGCTGAAGGTCTACAAGGGTGACCAGCACCCGCACGCTGCCCAGCAGCCGGTGCCGTTCGAGATCACCCAGGTCGCGCAGTAATTCCGGCCACCCCCAAAGCTGAAGAGAATCTGAGGAGAATCGTGGCCGAGACCACTGCCGAGCAGCCGCTCGAAGAGCTTGACATCGACAGCTACACCACCGAGTCCGAGGTCCCCGTCGAGGGCGAGTACACCTCCGAGTCGATGGCCTCCCGCTTCGGCGAGCCCCAGCCGGCCGCCGGCCTGGGCCGCCGCAAGAACGCCATTGCCCGCGTCCGGATCGTTCCGGGCACCGGCAAGTGGAAGATCAACGGCCGCACCCTTGAGGACTACTTCCCGAACAAGGTGCACCAGCAGGAGGTCAACGAGCCCTTCAAGGTGCTCGAACTCGAGGGCCGTTACGACGTCATCGCCCGCATCGCCGGTGGCGGTGTCTCCGGTCAGGCCGGTGCGCTCCGTCTCGGTGTCGCCCGTGCGCTGAACGAGGCGGACGTGGACAACAACCGTGGTGCCCTGAAGAAGGCCGGCTTCCTGCGCCGCGACGACCGCGCGGTCGAGCGGAAGAAGGCCGGTCTGAAGAAGGCCCGCAAGGCTCCGCAGTACAGCAAGCGCTAAACAGCAGGAGCTGCCTGCTCGTACTCCGAACGCCCCGGCGGCACGCCACATGTGCCGTCGGGGCGTTCGTTTATCTCAACCAAGGGCGTATAACGACACAAGACGCTCAAAGGCTTGTGTGATCGGGTGGCGAGGCGCTCCCCTCTCGATCTCGACGCGGCGCCCGTCCGCTTACGCCATCGATGCTTCCTCAGGAGGACAAGTGGGACGACTCTTCGGCACGGACGGCGTGCGCGGTGTCGCCAACGCGGATCTGACCGCCGAGATGGCCCTCGGCCTCTCCGTGGCCGCGGCGCATGTGCTGGCCGAGGCGGGGACCTTCGCGGGCCACCGGCCGACGGCCGTGGTCGGGCGGGACCCGCGTGCGTCCGGGGAGTTCCTGGAAGCGGCGGTGGTCGCGGGCCTGGCGAGCGCGGGCGTGGACGTCCTGCGGGTCGGGGTGCTGCCGACGCCCGCCGTGGCCCATCTCACCGGCGCGCTCGGCGCCGACCTCGGCGTGATGCTCTCCGCGAGCCACAACGCCATGCCGGACAACGGCGTCAAGTTCTTCGCCCGCGGCGGCCACAAGCTCGCCGACGAGCTGGAGGACCGGATCGAGGCGGTCTACGAGTCCCACCGGCACGGCGAGCCGTGGGAGCGGCCGACGGGCGCCGGGGTGGGGCGCCTGCGGTCCTACGACGAGGGTTTCGAGCAGTACGTCGGCCATCTGCTGTCGGTGCTGCCCAACCGGCTCGACGGGCTGAAGATCGTCCTGGACGAGGCGAACGGCGCGGCCTGGGGGGTCTCGCCGGAGGCGTTCACCCGGGCCGGCGCGCAGGTCGTCACGATCGGCGCCGAGCCGGACGGTCTCAACATCAACGACGGCTGCGGCTCCACCCATCTCGGTCCGCTGAAGGCGGCCGTGGTCGAGCACGGCGCGGACCTCGGCATCGCGCACGACGGTGACGCCGACCGGTGCCTCGCGGTGGACCACACCGGCGAGGAGGTGGACGGCGACCAGATCCTCTCCGTGCTGGCGCTGGCGATGCGCGAGCGCTCCGAGCTGCGGGCCGACACCGTGGTGGCGACCGTGATGTCCAACCTCGGCTTCAAGCTGGCGATGGAGAAGGCCGGGATCCGGCTGGTGCAGACGGCGGTCGGGGACCGGTACGTGCTGGAGGAGATGAAGCAGCACGGGTTCGCGCTCGGCGGCGAGCAGTCCGGGCACGTGATCATCCTCGACCACGCGACGACGGGTGACGGGACGCTGACGGGTCTGCTGCTGGCGGCGCGGGTCGCGCAGAGCGGGCGGAGCCTGCGGGAACTGGCGTCCGTGATGGAGCGGCTGCCGCAGGTGCTCGTCAACGTGCCGGACGTGGACAAGTCGCGGGTGCGCACGTCGGCCGACCTCGCCGCCGCGGTCGTGGAGGCGGAGCGGGAACTCGGGGGGACGGGACGGGTGTTGCTGCGTCCGTCCGGTACCGAGCCGCTGGTGCGGGTCATGGTCGAGGCCGCGGACATCGAGCACGCGCGGTCGGTCGCCGGACGGCTCGCGGATGCCGTGAAGTCGGCCCTGGGATAAGGCGGTTCGGGGGCGCGGGGGCCGAGCCCCGGCGCCCCTAAGGGTGTTGCCGCCGGCGCCGCCAGAAGTACTTCTGTGCCAGCAGCGTGAGCGTCCCCGCCACGATGATGCCCAGCAGGTTCAGCAGGAGCTGGTTCGTCGAGCCCAGGGTCTGGTCCATGTCGCCGTAGGCCAGCGCCACCGCCGCGTTGGACGCGGCCGGGACCGTGGTGACCGAGATGGCCACGCCCACCAGGGCGCCGGACTTGGCGGAGGTCAGGGAGAGGGTGCCGGCCACGCCTGCCAGCAGGGCCACGATGAAGGAGAAGGCGTCGGGGGCGTAGACGAACGCGGTGTTGGGGCGCCTGCCCTCCAGGGCGGAGCGGTGGAACAGGCCGACGGCGTCCATGAAGAGGGTGAAGCCGACCGTCACCGCCATCGCCACCGCGAAGCCCACGAGCAGGGCGGTCAGCGAGCGCAGCGCGAGGCGCGGCCGGCGCCGGACCATGGCCGTGCAGATGCCGGCCAGCGGGCCGAACTCGGGGCCCACGGCCATCGCGCCGACGATCAGGATGGCGTTGTCCAGCACCACACCGCAGGCCGCGATCATCGTGGCCAGCGTGATGAAGGCGACGTAGGTGGCCGACAGGGTCGACTCCTCGTGGGTGGCCTCGGTCAGGCCCTCCCACAGCACCGCGTCCGCGCCCTCGCCCGGGGCGTCCCGCTCCGCCTTCTCGGCCCGCCGGGACAGCGACAGGCCGATGTCGTCGACGGCGATGGAGCCGGTGTCGTCCAGGCCCAGCTCCCGGAGCCCGGCGATGAGCGCGTCGCCCGCCTCGCGCGCGACGTCGCTCATCACCAGGTCACCGGCCGGGTCGCGGGCGGCTCCCGGTATCACCGCGAGGTGTGTGGTGCCGACCGTCTTCTCGATCAGCCGCACCACCTCGTCGGTCTGCCCGGCCGGGGTGATCAGGCGCAGATGCAGCATGGCGCCTTTCTAGCAGGTGCGCCCCGGCCGCCGGCCCCGCCCTGCGACCCCGGCCCTACAGCTTGCGCAGGCGCAGACGCTGGACCTTGTGGTCCGGGCCCTTGCGGAGGATCAGGGTGGCGCGGCCTCTGGTCGGGGCGATGTTCTCGGTCAGGTTGGGCTTGTTGATCGTGCGCCACAGAGTGCGGGCGTAGTCGAGGGCCTCATCCTCGGAGACCTGGGTGTACTTGCGGAAGTACGAGTCGGGGTCCTGGAAGGCCGTCTGGCGCAGCTTGCGGAAGCGGTCGAGGTACCAGCGCTCGATGTCCTCGCCGCTCGCGTCGACGTACACGCTGAAGTCGAAGTAGTCGGCGAGGCCCACGCGGGTGCGGCCGTCCTTGCCGGGCAGGGCGGGCTGGAGGACGTTCAGGCCCTCCACGATCAGGACGTCGGGGCGGCGGACCGTGAGCTTCTGGTCCGGGACGATGTCGTAGATGAGGTGGGAGTAGACCGGGGCCGTCACCTCGCTCTTTCCGGCCTTGATGTCGGCGACGAAGCGGGTCAGGGCCCGGCGGTCGTAGGACTCGGGGAAGCCCTTGCGGGACATCAGGCCGCGGGCCTCCAGTTCCCGGGTGGGCAGCAGGAAGCCGTCGGTGGTGACCAGCTCCACGTGCGGATGCTCGGGCCAGCGGGACAGCAGGGCCTGGAGGAGACGGGCGACGGTGGACTTGCCGACGGCGACGGAGCCGGCGACGCCTATGACGAACGGCGTGCCGGACTGGGAGCCCTGCTCGCCGAGGAAGGTGTTCAGGGCGCCGCGCAGACCGTCGGTCGCGCCGACGTAGAGGTTGAGCAGGCGCGACAGCGGGAGGTAGATGTCACGCACCTCGTCCAGGTCGATCACGTCGCCCAGACCGCGCAGCTTCTCCACCTCCTCGGCGGTGAGCGGCAGCGGCGTCTTGTCGCGCAGCGCGCTCCACTCGGCTCGGGTGAGGTCGACGTAAGGAGTCGCCTCCGGCCTGTGCCGGTGGGCGCTCCGGGGCATCGAGGGGACCGGTGAGATCACATTCCATTGTTAACGGAGTTTGAACGGGGTGGCGGGGTGGGGTACGTCACGCCTTCGGTGGTGTGCGTCACGCCCCGCCCCGTTCCGCCCCGCCCCGTCCCGCCCCGCGCCTGTCGGTGCCTCAGCGGAGGTTGATGTCGGACACCCGGCGGGCGTTCTGCAGGATGCTGCCGAACTGGGGGATGCCGAGCGTGTCCAGCCCGACCTGGCCGGGCTTGAACTGCTGGGTGCCGCTGACGGACGTGATCCGCCGCTGGCCGTCCGCCGCGGGCGCGGAGGGCAGGACGGTGACGGCGCCGGCACCGTTGTCCTGCCAGGGGACGCCGACGATCAGGTCCGCCCCGCCGTCGTGGTCGAGGTCGTTGAGCAGCACGGCGCTGCCGAAGTTGCCGCCCGGTTCGCCGGGGACGCCGTGGATGCCGTAGTGGAAGTACTGCGGTGCCACGCTGGTGTCGACGCCGGTCTTCGAGCCGTACAGCACGGTGACGCTGCCCAGGTTGTAGTACATGTTCCCCCACAGCCGCATGTTCTCCCCCGGGGCACCGACGGCGAGGTCGAGCAGGCCGTCGCCGTTGATGTCGCCGAGGGCGACCGCCTGGCCGAACTTGTCCCAGTCCTCGGAGTCGCCGGGGATGGTGCCGGACTCCTCGGTGATGGTCTGGGTGCGGGTGGAGGGGCCCGAGGAGGAGCCGTAGGTGACGACGACCTTGCCGCCGATGGGGCCGCCGGTGGTGGCCCGGCCCCAGTAGACGCCGGTGACGATGTCGCCGCGGCCGTCGCCGTCGACGTCGCCGATGGCCGTGGTGCCGCCGGGCATCTTCTTGGCGCTGGTGGTCGAGGGGCCCGTGGAGGTGCCCGGCACGAAGTAGTTGATGTTGTAGTACGTGCCGTCGGCGCCCTTGGTGGGGTTCAGGCCGTTGACCATCAGGTCCGCGCGACCGTCGCCCGTGACGTCACCGGCCGTGAGGTTGATGATCCCGCCCTCCGGCTCGACGCGCAGCGACAGGGAGCGGGTGGCGACGGCGCCGGCCTTGCCGGAGCGGGAGATGCCCTTGCGGAAGGTGTAGAGGGTGGACCCGTTGGTGCCGACGGCCAGGTCGGTGCGGCCGTCCCCGTCGAAGTCGCCGGCCGCGAGCGCGGCGCCGAAGCGGTCGTGTGCGGCGGGGGCCGGGTCGGGGACCGTGGACGCCGAGGTCAGGCCCTTCGCGGAGCCCCACATGATCTGGAGCAGGCCGCCGTTGACGTCCGTGTCCACGTCCTCCAGCGGGGTGCCGACGGCGAGGTCGGTGTAGCCGTCCCCGTCGAAGTCGCCCGCGGTGGTCGCCGCGCCGAACAGATCCCCGTTCTCGGCCGCGCCCGGCACCCAGGAGGCGTCCTGGGTGATGGTGGTGTGCCGCTCGGCGGCGGCGCCCTGGGCGGACCCGTAGAAGACGGTGACCGCGCCCACCCGCCACTTGCCGTTCAGCCAGACGGCCGGGGCGGAGACGGCGAAGTCGCCGTATCCGTCGCCGTTGAAGTCGGTCAGGGTCTTCTTGGCCGCCGTCGTGGTGCCGGCCGCGGCGGCGGGTCCGGTCAGCCCGACGGTCAGACCCCCGGCCAGGGCCGCGGCGACGGCCGTGGCCAGGACGGTGCGAGATCTACGCTTCACCTGTGTGTCTCCCGGTGTTCGCTTACGGCGTTCAGCCGGTAGACCTCCGACCTGGTCGCACGGTTGTGCGGGGATGTCGATGTGCTCTGAACGGGCCCAGGATTTCCGAATTCGGGCACGCGGCGCCACTTTTGACGCCCCGTCGGCCCGTAGGCTGCGGCTCATGTGCGGAATCGTGGGATACGTAGGGTCGCAGTCGGCGCTCGATGTCGTGATGGCCGGGCTGAAGCGGCTGGAGTACCGGGGTTACGACTCGGCGGGCGTCGCCCTGCTGGCGGACGGCGGTCTGGCCGCCGCGAAGAAGGCCGGGAAACTGGTCAACCTGGAGAAGGAACTGGTCGAACGGCCGCTGCCGGCCGGCTCGACGGGCATCGGACACACCCGCTGGGCCACGCACGGCGGCCCCACGGACGACAACGCGCACCCGCACCTGGACAACGCGGGCCGGGTCGCCGTCGTCCACAACGGCATCATCGAGAACTTCGCGCTGCTCCGCGCCGAACTCGCCGAACGCGGCCATGAGCTGAACTCCGACACGGACACCGAGGTCGTCGCCCACCTGCTGGCCGAGGAGTACTCGGTGACCGGCGACCTCGCCGAGTCGATGCGGCTCGTGTGCCGCCGCCTGGAGGGCGCGTTCACGCTGGTCGCGGTGCACGCGGACGCCCCGGACGTGGTGGTCGGCGCGCGCCGCAACTCGCCGCTGGTGGTCGGCGTCGGCGAGGGCGAGGCGTTCCTGGCCTCCGACGTCGCCGCGTTCATCGCCCACACCCGCTCGGCGATCGAGCTGGGCCAGGACCAGGTGGTGGAGCTGCGCCGCGACGGCGTGACCGTGACCGGCTTCGACGGCCTGCCCGCCGAGGTGCGGTCCTACCACGTGGACTGGGACGCCTCGGCCGCCGAGAAGGACGGCTACGACTACTTCATGCTCAAGGAGATCGCCGAGCAGCCCAAGGCGGTCGCGGACACCCTGCTCGGCCGGATCGACCCGTCCGGCTCGCTCACCCTGGACGAGCTGCGGATCACCCCCTCCGAGCTGCGCGAGATCGACAAGGTCGTGATCGTGGCGTGCGGTACGGCCTTCCACGCCGGACTGATCGCCAAGTACGCCATCGAGCACTGGACGCGGATCCCCTGCGAGGTGGAGCTGGCCAGCGAGTTCCGCTACCGGGACCCGATCCTGGGCGGCCGCTCCCTGGTGATCGCGATCTCCCAGTCGGGCGAGACCATGGACACCCTGATGGCACTGCGGCACGCCCGGGAGCAGGGCTCCAAGGTGCTCGCCATCTGCAACACCAACGGCTCCACGATCCCGCGCGAGTCGGACGCGGTGCTGTACACGCACGCCGGGCCCGAGGTCGCGGTCGCCTCCACCAAGGCGTTCCTGACCCAGTTGGTCGCCTGCTACCTGGTCGCGCTGTACCTGGGCCAGGTGCGCGGCACCAAGTGGGGCGACGAGATCCAGGCGGTGATCAAGGACCTGTCCCGGATCTCGGTCGAGGTCGAGCGCGTCCTGGAGACCATGGAGCCGGTACGGGCGCTGGCGCGCACGCTGGCCGCCAAGGACACGGTGCTCTTCCTGGGCCGGCACGTGGGCTACCCGGTCGCCCTCGAAGGCGCGCTCAAGCTCAAGGAACTCGCCTACATGCACGCCGAGGGCTTCGCGGCGGGCGAGCTGAAGCACGGCCCGATCGCGCTGATCGAGGAGGACATGCCGGTGGTGGTCGTCGTACCGTCGCCGCGCGGCCGCTCGGTGCTGCACGACAAGATCGTCTCCAACATCCAGGAGATCCGGGCGCGCGGGGCGCGCACCATCGTGATCGCCGAGGAGGGGGACGAGGCGGTCGTGCCGTACGCCGACCACCTGATCCGCATCCCGGTCACGCCGACCCTGCTCCAGCCGGTGGTGGCCACGGTGCCGCTCCAGGTCTTCGCCTGCGAACTGGCCGCGGCCCGGGGCAACGAGGTGGACCAGCCGCGGAACCTGGCGAAGTCGGTGACCGTGGAGTGATCCCGTCCTAGTGGACCGAGCCCGTCCTAGTGGACCGAGAAGCCTCCGTCGACGCAGATCGACTGGCCCGTGACGTAGGCGGAGGCGCGGCTCGCGAGGAAGACGGCGGCGCCCGCGAAGTCCCCGGCGAGGCCGTTGCGCCCGGTCATGGTGCGCGCGGCCAGCGCCGCCACCCGCTCCGGGTCGGCGGACAGCCGCGCGTTGAGCGGGGTCATCACGAAGCCCGGCACCAGGGCGTTGCAGGTGACCCCGTACGGCGACCACGCCTCCGCCTGCGAGCGGGCGAGCGACTCCAGCGCGCCCTTGGAGACGCCGTACGCGCCGCTGCTCACGAAAGCCCGGTGCGCCTGCTGGGAGCTGATGTGGATGATCCGGCCGAAGCCGCGCTCCGCCATGCCGGGCCCGAACC
Source organism: Streptomyces sp. NPDC048106 (assembly GCF_040706415.1). Taxonomy (NCBI): domain Bacteria; kingdom Bacillati; phylum Actinomycetota; class Actinomycetes; order Kitasatosporales; family Streptomycetaceae; genus Streptomyces; species Streptomyces sp. NPDC048106. Next base: position 107,021 of record NZ_JBEZND010000010.1, on the reverse strand, counting down.
GCTGGCCCAGCAGGAACGGCGCCTCCAGGTTCACGGCCATGGTGGCGTCCCAGACGTCCTCGCCCAGCTCGCTCATCGGGGGCCGCAGATTGATCCCGGCCGAGTTCACGAGGATGTCCGGCTCCCCGAACACGCCCGCCGCCTCCTCGGCCGCCGCCCGGACCCCCGCCCGGGTGCCGAGGTCCCCGGCGACCCAGGCCGCCCGGCAGCCGTCCGCCGCCAACTCATCGGCGGTGGCCGCCAGTTGCTCCTCGCCTCGGGCCACGAGCACCACGCTCGCCCCGGCCCGTGCCAGCGCCCCGGCGACGCCCCGGCCGATGCCGGAACTGCCCCCGGTCACCACGGCGACACGGCCGTCGAGCGAGAACAGGTCGGAGAGATAGGTCTGTTGGGACGCGGTGCTGTTCATGGCCGAAGCGTAGAGGGCGTACCGGGCCGGCCTGTCTAGGGTGCTGCCCATGAGCATCATCGGAGTCGGAATCGACGTGGCGGAGATCGACCGCTTCCGGGCGTCCCTGGAGCGGACCCCGCAGCTGGCCGACCGGCTGTTCGTGGCGGGGGAGTTGCTGCTGCCCAGCGGGGAGCGGCGCGGGGTCGCCTCGCTGGCGGCCCGGTTCGCGGCGAAGGAGGCGCTGGCCAAGGCGCTCGGCGCGCCGCCGGGGCTGCTGTGGACGGACGCCGAGGTGTACGTCGAGGACAGCGGGCGGCCGCGGCTGCGGGTGCGGGGCACGGTCGCCGCGCGCGCCGCCGAGCTGGGGGTGCGGAGCTGGCACGTGTCCCTCAGCCATGACGCGGGCATCGCGTCGGCCGTGGTGGTCGCCGAGGCCTGAGCGGCCGGGCCCGGGTGTGGACGGTGGGGGTGACGGGGCAGACTCGGTGCCATGCGGAGTGCGTACGGTGTGGAGACGGTACGGGCGGCCGAACGGGCCCTGATGGCGCGGCTGCCCGAGGGGGCGCTGATGCAACGGGCGGCCGCCGGCCTGGGTGCCGCCTGCGCCGATCTGCTGGGCCGGGTGTACGGCAGCCGGGTGGTCCTGCTGGTCGGCAGCGGCGACAACGGCGGCGACGCCTTGTACGCGGGCGCCCGGCTGGCGCGCCGGGGGGCCGGGGTGACGGCCGTACCGCTGTCGCCCGAGCGGGTCCACGGCGGGGGGCTGGCCGCGCTGCGGCGCGCCGGGGGCGTGACCGTCGCACCCGAGTCGGCCGCGGCGGTGATCGCGCGGGCCGACCTCGTGGTGGACGGCATCGTCGGGATCGGCGGCAAGGGCGGGCTGCGGCCCGACGCCGCGCGGCTGGCGGAGGCCGTGGAGCGGTCCCGGGCCGCGGTGGTCGCGGTGGACCTGCCCAGCGGGGTCGAGGCGGACACCGGTCAGGTGCTGGGCGCGGCCGTACGGGCCGACCTCACCGTCACCTTCGGCACGTACAAGCCCGGACTGCTGGTGGACCCGGCGCGGGAGTACGCCGGGGTGGTGCGGCTCGTGGACATCGGCCTGGAGCTGCCCGACGGGGCCGGGCTGGAGGCGCTGCAACACGGGGACGTGGCGCGGCTGCTGCCGCGGCCCGCCGCCGAGAGCGACAAGTACCGGCGGGGCGTGGTCGGGATCGCCGCCGGATCCGCGCGCTATCCGGGCGCCGCGGTGCTCGCCGTCTCCGGGGCGCTGCGCGGCGGTGCCGGGGCCGTGCGCTACGTCGGCCCGGCCGCGGACGCGGTCATCGCCCGCTTCCCCGAGACCCTGGTCTCCGACCGGGGCCCGGCCAAGGCGGGCCGGGTGCAGGCCTGGGTCACCGGGCCGGGCGCGGGCGACGACGCGGCGACCGTCGCCGAGGTGCTGGCCACCGAGGTGCCGGTGCTGCTGGACGCGGACGGGCTGCGGCTCGCGGAGCGGGACGCCGTGCGCGGGCGTGCCGCGCCCACCCTGATGACGCCGCACGCGGGCGAGGCCGCGGCCCTCCTCGGCGTGCCACGCGAGGAGGTCGAGGGCGCCCGGCTCGCCGCGGTGCGCGAACTGGCGGCCGTCTACCGGGCGACGGTGCTGCTCAAGGGCTCCACGACGCTGGTCGCCGACGCGGCGGGCGGGGCCGTCCGGGTGAACGCCACCGGCACGCCCTGGCTGGCCACCGCCGGCAGCGGCGACGTGCTGTCCGGGCTCGGCGGGTCCCTGCTCGCCGCGGGCCTGTCCGCCCTGGACGCGGGCAGCGTCGCCGCCTATCTCCACGGTCTGGCGGGCCGGTTCGCGGCGCAGGGCGCGCCGGCGGGCGCCCACGACGTGGCGGACCGCGTGCCCCAGGCCTGGCGGGACGTGCGGGACTGAGGCGGCGACCCGGTGCCGGGGTTCCCGGCACCGCACCCGGCCCCGGCGTCGCCCTCTGAGAGACTGGGGGCGCCATGACTGAGACAGCAGCTGAGCCGACCACCCCCCTGCGCGCCCGGGCCGAGATCGATCTGGACGCCCTGCGCGCCAATGTGCGGACCCTGCGTGCCCGGGTGGGGGACGCGGCCGTGATGGCCGTCGTCAAGGCCGACGGATACGGCCACGGCGCCCTGCCCTGCGCCCGCGCGGCCGTCGAGGCCGGGGCCACCTGGCTCGGCACCGCCACCCCCGAGGAGGCCCTCGCGCTGCGCGCGGCCGGGCTGACCCAGCGCGCCCTGTGCTGGCTGTGGGTGCCCGGCGGGCCCTGGCGGCAGGCGATCGAGGCGGACATCGACGTCTCGCTCAGCGGGATGTGGGCGCTGACGGAGGTCACCGAGGCAGCCCGCGCGGCCGGGCGGACCGCGCGGGTCCAGCTCAAGGCCGACACCGGGCTCGGCCGCAACGGCTGCCAGCCCGGCGCCGACTGGGCCGAACTGGTCGCCGCCGCCCTGCGCGCCGAGGCCGACGGCCTGGTCCGGGTCACCGGCCTGTGGTCGCACTTCGCCTGCGCCGACGAGCCGGGCCACCCCTCCATCGACGCGCAGCTCACCCGCTTCCGGGAGATGGTGGCGTACGCCGAGGGGCAGGGCGTGCGCCCCGAGGTGCGGCACATCGCCAACTCGCCCGCCACGCTCACCCTTCCCGAGAGTCACTTCGACCTGGTCCGTCCCGGTATCGCCATGTACGGCCTGTCGCCCAGCCCCGAGGTCGGCACCCCGGCGGACTTCGGGCTGCGCCCGGTGATGCGGCTCGGCGCCTCGCTGGCACTGGTCAAGCGGGTGCCGGGCGGGCACGGGGTCAGTTACGGCCACCACTACGTCACCCCCGGCGACACCACCCTCGGCCTCGTCCCGCTCGGCTACGGCGACGGCATCCCGCGGCACGCCTCCGGCGCCGGACCGGTGCTGGTCGAGGGCAAGTGGCGGACGGTCGCCGGGCGGGTCGCCATGGACCAGTTCGTGGTGGACCTCTGCGGCGACGAACCGCCCGCCGGCGCCGAGGCGGTGCTCTTCGGACCCGGCGACCGGGGCGAGCCCACCGCCGAGGACTGGGCGGCGGCCTGCGGCACGATCGTGTACGAGATCGTCACGCGCATCGGGACCCGGGTGCCGCGCGTCTACGTCGACGGCGGCGTTGGCCTCGATGACGTCGCCGACGCCGATGCCGTCAACAAGGAAGCGCGCGGATAACCCGTTCGAGGACGGCCATCCGAAATCACGTGTAACAACGGTCACAATCGGCGCCCCCGGCCCACCCGTCTCGGCGACCATCGGTACGGCCATCCGGCGCGGCGAGGAGGAGCGGCACGTGAGCGAGAGCAGGGCGGATGTCATGACGGACGCCGTCGCCGCGGCGGCCGCCGCCTCCGCCGCGGGGGCGGCCGGGAGCTGGCGCAGGGCGACCGGCATCGCCGGTGCCGCGATAGGCGTCCTCGCCGCGAGCGCGGCGGCCGGCGTCGCCGTCGAGCGGATGACGGTGGGCCGCGCGGTGCGCAGGAAGGCCCGGCTGGCGCTGGACTCCGCGGGGCCCTACGGCACCCTGCGCGGCACCCCGGGCAAGGCCTACGCCGACGACGGCACCGAGCTGTACTACGAGGTCGACGAGGTCGAGCCGGACACGGGCGCGCCGCCCTCCCCGCGCAGGCTCCGGCTCTTCGGCCGCAAGGCGCCCGCACCGGTCACCGTCGTCTTCTGCCACGGCTACTGCCTCAACCAGGACTCCTGGCACTTCCAGCGCGCGGCCCTGCGCGGGGTCGTCCGCACCGTGCACTGGGACCAGCGCAGCCACGGCCGCTCCGGGCGGGGCGTGGCCCAGCACCGGGACCGGGAGCCGCTCACCATCGACCGGCTCGGCCGCGACCTGAAGGCGGTCGTCGACGCGGCCGTGCCGGAGGGTCCGATCGTGCTGGTCGGCCACTCGATGGGCGGGATGACCGTGATGGCGCTCGCCGCCGAGTACCCGGAGCTGATCCGGGAGCGGGTGGTGGCCACCGCGTTCGTGGGCACGTCCTCCGGGCGGCTCGGCGAGGTGAGCTTCGGGCTGCCGGTGGCCGGCGTCAACGCGATACGCCGGGTCCTGCCCGGGGTGCTCAGGGCGCTCGGGCAGCAGGCGGAGCTGGTGGAGAAGGGGCGCCGGGCCACGGCCGAGCTGTTCGCGGGGATCATCAAGCGGTACTCGTTCGCCGGGCGCGACATCGACCCGGCCGTGGAGCGGTTCGCCGAGCGGATGATCGAGTCCACGCCGATCGACGTGGTCGCCGAGTTCTACCCGGCCTTCACCGACCACGACAAGACGGGCGCGCTGGCCTGCTTCCGGGACATGCCGGTGCTGGTCCTCGCGGGGGTGCAGGACCTGGTGACGCCGAGCGCGCACAGCGAGGCCATAGCCGACGAACTGCCCGACGCCGAGCTGGTGCTGGTGCCGGACGCCGGGCACCTGGTGATGCTGGAGCACCCGGAGGTGGTCATAGACCGCCTCGCCGACCTGCTCACCCGCGCGGGTGCGGTGCCCGCAGCCGCTACCGTAAGTTCCTATGGAACGTCCAGCAGCAGCACCGTACGACCCCGCTGAGCACGACCCCGCTGAGCACGCCCCCGCCGGCACCCGGCTGACGATCACCTCGCCCGAGCAGATGCGCGAGCTGGGCCGGCGCCTCGCCAAGCTGCTGCGCGCCGGGGACCTGGTGATGCTCTCCGGGGAACTGGGCGCCGGCAAGACCACCCTGACCCGGGGGCTCGGGGAGGGGCTCGGGGTGCGGGGCGCGGTCACCTCGCCGACCTTCGTGATCGCCCGGGTGCACCCCTCCCTCGGCGACGGCCCGCCGCTCGTGCACGTGGACGCCTACCGGCTCGGCGGCGGTCTGGACGAGATGGAGGACCTGGACCTCGACGTCTCGCTGTCCGACTCCGTGATCGTCGTGGAGTGGGGCGAGGGCAAGGTCGAGGAGCTGACCGAGGACCGGCTCCAGCTCGTCATCCACCGCGCCGTCGGCGACACCACGGACGAGGTACGGCACGTGACCCTCACCGGGCTCGGGGAGCGCTGGGCCGAGGCCGGCCTGGAGACCCTGACGGCCTGAACCCGGCCGGTTTCCCGACAGGCCGTCGGCAAGCTGTTGCATGGCCACCCCGGGCGTGATGACATGGTGTCCAGCCCGTAGTCAGGCATACCTAACTACGCCGCCCCCAGCACCTCAGGAGGCGTCCATGACCGCTCCTCGCCCGCCGGAGCGCCCCGCCCCGGTGTCCATGCGCGACCTCCTGGCGGCGTGCGCCGCCGCTGCGGTGATCTCCCGCCCGCCCCGCCCCCCGGAGCCCCGGGCTCCCCGGCAGCCGGACAGCCCCCGCCAGGCCGCCTGAGCCGAGGCCGCACCGCGGGTGGGGCCTCAGCGGATCACGACCACCCGTTCGCCGATCGTCGCGAACCGCCACATCGCGTCGCCGTCGGCGCGGGTCTCGCGGATGCCGCCGGTCCTGGCGCCCGCGCCCGCGTCCGGCACGGCGTCGCCGGTCACGGGGGCGCTGAAGCCGATGGTGACGCCGTCGACCGTGGTGAAGCGGACCACGTGCTCGATCGGGATGCCGTCCGTGCCGGTGACGGCGCGGGAGCGGGAGGCGACCCAGTACATGCCGGTCGGCGGGTCCACGGTGCCCGGCCGGACGCGGAAGGTGCGCAGCACCCGGTCGCCGGTGCCGACCAGCCAGACCCGGTCGTCGTCCACCGAGTACACGACCCGTTCACCCTTGCCGGAAGCGTTCGGCAGGGCGGTCGGGTGACGCCGGTCGCGGGGCGCCTTCGTGGCCTGTCCGCCGGGCAGGCCGTTCGCCGCGGGACGGCCGCCGAGCCCCGCCGGTACGGTCGCGTTCGCCTCGTAGGCCAGGAAGCCGACCGCCGCGAGGGCCGCCGCGGTGAGGCCGGCCACGACTCCCGAGCTGGTCCCTGTCACCTGCTGCCACCTCCGCCGCATGTCATATGTCGTATTTCGTACCGACCGTAGCAGTCGGTGACCGTCCGCCCCGGGCGGCCGTGCACGAGGCGCGGGCGCCGTAGGCTGTTCGCGTGCTCTTGCTCGCTCTGGATACCGCAACACCCGCCGTCACCGTCGCCCTGCACGACGGCACGGACGTCATCGCCTCGTCGAAACAGGTGGACGCGCGCCGGCACGGGGAGCTGCTGCTGCCGGCCGTCGACCGGGTCCTCACCGAGGCCGGCCTCAAGCTGGAGGCGGTCACCGGGATCGTCGTCGGCACCGGACCCGGCCCCTACACCGGACTGCGCGTCGGTCTGATGACCGCCGACACCTTCGGCCTGGCGCTCGGCGTCCCCGTGTACGGCGTGTGCACCCTGGACGGCCTCGCCTACGCCGCCGACATCGAGACGGGCCCCTTCGTCGTGGCGACCGACGCCCGGCGCAAGGAGGTCTACTGGGCGACGTACGCCGACTCCCGCACCCGGCTGACCGGCCCGGCCGTCGACCGCCCCGCCGACATCGCCGACCAGGTCGCCGGGCTCCCGGCCGTCGGCGCCGGCGCCCTGCTCTACCCGGACACGTTCCCGCGCGCCCACGAGCCCGAGCACGTGTCCGCCGCCGCGCTGGCCGCGCTCGCCGCCGAGAGACTGGCCGCGGGCGAGGAACTGCCCGCGCCCCGGCCGCTCTACCTGCGCCGCCCGGACGCGCAGGTCCCCAAGAACTACAAGGTGGTCACCCCGAAGTGACCGTGGAACTGCGCGAGATGCGCTGGTGGGACATCGACCCGGTCCTGGGGCTCGAAAAGGACCTGTTCCCCGAGGACGCCTGGTCCCGGGGCATGTTCTGGTCCGAGCTGGCCCACTCCCGGGGCCCCGCGGCCACCCGCCGCTATGTCGTGGCCCAGGACCCCACCGGCCGGATCGTCGGCTACGCGGGCCTCGTCGCCTCCGGCGACCTGGCCGACATCCAGACCATCGCCGTCGCCCGCGACCAGCAGGGTTCGGGGCTCGGCGGGCGTCTGCTGACCGACCTGCTGCGGGCGGCGACCACGTTCGAGTGCCGCGAGGTGATGCTCGAATGCCGGGTGGACAACGTCCGCGCGCAGAAGCTCTACGAGCGCTTCGGCTTCGCCCCCATCGGGTTCAGACGCGGCTACTACCAGCCGGGGAACGTGGATGCCCTGGTGATGCGCCTGACCGACCCTTCCGCATCTGTTCAAGGAACCGAGATCAATGGCTGACGAACCCCTCGTCCTCGGCATCGAGACCTCCTGCGACGAGACCGGCGTCGGCATCGTGCGCGGCACCACCCTGCTGGCCGACGCCGTCGCCTCCAGCGTGGACGAACACGCCCGCTTCGGCGGTGTCGTCCCCGAAGTCGCGTCCCGGGCCCACCTGGAGGCGATGGTCCCGACCATCGACCGCGCCCTGAAGGAGGCCGGGGTCACCGCCAAGGACCTCGACGGCATCGCGGTCACCGCGGGACCCGGCCTGGCCGGCGCCCTCCTCGTCGGCGTCTCCGCCGCCAAGGCCTACGCCTACGCGCTCGGCAAGCCCCTCTACGGCGTCAACCACCTCGCCTCCCACATCTGCGTCGACCAGCTGGAGCACGGCCCGCTGCCCGAGCCGACGATGGCCCTGCTGGTCTCCGGCGGCCACTCCTCGCTGCTGCTGTCCTCGGACATCACCTCCGACGTACGGCCGATGGGCGCGACGATCGACGACGCGGCCGGCGAGGCCTTCGACAAGATCGCCCGCGTGCTGAACCTGGGCTTCCCCGGCGGCCCGGTCATCGACCGGTACGCGAAGGAGGGCGACCCCGCGGCGATCAGCTTCCCGCGCGGTCTGACCGGCCCGCGGGACCCGGCGTACGACTTCTCCTTCTCCGGCCTCAAGACCGCCGTGGCCCGCTGGATCGAGGCCAGGCGCGCGGCCGGCGAGGAGGTCCCGGTGCGCGACGTGGCCGCCTCCTTCCAGGAGGCCGTGGTGGACGTGCTCACCCGCAAGGCCGTGCGCGCCTGCAAGGACGAGGGCGTCGACCATCTGATGATCGGCGGCGGGGTCGCGGCCAACTCCCGGCTGCGCGCCGTCGCCCTGGAGCGCTGCGAGGCCGCCGGCATCCGGCTGCGCGTGCCGCGTCCGAAGCTGTGCACGGACAACGGCGCGATGGTGGCCGCGCTCGGCGCCGAGATGGTCGCCCGCAACCGGGCCGCCTCCAGCTGGGACCTGTCGGCCGACTCCTCCCTGCCGGTCACCGACCCGCACGTGCCGGGCAACCACGACCATGTGCACGAGGTCAGCAAGGAGAACCTGTACTCATGACGGTCGCGCTGATGTGGGAGGCGCGCGCCGCCGAGGGCCGGGGCGAGGAACTGCTGCGCTGGGCCCGCGAACAGCGGCTCGCCCCGGAGCCGTCGCGCCGCGAGACCTTCCGCGCGCCCGGCGACCGGGTCCTGGTCATCACGTGGTGGGACGCGGCGTACGACGCGGAGGTGCCCGAACTGCCGGAGCCGGACCCGGGTTTGGTGACCCGGGCGGTGCACCGCTGGCGCTTCGAGGCGGTCGCGTCCGACTAGGGGCGGCCGATCAGAGGTGGCCGAGTCCCCTTTGTTCCGGGCGAGTTGCCGTCCCCGCCTCCGTCGGTCTATGATCATCACACAGCGAACGGCCGGAAACCCGGTACGAACGCAGTGCGTTGGTGGTCCAAGGAAAGACGTCCCGCTTCCTGCGGGGAGATGCAGGTGCAAGGCCTGCCCGGCGCTCTACTCACACCCCGTCTCCGGTGTTCCGGAGGCGGGGTGTCCGCGTTGCCTGCTGGTAGGCCATCAGCCCGAGCAGCACCGTGAGCAGCACCGCCGAGGAACCGGCCGTGCCCAGGTCGAGCCCGCCCTTGGCGACCGGCTTGGTCAGCAGGTCCCCGGCCGTCGCGCCCAGCGGCCGGGTCAGCACGAAGGCGATCCAGAACAGCAGCACGTTCGGCACGGCGGGCACCCGTGTCAGCGTGACCAGGACCAGGAGCAGGGCGGTCACCAGGGCGGCGCCGCCCAGGTAGCCGAGGCCCGAGCTGTCCGAGAGGAAGTCGCCCATCGAGGTGCCGAGCGTGTTGGAGACGAGGATCGCCGTCCAGAACAGCGCCTCGCCCCGCAAGGTGACGATCTCGGTGATCCGGAAGGTCATCCCGCTGAGCTTCCAGCAGAGGAAGACCAGCAGCAGGAGCGAGACCAGGATCGCGGCGCCCTGCGGATAGCCGAGGCCGAGGCCCTGCGGGCCCCAGCCCAGGCTCGTCTCCCCGGCCGGGAGGTACCGGGGGTCGGCCTCGCGGTTCATGAAGTCGGACAGGGTGGTGCCGGCCATGGAGGTCGACAGGATCACCGTCCAGTAGCAGAACGGCTGGTAGCGCGCCGAGCGGAGCTGGACCACCAGCGTCACCACGAAGACCAGGAACAGGGCGAGGGTGGTGAGGAAGTAGCCCAGCCGCAGGGTCTGGGAGAACAGGTCGCCCGCGGTCTCGCCGAGGGTCGTCGCCGCGATCTTCATGATCCAGAACGCGAGCGTGACCTCGGGCAGTTTCTTCGTCACGGACTGCGTGGTCGTCAAAGTGCCGCTCCTGTGAGGGGTGTCGGATCAGCGACGACCCTTCCAGGAACGACCCGGACGCCTCCGGGAGGCGCAACACACGGGACCTGATCTTTGCCGGGGGTTCGAACCCCCGGCAAAGATCAGGTCCCGGCGGTCAGGCCTCCGCCACCTCCGCCTCGCACCGCAGCCTGCGCCCGGCGCCGACCGTCCGCACCGGCCCCGTCAGCCGCAGCCGCGCCCGGTGCCGTACGTCCGTGCTCGACGCGCCGAGCCGCAGCTCCAGCTCGCCCGGCTCCACGATCCGGGTGCCGTCGCGGTCGGGGAAGGAGGACAGGTCGGTGTGGAAGCGGAAGGTGAGGCGGCGGGACTCGCCGGCGGCCAGCTCCACGCGCTGGTAGCCGATCAGCCGGATGTCCGGACGGGTCACCGAGGCCACCGGGTCGTGCAGGTAGAGCTGGACGACCTCCGCGCCCGCGCGCTCACCGGTGTTGCGGACGGTGAGCGAGAGGTCGTACGAGCCGTCCGTCGGGATCTCCGCCTCGGGTCCGGCGAAGTCCTCCCAGGCGAACGTGGTGTAGGAGCCGCCGTGTCCGAACGGGTAGAGCGGGGTCGGGTCCAGGTTGCTGACCTCGCTGGCCTGGCCGAGCGGGGGCTGGAGGTAGGTCCAGGGCTGGCCGCCGGGCCGGTTCGGCACGCTCACGGGGAGCCGCCCGGAGGGGTTCACCCGGCCGGACAGCACCCCGGCCAGCGCCGGACCGCCCTCCTCGCCCGGGAAGAACGCCTGGACGACCGCGGCGAGCTGGTCCTGCCAGCGGCCCAGCGCGTACGGGCGGCCGGTCAGCAGCACCAGGACCACCGGGACGCCGGTCGCGACCAGCGCGTCCAGCAACTCGGCCTGGACGCCCGGCAGTCGCAGGTCCTCCGCGTCGCAGCCCTCGCCGGAGGTGCCGCGCCCGAACAGCCCGGCCCGGTCGCCGAGGACGGCCACGCACACGTCCGACTCGGCGGCCCGCGCCACCGCCTCGGCGAAGCCGGAGGTGTCCGGGTCCGAGACCCCGCAACCCTCCGCGAACGTGACCTTGGCGTCCGGGAGTTCGGACTTCACGGCGTCCAGGAGGGTCGGGATGTCGATGCCCAGCGGCACCTCGGGGTGCTGGGTGAGCACATGGGACGGGAAGGAGTAGCAGCCCAGCATGGCCATCGCGTCCGCAGCGCGCGGCCCGACGACCGCGATCCGGGCGTCCGGGGCCAGCGGCAGGGCGCCGTCCGGGTTGTCCAGCAGCACGACCGACTCCTCGGCGAGCCGCCGGGCCAGGTCCCGGTTCCCGGCCGAGTCCAGGTCGATCTCCGCACCGGTCTCCGGCGACCAGTCCGGGTCCAGCAGGCCCAGTTCGCACTTCTGGAGCAGCACCCGGCGCAGGGCCAGGTCCACCAGTGCCTCGGGGATCCGCCCGTCGCGCACGGCCTCCACGAGCGGCGTGCCGTAGCAGTTCAGCGTGGGCAGCTCGATGTCGATGCCCGCCTCCAGCGCGACCCGCGCGGCGTCGGCGGGGCTCCCGGCCACCCGGTGCAGGGACTGGAGGAAGCCGATGGCGAAGTAGTCGGAGACGACCGTGCCGGTGAACCCCCAGTCCTCGCGCAGCAGCCCGGTCAGCAGCCGGGGGTCGGCCGAGGCCGGGACGCCGTCCGTCTCGGTGTAGGCGGCCATCACCGAGCGGGCGCCGCCCTCGCGCAGCGCCATCTCGAACGGCGGCAGCGTCACCTCCGCCAGCTCCCGCGCTCCCGCGCGCACCGGCGCGTGGTTGCGGGCGCCCGCCGAGGACGCGTACCCGGCGAAGTGCTTGAGCGTGGCCACGATTCCGGCCGACTCCAGGCCCCGGACGTACGCCGTGGCGATGGTGCCGACGAGGTACGGGTCCTCGCCGATGGTCTCCTCCACCCGGCCCCAGCGCAGGTCCCGGACCACGTCCAGGACGGGCGCGAGGCCCTGGTGGACGCCGGCCGCGCGCAGGTCGCGGCCGATGCGCCCGCCCAGCTCCTCGACGAGCGCGGGGTCGAAGGCCGCGCCCCAGGCCAGCGGCACCGGGTACGCGGTCGCCTGCCAGGCGGTGAAGCCCGCGAGGCACTCCTCGTGGGCGACGGCCGGGATGCCGAAGCGGCTCGCCTCGACGATCCGGCGCTGGGCCTGGGCCAGTGCCTGCGCGCCGAGCGCCGGCTCCACCGGGGCGGTGCCGAAGGAGCGGGTCAGCTGGCCGAGCCCGTGGGTGATCAGCTCGTCCCAGTCGTAGTCCGAGGACATCTCGCTCTGGAGCGGCGCGACCCCTTCGCCGTCCGTGGCCGCGCCCACCCATACGCCGTAGAGCTGGGCGGTCTTCTCCTCCAGGGTCATCCGCGCGATGAGGTCGTCCACACGGGTGTCGGCGGGCAGGGCCGGGTCGCGCCAGGGGGTGGTGCTCATGAAACTCCTGTCAAGAAGGGGGGCCGGGCGGCGGTCACTTGCCGCCCACACCCATCAGGCCGCCGACCAGGGCGCGACGGGCCACCAGATACACGGCGAAGATCGGGATGCCGGAGAGGACCACCGAGGCGAGCAGGGCGGGGATGTTCACGCCGAACTGGCTCATGTAGGTGAACAGACCGAGGGTCAGCACGCGCGGTCCCTCGGACTGGGTGAAGATCAGCGGGAAGAGGAAGCCGTTCCACGCCTGGAGCGCCGAGTAGATCACGACGGTGCTGATGCCGCCCTTGGACATCGGGATGACCAGCTGGAACAGCATCCGGATGGGCGAGGCGCCGTCCAGGGCCATCGCCTCGTACACCTCCTCGGAGATGTCCCTCATGGTGCCGGTGAGGACCAGGATGGCCACCGGCATCGCGAACGCGGCCGTCGGCAGGATGATCGCGAGCAGGCTGTCGTAGAGGTTCAGCTTGGCGATCATCAGGTACAGCGGCACGACGACCGCCTGCGCCGGGATGGCCACACCGAGCAGGAACAGCCGGAAGGCGGCCCCTGACCAGAAGCCGCGGGTGCGTACGGCGACGTAGGCGAGCGGTATGCACAGCACCAGCACGATCACCACGACGGCCGCCGCCGCCAGCACCGTGTTCCACAGGAGGTGGAAGAAGGAGTTGTGCAGCACGAGGTCGTAGTTGGACAACGTCGGGCTGCTCGGCGGCTTCAGCGCGTTGTGGCCCAGCGCCTGGTCCTGCGGCATGAGCGAAACGGAGATCATCGCGTAGATCGGGACGATGACGACGATCAGCCAGACGAAGGAGCCGAGGCCGGCCAGTGGGTTGCGTCGCTGGGTCCAGTGCCGGCGGCGGCGGCGCCCGTCCGGCCGGGCCGCGGGCGCGGCGCCGGTCTTCACGGCGTGGGGCAGCGTGTCGTGAGACACCTCGTCACATTCCTTCCCGGGTACTGCGCATGTTGCCGAAGCCGGACAGCCGCACCAGCAGCAGCGACAGCGCGGTCGCGACCACCACCAGGAAGGAGGCGATGGCGCTGGCGTAGCCGAAGTCGTAGCTCTTGAAACCGGCCTGGTACATCAGGTACGGCAGGATCGCCGTGTCGGTGCCGGGGCCGCCCTGGGTGAGGATCAGGACGGTCTCGAAATAGGTCAGCGAACCGACCACCATCAGCACCCCGGAGGTGGTCGCGGTGTTCCGCAGCTGGGGCAGCGTGATGGAGAAGAACTGCCGGTAGCGGCCCGCGCCGTCGATGGCCGCCGCCTGGTAGAGGACCTCGGGAATCTGCCGCGCTCCGCCCTGGTAGATCAGGGTGTGGAAGGGGATGAACTGCCAGCCGCCGACGAACACGATCGCGAGGAAGGCGCCGTTCGTGGAGCCGAGGGTGTCCCCGGGGATGATGCCGAAGTTGGGGTCGAGCAGGGCGTAGAACAGCAGCGAGATCGCCGTCGAGGACAGCAGGAACGGCACGAAGAAGACCGCCGACAGGATCGCGCGGTTGCGCTGCTTGCCCGCCGCCCAGACCCCGAGCAGCAGGGAGAGCACCGTCTGGAAGGCCCAGCTGACCACCGTGAGCAGCACGGTGACCGTGAGGGACTGGGTGAGCCGGCCGTCGTCGAACAGCTTCTGCCAGTTGGCGAAGCCCACAGGCCGGGGATTGCCGAGGCCGTTCCACTGGGTGAAGGAGAGGCAGAAGGCCAGCACCATGGGAACGACGGCGAAGAACGTGAAGAACAGCACGGCGGGCAGAGCCAGAGCGGTGTGCGGGCGGCCCGCGTTCGCTCCGGCACGCCGCCGCGGGCGACCCGCACTGGTGTGCGAGTCGCCCTTTGTTGCGGTGATGCTCACTTCAGCCCCTGGAGCGCCGAGACGAACTGGCTCGGCGAAGACTTGCCGACGAACAGCTTGTTGACCTCGGTGAGCATCGGCGTCGACACGTTCGGGTCGACGGCCTGGTCCCAGCTCAGCGTGAACGCCGGGGCCTCCTGCACCATCTTGTACTGGAACTTCGCGAACGCCGGGTTCGGCGAGGCGTCGAGCAGCTTGTCGGCGTTGGCCGTGGTCGGGATGGCGCCGATGGCGACGAGTTCCTTGGCGTACGTCTCCGAGGCGCAGTCGCGCAGGAAGGCGATCGCGGCGTCCTTGTTGGACGTGCGGGCGTTGACCGACCAGTAGTTGGTGGGGTTGCCGACGACGTTGCGGATGTCGCCCGCACCGCCCTCGATGGTCGGGAACGCGGTCCAGCCGAGGTCCTTGCGGGCGAAGTCCGGGAACTTGCCGAGCTGGGTGTTGTACTCCCAGGAGCCCATCAGGTGCATCGCGGCCCTGCCCTTGGCGAACACGGCCGGGGCGCCGCCGTTGGTGTAGGCGACCGAGTTGAAGCCCTTGCCGAAGGCGCCGTCGTCGATGAGCTGCTTGACCGTCTGGGCGGCCTTGAGGACGGCCGGGTCGCCCCAGCCGGAGGCGTCGCCGTTCTTGATCTTGTCGAAGACCTGGGGGCCGCCGATCCGGTCGACCAGGTACTCCAGCCACATCAGCTCGGGCCACATGTCCGCGCCGCCCAGCGCGAAGGGGGTGATTCCGGCCTTCTTCAGCTTCTTGTTGATGTCGAGCAGCTGGTCCCAGGTGGTGGGCGGCTGGAGCTTCTGCTCGGCGAAGAGGGTCTTGTTGTAGAAGAGGATCACGGGCTGCATGCCGCGCATGGGTATGCCGTAGGCGCGCCCGCCGAGGCCGCCGGCCGTGATCACCGAGGGCAGGAAGCCGTTCTGCAGAACCGGGTCCGACTTGATGATGTCGGTGAGGTCCACCAGCTGCTTGGCGTCCCGGTACGCCTTGATCGAGCCGCCGCCCCAGTTGAAGAAGATGTCGGGCGCGTTGGGCGAACCCATCGCGGTGCGCAGCTTCGTCGGGTACTCGGAGCCGGGCACCTTCTCCAGCTTGATCTTGCCCTTGGCCTTCTTCGCGGCGGCCGACGCGTTGAACCGGTCGATCGCCTGGACCTGGACCTTGGCGTCACCGTCGCCGTATACGAAAGCGGTGAGCGTACCCCCGCCCCCGGACCCTCCCGAGGAGCCGCAGGCCGTGAGTCCGGCGGTGCCGGCGGCGACAAGTGTGGTGGCACCGGCGCCGAGCATCCAGCGCCTGCTGAACGTGCGCCCGCCGTTGGACGTGGAGGACTCCATGCTGGCCTCTCGCAATGTTTCGAGTTGCGTTCCGAATGTTCCGGGAACGTATGGCGTAACAAGGGCTTCGTCAAGAGGTTGCGCAGGGATTACGATCGCGTGCATGAAGCCTGGGAAGCCCGTGGAAACGCAGTCCGCGACGCTCGCGGAGATCGCCCGAGAAGCGGGGGTGTCCGCTCCGACTGTTTCGAAGGTCCTCAACGGCCGAGCCGACGTCGCACCCTCGACCCGTTCCCGTGTCGAGGAGCTGCTGCGCGCCCACGGCTACCGGCGCAGGCGCGCCGAGGCCTCCCGCTCGCCGCTGATAGACCTGGTCTTCCACGAGCTGGAGAGCGCCTGGGCGATGGAGGTCATCCGGGGCGTGGAGAACGTGGCGCAGTCGGCGGGGCTCAGCGTGGTGCTGTCCGA
The DNA here is from genome assembly GCF_040706415.1 of Streptomyces sp. NPDC048106. NCBI lineage: Bacteria > Bacillati > Actinomycetota > Actinomycetes > Kitasatosporales > Streptomycetaceae > Streptomyces > Streptomyces sp. NPDC048106. The sequence goes on along the minus strand of NZ_JBEZND010000010.1, from coordinate 91,006 downwards.
GTCCGCCGGGCGGCTCACCCCCGGCCGCTCCTGGGCCGACCAGGTCGCCGCCCGCCGCCCGCACGGAGTGGTGCTGGTCCTGTCCGAACTGGACATCGCCCAACAGGCGTTGCTCACCAGCCGGTCCATCCCGTTCGTGGTGGTGGACCCGGCCGGCGACCCGGGCCCTGACGTGCCGTCCATCGGCGCCACCAACTGGCAGGGCGGGCTCGCGGCCACCCGGCATCTGGTCGAGCTGGGCCACACCCGGATCGGCGCGATCAGCGGCCCGTCCCGGATGATGTGCAGCCGCGCCCGCATCGACGGCTACCGTGCCGCCCTGGAGACGGCCGGGCTGCCCGTCGACCCCTCCCTCGTGGTGGCCGGGGACTTCCATCACGACGCCGGCTACCGCCTGGGCATGGAGCTGCTGCGCCGCCCCGACCGGCCCACCGCGGTCTTCGCGGGCAACGACCTCCAGGCCGTGGGCCTGTACGAGGCCGCGCGCGAACTCGGGCTGCGCATCCCGGAGGACCTCAGCGTGGTCGGCTTCGACGATCTGCCGGTGGCCCGCTGGGTGGGCCCGCCGCTGACGACCGTACGGCAGCCGCTGACCGAGATGGCCGAGGCCGCCGCCCGCATGGTGCTCGAACTGGGCAGCGCGCACGAGGACCGGGTGGCCACCCGGATGGAGCTGGCGACCAGCCTGGTGGTGCGGTCGAGCACGGCGGAGGTGCGCCGGCCGACGGCATGATCGAAAGTTTCGACGGGGCGTCGGCCGCCCGCCCCCGATGAGAATTCCCCAAGAAAACCCTTCCGTGCCGCCTCCGCTAACAATCCCCTAATAATTCGGACTTACGTTCCTGTCGTGACGCGACACGAGGAGCACGGGCGGCGTTCGAGAGTGCTGAGGATCGCCGGCCTCACCCTGGCGGCGGCCCTGGTGCTGGGCGTGGCCACCGCCGGCTATGCGTATTGGCACCTGGACCACAACATCAAGGGCGTCGACATCGACAGCGCGCTCGGCGACGACCGCCCCGCGCACGCGATGATCGCCCCGTCCCCGAGCGCCACCACGGCCGCGGCCGCCCCGCTCCCGGCCGGCTCCCTCAACATCCTGGTGCTCGGCTCGGATTCGCGCAGCGGCGAGGCCGACAAGGAGCTGGGCGGCGGCGACAGTTCGGGCGCCCGCTCGGACACCGCGATGGTGGTGCACCTCGACGCGGGCCGCACCCGCGCCACCGTGGTCAGCATCCCGCGCGACACCCTCGTCACCCGCCCCTCCTGCCCGCTGCCCTCCGGGGGTTCGACGGCGGTGGCGTACGGCTCGATGTTCAACAGCGCCTTCTCGGTGGGCGGTCCGGTGTGCGCGGTCAAGACGGTCGAGTCGGTCACCGGCGTGCGCATGGACCACTTCATCGAGATCGACTTCTCCGGCTTCGCCAAACTGGTCGACGCGCTCGGCGGGGTCGACGTCACCACGGGCCAGGACATCGACGACGACAAGAGCCACCTGCATCTGAAGGCCGGATCGCATCACCTCGACGGCAAGCAGGCGCTGGCCCTCGCCCGCACCCGGCACGGCATCGGCGACGGCAGCGACCTCGGCCGCATAGGTCTCCAACAGCTCCTGGTGAAGGCCCTGTTGGAGCGGATATCCGGCACGAACCTGCTCACCGACCCGACCAGGCTGTACCGGGTCGCCGACGCGGTCACCAAGAGCCTCACCACCGACACCGGCCTCGACTCGCTGGACGAGCTGACCGAGTTGGGCAAGAGCCTGAAGGGGCTCGGCGCGGACCAGGTACGGACCGTGATGATGCCGGTCGTCACGGCGCCCTCGGACCCCAACCGGGTGATCGCGAAGGAGCCGGACGCCGGGAACCTGTGGGCGTCGCTGCGCTGACCGCCCGGCCGGCTCAGGGGCCCGCCGGCGGCCGGGCGGGCCCGCCGACCAGCATCGTGGGCGCCCCCGCGACCCGGGTGAGGAACACGGTCGCCGCGTTCGGCCCCTGCGGTCTGACCTTGCGCCGCAGCTCCTCCGGCTCGACCGCCGACCCGCGCTTCTTCACGGTCAGCGTCCCGACCCCGCGCTCGCGCAGCAGCGCCTTCAACTTCTTCACGTTGAAGGGGAGTTGGTCGGTGATCTCGTAGGGGGTGGCGTACGGGGTCGGGTGCAGCTCCGCGGCGGTGACGTACGCGATCGTCGCGTCGATCAGCCCGCCGCCGACCTCCTCGGCCACCTCGGCGACCAGGTGCGCGCGGATCACGGCGCCGTCCGGCTCGTACAAGTACCGGCCCACCGGCCGCACTTCGGGATCCGGCAGCCCCCGTCCGAGCAGGGTGCGCGGGCCGGGCAGCAGGGTGGCGCGCACCGCGCCCGGCGCCCCGGTGCCGAACCAGAGCACCGCCTCCTTCACGTCGCCGCCGTCCGAGATCCACTCCGCCTCGGCCTCGGCGGGCACCGCCTCGTGCGGGATGCCGGGGGCGATCTTCAGCGCGGCGCGCGGCGCCCGGCGGGCGGCGGCCACGGCCCAGGACAGCGGCGGTGAGTACGCCTCGGGATCGAAGATCCTGCCCCGCCCGCCGCGTCTGGCCGGGTCCACGAACACGGCGTCGTACCCCGCGGTGTCCACCTCCGTGACATCGGCCTCCCGCACCTCGATCAGGTCGCCCAGGCCGAGGGCCTCGGCGTTCGCCCGCGCCACGGCCGCCGTCAGCGGGTCCCGGTCCACGGCGAGCACCCGGATCCCGGCCCGCGCCAGCGCGATGGCGTCCCCGCCGATCCCGCAGCACAGGTCGGCCACCGAGGACACCCCGAGATCGGTCAGCCGCCGGGCCCGGTACGCCGCCACGCTCGCCCGCGTCGACTGCTCGACCCCGTTCGGCGTGAAGAACATCCGCTCCGCGTCCGCCGCCGCGAACTTGGCCGCCGCGCGCTGCCGCAGCCGGGCCTGGCCGAGCGCGGCCGACACCAGTTCGGCGGGGTGGTCGCGGCGCAGCCGGGTGGCGACGGCGAGCTCGTCGGCCGGGGCGGTGCCGCGGACCTCCGCGAGGAGGGCCCGGCCTTCGGGGGTGAGGAGAGGAGCGAGGTCGTTCACCGGGTCATTGTGGGCCAGTCGGTGGATGGCGCGCGTCACGGCGGCGTTGTCGGCGGGGGCGCGCGGGCGGGGCCTGCGAAGATCCAGCACCATGCGACTAGTAGTACAAAATGACAAAAACCGGGCGTTCGGGTCCGGGGTGACACCCGGCCGCCGGAAGCGTGGCGTCGCCCTCGGCTGCGGCGCCGCCGTCCTCGCCGCCACCGCACTCGTCACCGGCTGTTCCGGGTCCGGGCCGGACGCCGTCCGCCCGGCGGCCGGGCAGGGCGCGGCCGGCCACGCGGCCCCGGACCCCCGCGCCGCCGAACACACCCGCATGGTCGCCGCCGCCAGGCGCTGGGGCCTGGACGAGGTCCCGATCGCGCCCCCGCCGCCCCCCGCGGTCAAACCCACCATCACCGCGCGCGCCGGCTTCGAGGTCGACCACCAGGACGACTGGGACCTGCCGCCGGTCTTCACCACGGTCCCGACCAGGAACAAGGTCGTCTTCCTCACCATCGACGACGGCTCGGAGAAGGACCCCCGGTTCCTGCGGATGATGCGGGACCTGAAGATCCCCTACACCGCGTTCCTCAGCAACTACCTGGTCAAGGACGACTACGGCTACTTCCGCACGGCGCAGTCCTACGGGAACACCGTCGACAACCACACCCTCACCCACCCCTATCTGCCGGGGCTGTCCTACGAGGAGCAGAAGCACGAGATCTGCGACATGCAGGACATCATGCTCAAGCAGTACGGCAGACGCCCGACCGTCTTCCGGCCGCCCTACGGCAACTACAACCAGGACACCCTGGTCGCCGCCAAGTCCTGCGGCATCAAGTACGCCCCGATCTGGAACGAGGAGGTGTACGTCGACCACTGGGAGTACCGCGAGGACGACCAGCGCCTGCGCCGGGGCGACATCGTCCTCACCCACTTCCGCGGCCGCAGCGACTGGGACGGCACCATGGTCGACGACATGCGCCGCTTCCTGAACAAGGTCACGCGTGAGGGGTACGCGGTGGCGCGCCTGGAGGACTACCTGTGAGGTGGGCGCCTCCGCGGCGGGGTCGGGGTCGGGTGGGCTGTCGGTGGAGCGGGTGCTCGAAGTGCGAGTGGTCGAGGGGAAGCCGGAAGGGCTTTCGTTCGGCCGGGTGGGCGGATGGTCTTCGGTGAGGCGGTCGGGAGTCCGGGCGGCCGGCCGGGCGGACGGCCGGTGGCGAAGCGGGCGCCCGGGGCGGCGCCCGTGAGGCGGCGCGTGCGGGGCGCGGCCGTGGTGTGCGCCTGGGTGCTCGCCCCCACCCTGTTCCTCACCGGCTGCGCCCCGTCCGTCGCCCCCATCGAGCGCCTGGGCAAGAAGGCGGCGGAGGGCGTACGCCCGCGCGCCCATCCCCTGGCGGCGCCCCCGTCGGGCCGCGCCCTGCCCCCGGTCGTGGACCACGTCCCCACCCGCGACCGGGTCGTCTTCCTCACCTACGACGCCCCCGACCACGACCCCCGCTTCACCGCCACGGTCCGCCGGCTCCGCCTCCCGGTGAGCCGGTTCACCCCCGAACGCACGACCCTCGCGGGAGCCTCGTACGCCGCCCAGCGCGCCGCGCTCTGCGCCCGCCGCACCCGGCTCCTGCGCCCGCCCCGGGGTGCGTACGACGCGACGACCCTGCGCGCGGCCGCCGACTGCGGCGTCACCGGCATCGTGCTCTGGCGGGCCGTCCTGACCCCGGCGGGCCTCGCCTACCCCCGAGGGCCCCGCCACCTCCGCCCCGGCGACATCGTCCGGCTGACCCCCGGAGCCGCCACGGCCCCTCTCCTGCGGGCCATCCGGGAGCGGAACCTGACGGCCGGAAACCTCCGGGACTACCTGTAGAACGACCGGCCGACACCGCTCACCGGACGACCGCGCGCACCCGGGATCCGGCCGACGCGCCACGCGTCATTGGCACTCCGCTTGACCGAGTGCTAATCCCGGTCATAGTCTCGGCTCTGGCACTCCCCACTGGAGAGTGCCAACAAAGCGACGGGCAGGTCCGGCACCCGCGACGACGGATCGACCTGGTCGCCACCTCAGACAGTTAACCCCGTGAGATCTCCGAAGGGGGAGGTCGGATCGTGACGACCGCCAGCTCCAAGGTTGCCATCAAGCCGCTCGAGGACCGCATCGTGGTCCAGCCGCTGGACGCCGAGCAGACCACGGCCTCTGGCCTGGTCATCCCGGACACCGCGAAGGAGAAGCCCCAGGAGGGCGCCGTCCTCGCCGTGGGCCCGGGTCGCTTCGAGAACGGCGAGCGGCTTCCGCTCGACGTCAAGGTCGGCGACGTCGTCCTGTACAGCAAGTACGGCGGCACCGAGGTGAAGTACAACGGCGAGGAGTACCTCGTCCTCTCGGCTCGCGACGTTCTCGCGATCATCGAGAAGTAACTCACCCCGAGCAAACCTTTGCACTGAGCTGCGCCCCTGGCCCCCGCGACCGATAACGAAGCCGGGCGCCCGGGGCGCAGTTCGTCTTTTACCCACAGATTTCGAGAGGGCTCCCGCTGTCATGGCGAAGATCCTGAAGTTCGACGAGGACGCCCGTCGCGCCCTCGAGCGCGGCGTCAACAAGCTGGCCGACACGGTGAAGGTGACGATCGGCCCCAAGGGTCGCAACGTCGTCATCGACAAGAAGTTCGGCGCCCCCACCATCACCAACGACGGTGTCACGATCGCCCGCGAGGTCGAGATCGAGGACCCGTACGAGAACCTCGGCGCGCAGCTGGTGAAGGAGGTGGCGACCAAGACCAACGACATCGCGGGTGACGGCACCACCACCGCCACCGTGCTCGCCCAGGCGCTGGTGCGCGAGGGCCTGCGGAACGTCGCCGCCGGCGCCTCCCCGGCCGCCCTGAAGAAGGGCATCGACGCCGCCGTCAAGGCCGTCTCCGAGGAACTGCTCGCCACGGCCCGTCCGATCGACGAGAAGTCCGACATCGCCGCCGTCGCCGCGCTGTCCGCCCAGGACCAGCAGGTCGGCGAGCTGATCGCCGAGGCGATGGACAAGGTCGGCAAGGACGGTGTCATCACCGTCGAGGAGTCCAACACCTTCGGTCTGGAGCTGGACTTCACCGAGGGCATGGCCTTCGACAAGGGCTACCTGTCGCCGTACTTCGTGACGGACCAGGAGCGCATGGAGGCCGTCCTCGACGACCCGTACATCCTGATCCACCAGGGCAAGATCGCCGCCATCGCGGACCTGCTGCCGCTGCTGGAGAAGGTCATCCAGGCCGGCTCCAAGCCGCTGCTGATCATCGCCGAGGACGTCGAGGGCGAGGCCCTGTCGACCCTGGTCGTCAACAAGATCCGCGGCACCTTCAACGCCGTCGCGGTGAAGGCCCCCGGCTTCGGCGACCGCCGCAAGGCGATGCTCCAGGACATGGCCGTCCTCACCGGCGCCACCGTCATCTCCGAAGAGGTCGGCCTCAAGGTCGACCAGGTCGGCATCGACGTCCTCGGCTCCGCCCGCCGCGTCACCGTCACCAAGGACGACACCACGATCGTCGAGGGTGCGGGCAAGCAGGAGGACCTGGCCGGCCGCGTCGCGCAGATCAAGGCCGAGATCGAGAACACCGACTCCGACTGGGACCGCGAGAAGCTCCAGGAGCGCCTCGCGAAGCTGGCCGGCGGCGTGTGCGTGATCAAGGTCGGCGCCGCCACCGAGGTGGAGCTGAAGGAGAAGAAGCACCGTCTGGAGGACGCCATCTCCGCGACCCGCGCCGCGGTCGAGGAGGGCATCGTCTCCGGTGGTGGCTCCGCCCTGGTGCACGCGTCCAAGGTCCTGGAGGGCAACCTCGACAAGACCGGCGACGAGGCCACCGGTGTCGCCGTGGTCCGCAACGCGGTCGTCGAGCCGCTGCGCTGGATCGGCGAGAACGCCGGCCAGGAGGGCTACGTCATCGTCTCCAAGGTCAAGGACCTGGAGAAGGGCCAGGGCTACAACGCCGCCACCGGCGAGTACGGCGACCTGGTCAAGGCCGGCGTCATCGACCCGGTCAAGGTGACCCGTTCCGCCCTGGAGAACGCCGCCTCCATCGCCTCCCTGCTGCTCACGACCGAGACCCTGGTCGTCGAGAAGAAGGAAGAGGAAGAGCCGGCCGCCGCGGGCCACAGCCACGGCCACGCCCACTGACGCAGGTCGGTAAGGCCCGGTAAGCAGTACGTCACTTCGCCCCGTCGCTGTGCGACGGGGCGAAGTGCTGTCCGGGGGCGGCCTTTTCACCGAATCGGCTGTCTGCCGCGGGCTTTCGGGGGAAACCGGAGCGAAGGAAGGAGTCGTCTCCCGCAGTCGTTGACGACTGGAGGACCACATGGCCCGCACCCCGTCGTACTTACGCGAGGCCTCTTTTGGCCGCGCGCCCTGGACGAGTCGCCTTGCCCGATTCGGCCGCCGGCACCGGAGCCGGCACCGGAAGCGGAGCGGGAGCCGGGGCCGGAGCGGGACAGGGGCGCACGTGCTTCCGCTGCCCGTCCGGTTGCTGGCGATGCTGTGCGCCTTCGTCCTCATGGTGGCCTTCGCCGTCGTACTGGCCAAGATCACTCTGGAACCGTCCCCGGCTTCCGTCTCCCTGGCGCACGCCAACCTGCGTCCCGGCCGCTCCCTGAAGGCCTATCTGGACCAGCCCGAACTGCGGGACGCCGTCAAGCAGATCGGCGGCAACATCCTGCTGGGCGTGCCGTTCGGCGTGCTGGTGCCGGTGCTCGCGCCGGGGGCCCGGGGGATGTGGCGGGTGCTGCTGCTGACCGCGACCGTGATGCTGCTGGTGGAGACGGCCCAGGGCGCCCTGGTCACCGGGCGGGCCTTCGACGTGGACGACGTCATCCTCAACACGTGCGGCGCGTTGGTCGGTCATCTGCTGATGGGTCGCAGGCTGGGGCGGGTGCACAAGCGCCGCGGGAGTTCCTGACGCACCTCTCGGACGCCGTCCAGCCGCTCACCGACACGGTGTCGGTTTCGCACGCGAGGACACGCCAGGCGCCGGGAGTCCAGGCGAAGACCGCGTCCTGCCCGAAGCGGCGGCCCAGCTCACGCGCCGCGGTGTCGCCCAGACCGACGACGGCGACGCTCTCCTCGCGGTGCGTGCCGCTCGTGTCGCCGCCCTCGGCGGACCACCAGGTGAGCCCACGGCGACGGACCTCACGGAGCAGCAGGCGGTGAGCGCGGGCATTGGCGTCGGGGGACGCGGTGCGGCCACGGGGGTTCCAGGCGGTGATCACATGGACGGTGGCGCCGCCGGCCGCTTCCGGGAAGGAACCCTCGGCGGTGCCGGTGGGACGTGGCGCGACGTGAACCGTCCGGTCCGGGAAGCGGATCTCGACGACCGCGCTCCGGTAGCGCTCCCAGTTGCGGGGCATGACGGCTGCGCCGATGACGTGCACAAGGGCCTCCTGTGGAACTGCCTTTTCAGCCGTTCAGTATCACCCGGCTCCCCGCGCCGCGTCCCTCACTGCTCCAACTCGTCCAGCGCGCCCAGCTGCTGCATCAGTCCAAGCTGGTCGTGCTGCCACCAGGTTTCGGTGACCTTGCCGTCGGGGCCGAAGCGGAAGAGGGTCATGCCGGTCATGGTGACGCGGCGGCCGGTGGCGGCGATGCCGAGGAAGTCGCCGGTGTGGGTGGCCCGCCAGGTCCAGCGGGCGCAGGCACGGTCCTCCTGGGTGAGGACGTCCTCGACGGTGAAGGCGGAATCGAAGGCGGCCCGCCACATGCGGTACTCGGCACGGGCGTTGTCCAGGCCGATGGTGTCCTGCGGGTTCACCGGGTCGTGGCTGTGGATGTCCTCGTCCAGCAGGTCGTTGAGCGGGGGCAGTTCGCCCGGGGCGGCGAGGGTGGCGAAGAACCGCCGGACGGTGTCCTCGGCCAGCCGGTCGTCCCGCACCACGTCCAGGTCCATGAACACGGGCCGCTCGTCGCACAGGGCGGCCATCTCCCGGAAGATCCGGTCGGTCTCCGGGAGGCCGGAGCCGCGCTTCGCGTCCTCGTACGACGGGAACTCCACGACCTCCACCAGGTGCGCGGCGTCCGAGCGGTCCTGGCCGACCAGCGTGTGGGTCGCCGTCCGCCGTCCGCTCGTCCGCGCGACCCAGTCGTCCATGAGCCGGTTCATCTCGTCCGGCCGGCTCGTCCTGCACTCGATGAGCTGTACGAAGGTCATGGCGCCGCCTCCGGCCCCCCTGATCCGGTCGTCTCACCCCATTTTCGCACCGGACCGCCGACCGCACCGCACCGGAAGTACCGACCGTGCCGGCCCGCCGCCGACCGCACGGGAGAGCGACCGCGCTGGCCTGCCGCCGCCCGCGCCTGCCTGCCGCCGACCGCGCCCGCCGGCGCCTACCGCGGGCCGTACTTGCGCCCGGTGCGGGACGCGACCCCGCCGAGGAGCCCGCGCGGGGCGACCTTCACCAGGCCCATCAGTGCCTTGTAGCGGGGGTCCGGGATGGACAGCGACTTGCCGCGCGCCAGGTCGGCGAGGGCCGCCGCGACCAGCTTGTCGGCGTCCAGCCACATCCAGCCGGGGATGTTGTCCGTGCCCATCCCGGCCCGCTGGTGGAACTCGGTGCGCACGAATCCGGGGCACAGCGCCATCAGCCGGACGCCGGTCCCGGCCAGGTCCCGCGCCGCGCCCTGGGTGAACTGCACGACCCACGCCTTGGACGCGCCGTAGGTGCCCCGGGGCACGAAGGCCGCCACCGAGGCGACATTGACCACCCCGCCCCGGCCGCGCTCGCGCATCGCCCCGGCCGCCGCCGAGGTCAGCCGCAGCACCGCCTCGCAGTGCACCTTGAGCATCGTCAGCTCGTCCGCCATGGAGACTTCCAGATAGCGGCCCTTGTTGCCGAAACCGGCGTTGTTGATCAGCAGGTCGACCGGGTTCTTGCGGTCGCCGAGCCGGGCGGCGACGGTTTCGATGCCCTTGTCCTCGGAGAGGTCGGCGGGCAGCACCTCCGCCTCGATGCCGTGCCGGTCGTGCAGCTCGGTCGCCTGTTCGCGCAGCCGCTTGGCGTCCCGCGCCACCAGGACGAGGTCATGCCCGTCAGCCGCCAGCCGCCGCGCGAAGGCGGCACCGATCCCCGCGGTCGATCCCGTAATCAGAGCCGTTGTCATGACCCAAGGGTAGTGATCACGGGGGACACCCACAGGTGGTGTCCGCCATGCGGTGACGGGGCCTCAGCGGGCCTGCGCGGCGACGTACTTGCGGGCCGCCGCCAGGGCCTCCGGGTGCAGGTCGTCGGCGGCGTCGAGCAACCGCGGCAGCAGGGCCCGCTCGGTGGTGGTCGCGCGGAACTCCATCGCCGCGGTCACCCCGTGCTCCGGCCGGTGGAGGATCTCGACGCGGTCGCCCGCGCGTATCTCGCCCGGCTCGATCACCCGGAGGTAGGCACCCGTTGCGCCCTTCTGTGTGAACCTTCGGACCCAGCCCGGCTCGCCCATATGGCCCTGGAAGGTGCGGCACGGGATACGGCCCGCGGTCACCTGGAGGACCACGGTCGGACCGATCCGCCAGCGCTCGCCGATCAGCGCCCCGGAGACGTCCAGTCCGCTGGTCGTGATGTTCTCCCCGAAGCAGCCGTTGGCCAGGGTGCGGCCCAGCTCGCGCTCCCAGTGGTCCAGGTCCTCGCGCGCGAACGCGTACACCGCCTGGTCGTCACCGCCGTGATGCTTCAGGTCGCACACCGCGTCACCGGCGAGCCCGCTCCCGGCGCTCCCCTTCGGGCCCGGCGCGGACACCGCCACCGGCCCCTGGACCGGCCTCTTGTCGATGCCCGTCAGACCGTCCGCCTGGCTTGTGTACGGCACCGGGCGGGCCTGCCCGATGTTGACCGAGAGAAGCTTCATGGCCGAGACCGTACGCGACGGCACCCCAAAGCGTCGACTGGATTTATGGTGCCGCCCCCAAGGCTGCCTTATGCTTGGCGGGTGATCGAGGCCCGTCATCTCCGTGTCCTGCGCGCCGTCGCCGCCACCGGCTCCTTCTCGGCGGCCGGGCGGGAACTGGGCTGCACCCAGCCCGCCGTCAGCCAGCAGATGAAGGCCCTGGAGGCCTCCGTCGGCACCCCGCTGCTGATCCGCGCGGGCCGTGAGATGCGGCTCACCCAGGCCGGCGAGGCCCTGGTCCGGCACGCCTCCGGCATCCTCGCCGGGCTCACCGCCGCCGAGGAGGAGGTCGCCGCGATCGCGGGCCTGCGGGCCGGCCGGGTCCGCCTGGTCTCCTTCCCGAGCGGCAGCTCCACCCTGGTGCCCACCGCGCTGGCCGCCCTGCGCGCGGCCCATCCCGGCACCCGGGTCTCCCTGGAGGAGGCCGAACCCCCGCGCTCCGTCGAACTGCTGCGCGAGGGGGACTGCGATCTCGCGCTGGCCTTCCGCTACGAGGGCGCGGCGGTCGCCGAGGACTGGGACGACCTGGTCGTACGCCCCCTGCTGACCGACCGGCTGGTGGCCCTCGTGCCCGAGCGGCACCGGCTCGCGCGCGCCGAGGCCGTCGCCATCGGGGAGCTGGCCGAGGAGCCCTGGATCGCGGGCTGCCCGCGCTGCCGCGGCCAGCTGGTGGAGGTCTGCCAGGGGGCCGGGTTCGCGCCCCGCATCGACTTCGCCACCGACGACTACCCGGCGGTGGCGGGCCTGGTGGGCGCGGGTCTGGGCGTGGCCGTGCTGCCGCAGCTCGCGGTGGAGTCGGTACGGCCGCGCGGGGTGCGCACGGTGCGGCTGGAACCGGCGGTGCGGCGGGAGATCGTCGCGCTCACCCTGCCCGATCTGGCCCAGGTGCCGGCGGTCGCGGCGACGCTGGAGCAGCTCGCGCGGGCGGCCGGTCGCGCGGCGGCGTGACGCCCTAACGGATCAGATTCCGGGGGAGCGGCGGCGTACAAGGCGCGGGGGCGCGAGGCGCAGGGGGAGCGGGGGCCGTACAAGGCGCGGGCGCGCGAGGCTCAAGGGCGCAGAGTCGCGGGCACGCACGCGGCGTGCCCGGTGGGTGGGGGGATCGGCGCACCCGACGGGCCATGGGTGCGGTGCAGAAACGTTCCTTCAGATCAGTGGTCCTGGGCGGTGTCCCCGCTGGTGGTCGAGGCGGCCACCAGGCGGTTGCGTGCCCGCCCCATCAGCTCCTCGCGCTCGTCCTCGGTCAGGCCGCCCCAGACGCCGTACGGCTCGCGCACGGCGAGCGCGTGCGCCGCGCACTCCGCGCGGACCGGGCACCTCATGCAGACCTCCTTGGCCGAGTTCTCGCGAGCGCTCCGAGCCGCCCCGCGCTCGCCCTCCGGGTGGAAGAAGAGCGAGCTGTCCACCCCGCGGCAAGCAGCCAGCAGCTGCCAGTCCCACAGGTCCGCGTTCGGTCCGGGAAGGCGGGAGAAATCTGCCATTGCGTGACCCCTTGTAGCCGTTCTGGGCGGATACGGTGCCAATGACCGTACATGTCCGGTCTAAGGAGATGTAAATATGACTCATTGCGAATCTAGCCCCGAACACTGCGAAACGGGAAGAAAAGCATCTAAACGGGGCATAGGTTGTGATGAAAAGTTGAGGGTCCGTTGGGCATGTCTGCACCGTGTCGGGGCCCTCACATAGAGTGCCGATGACGGCGTGCAGTCCCGTAACTCTTTCGAGTGACCGTCGTTGAGAGTGCGGAGGCGGTTGAAAACACAAGCGCTCGGGCAGGCGTCCGAGACGGTCGACCGCACAGGTGAGATTCCGTACCAGCCTGGAGGCTCAAGGTGACGCGCATCAGCTGCGGAGGGCGGTCATGACATCCGTCCTCGTCTGCGACGACTCCCCGCTTGCCCGAGAAGCGCTCCGCCGCGCGGTCGCGACCGTGCCCGGTGTCGAGCGTGTGACGACGGCGGCCAACGGCGAGGAAGTCCTCCGCCGCTGGGGCGCCGATCGCTCCGACCTCATTTTGATGGATGTCCGCATGCCCGGCCTGGGCGGTGTCGAGACCGTGCGCAGGCTGCTGTCGGCCGACCCCGGCGCGCGCATCATCATGCTGACCGTCGCCGAGGACCTGGACGGCGTGGCCCTCGCGGTCGCCGCCGGCGCCCGGGGCTATCTGCACAAGGACGCCTCGCGCGCCGAACTGCGGGCCACGGTGACACAGGCCCTCGCCGACCCGACCTGGCGGCTGGCCCCGCGCCGGCTGCGCTCGGCCGAGATGGGCGCCGCGCCCACGCTCACCGCGCGCGAGATCCAGGTCCTGGAGGGCATGAGCCACGGCCGCTCGAACGCCGAGATCGGGCGTGAGCTGTTCCTCTCCGAGGACACCGTCAAGACCCACGCCCGGCGCCTGTTCAAGAAGCTCGGCGCCTCGGACCGCGCCCACGCGGTGGCCCTCGGCTTCCGCTGGGGCCTGGTCAGGTAGGACCCCGGCGGCCCCGCGCGCCTGCCGTGCGGGGCCGGGCCGACCCCGGGGCGCGGCCCTGTGGGTGACCGGTCGCCCGGGTCCTTGTGGGCTCGGCGGGTGAAACCGCCGTGCACCCCCGTTCGGCCCGGCGCGCCCCACGCCCGGCGGCACGGTCCGCGCCGTACGCCCCCGGAGCCGGATTCCCGCAGGCCGGCGTCCGTCCGGGCCGGTCGGCGGAGACCGCGTACGCTCCGCCAGGACGTGCCGTGCGGCGGCGCCCGAGGCGGCCCCGCCGCACGGGCGCTGCTCGTTTCGGCGCGGATGCCGCATCCTTGAGGGTGTGGAGTCTCTCGGGGACGAGTCGGTCGAGCGGAAGGGGAGGGCGCAGGGAATGAGTGCCGGCGCACCTGCTCATAACGCTTCGGTGCACAACCACCAGCACGATGCGACGGACCGGACGGCCGCAAGGCACCATGGACCGATGCGCGACGACGAGGCGGGCACGGCCCAGGGGGCGATCGGCGCTCTCGTGCTTCGTGCCGTCGACGGGGACGAACAGGCCACGCACGACCTGCTCGCCCACGTGCACCCGCTGGCGCTGCGGTACTGCCGCACCCGGCTGTCGCGGCTGCCCGGCGACGCGCGCCACTTCGTGGAGGACCTCGCCCAGGAGGTCTGCGTCGCGGTCCTGCTCGCCCTGCCCCGCTACCGGGACACCGGCCGCCCCTTCGAGGCGTTCGTCTTCGCCATCGCCTCGCACAAGGTCGCCGACCTCCAGCGCGCCGCGATGCGCCACCCGGGTTCGACCGCCGTGCCCTCCGACGAGATGCCCGAGCGGCCCGACGACTCGCTCGGCCCCGAGGAGCGCGCCCTGCTCAGCAGCGACGCCGAGTGGGCCAAGAAACTGCTGGCCAACCTCCCCGAGAACCAGCGCGAACTGCTGCTGCTGCGCATCGCGGTGGGCCTCACGGCGGAGGAAACGGGACAGATGTTGGGAATGTCACCCGGAGCGGTCCGGGTCGCCCAGCACCGGGCCCTGAGCCGCCTGAGGGCACTGGCCGAGCAGTAGCGGCACCGGGCCACGACACCCCAGGGCCCACCGTATGAACATACGAAGCCGAAGGTGATCTTCCGCCGTGGAATTTGCTGGCTGTGCTTCCCGTTAGCATGGACATCCGCACCGAGCAAGGCCATTTGGGGAAGGTGTCATGACTGCAAACGTCGACGGAGTGCCCGGAAAATTCGCGACACTCGGGCTGACCTACGACGACGTGCTGCTGCTGCCGGGGGCCTCCGAAGTGCTCCCCAACGCGGTCGACACCTCGTCCCGCATCTCCCGCAACGTCCGGGTCAACATCCCGCTGCTGTCGGCGGCGATGGACAAGGTGACCGAGTCGCGCATGGCGATTGCCATGGCCCGCCTCGGCGGCGTCGGCGTCCTGCACCGCAACCTGTCCGTCGAGGACCAGGTCAACCAGGTCGACCTGGTGAAGCGGTCCGAGTCCGGCATGGTCACCGACCCGATCACGGTGCACCCGGAGGCCACGCTCGCCGAGGCCGACGCGCTGTGCGCCAAGTTCCGCATCAGCGGTGTCCCGGTCACCGACCCGGCCGGCCGGCTGCTGGGCATCGTCACCAACCGCGACATGGCCTTCGAGAGCGACCGCACGCGCCAGGTGCACGAGGTCATGACCCCGATGCCGCTGGTCACGGGCAAGGTGGGCATCTCCGGTCCCGAGGCCATGCAGCTGCTGCGCAAGCACAAGATCGAGAAGCTGCCGCTGGTCGACGACGCGGGTGTCCTCAAGGGCCTGATCACCGTCAAGGACTTCGTCAAGGCCGAGAAGTACCCGAACGCCGCCAAGGACGCCGAGGGCCGCCTGCTCGTCGGTGCCGCGGTCGGCGCCAGCCCCGAGGCGCTGGAGCGCGCCCAGGCGCTCGCCGAGGCCGGCGCGGACTTCCTGGTCGTCGACACCTCGCACGGCCACAACAGCAACGCCCTGAGCTGGATGGCGAAGATCAAGTCCAGCGTGAACGTCGACGTGATCGGCGGCAACGTCGCCACGCGCGACGGCGCCCAGGCGCTCATCGACGCCGGTGTCGACGGCATCAAGGTGGGTGTCGGCCCGGGCTCGATCTGCACCACGCGCGTGGTCGCCGGCATCGGCGTTCCGCAGGTCACGGCCATCTACGAGGCGTCCCTCGCCGCCCGTCCGGCGGGCATCCCGCTGATCGGCGACGGTGGCCTGCAGTACTCGGGCGACATCGGCAAGGCGCTCGCCGCCGGTGCCGACACCGTGATGCTGGGCAGCCTCCTCGCCGGCTGCGAGGAGTCGCCGGGCGAGCTGCTGTTCATCAACGGCAAGCAGTTCAAGTCGTACCGCGGCATGGGTTCGCTGGGCGCGATGCAGTCCCGCGGCCAGGCCAGGTCCTACTCGAAGGACCGCTACTTCCAGGCCGAGGTGGCCTCCGACGACAAGCTCGTGCCCGAGGGCGTCGAGGGCCAGGTGCCCTACCGCGGCCCGCTGGCCAACGTGCTGCACCAGCTGGTCGGCGGTCTGCGCCAGACCATGGGCTACGTGGGCGCCGCCACCATCGACGAGATGGAGTCCAAGGGCCGCTTCGTGCGGATCACCTCCGCGGGCCTCAAGGAGAGCCACCCGCACGACATCCAGATGACGGTCGAGGCGCCGAACTACAGCGCCAAGTAGCCACCAGGCCCCCGCCGAAGGCGGTCCCGGGACATCCGGGGCCGCCTTTGCCGTGCCCGTCGGCGATACTGGAAGGCGCTGAAACGCAACAGGGAAAGGCCACAGACGTGACTGAGATCGAGATCGGGCGCGGCAAGCGCGGCCGCCGGGCGTACGCCTTCGACGACATCGCCGTCGTCCCCAGCCGCCGTACGCGGGACCCGAAGGAGGTCTCGATCGCCTGGCAGATCGACGCCTACCGCTTCGAGCTGCCCTTCCTGGCGGCTCCCATGGACTCCGTGGTCTCCCCGGCCACCGCGATCCGCATCGGCGAGCTGGGCGGCCTCGGCGTGCTCAACCTCGAAGGCCTGTGGACGCGGTACGAGGACCCGCAGCCGCTGCTGGACGAGATCGTCGGGCTGCCCGCCGAGCGCGCCACCCGCCGCCTCCAGGAGATCTACGCCGCGCCCATCAAGGAGGAGCTGATCGGCGCCCGCATCAAGGAGGTGCGCGACTCCGGTGTGGTCACGGCGGCCGCGCTCTCCCCGCAGCGCACCGCCCAGTTCTCCAAGGCGGTCGTGGACGCGGGCGTGGACATCTTCGTCATCCGCGGTACGACGGTCTCCGCGGAGCACGTGTCGTCCTCGCACGAGCCGCTGAACCTGAAGCAGTTCATCTACGAGCTGGACGTCCCGGTGATCGTCGGAGGCTGCGCCACCTACACGGCCGCGCTGCACCTGATGCGCACCGGCGCGGCCGGCGTGCTGGTCGGCTTCGGCGGCGGCGCCGCGCACACCACGCGCAACGTGCTGGGCATCCAGGTCCCGATGGCCACCGCCGTCGCCGACGTGGCCGCGGCCCGCCGCGACTACATGGACGAGTCCGGCGGCCGCTACGTGCACGTGATCGCGGACGGCGGCGTCGGCTGGTCCGGCGACCTGCCCAAGGCGATCGCCTGCGGCGCCGACGCGGTGATGATGGGCTCCCCGCTGGCCCGCGCCACGGACGCCCCCGGCAAGGGCCACCACTGGGGCATGGAGGCGGTCAACGAGGAGCTGCCGCGCGGCAAGAAGGTCGGCCTCGGCACCGTCGGCACCATCGAGGAGGTCCTCACCGGCCCGTCCCACACCCCGGACGGCTCGATGAACCTCTTCGGCGCCCTGCGCCGCGCCATGTCCACCACCGGCTACAGCGAGCTCAAGGAGTTCCAGCGGGTCGAGGTGACGGTCGGGGACAGCCAGCACAAGCGCTGACCCGGCGGTCACTCGTACGACGGCTTCGTACGACGGCTTCGTACGACGCGAGGGGCCCGGCCACCGATGCGGTGGCCGGGCCCCTGTGCGCGTGGGCGCCGGTTACAGGGCGGCCTTCTTGGCGGCCGAGAACGCGGCGAAACCGGCGATCACGAAGAACAGGAAGGTGAGCGGGTCGGCGTCCGACTTCCAGGCCTCCTGCACCACGCTGAAGTGGCCGAAGAAGACCTCGGTGAAGTTCACGCCGAGCGCCTTGGCGCCGATCATGGCCTCGCCCACGAGCTGGCCGAAGTACACCGAGGCCAGCGCCAGGACCACGGAGGCGATCGGCAGGACGGCGTTGCGGCCGCCCGCCTTGCCCGCCGCGAGACCGACGACGAAGCCGACGCCGACGGCCGCGTAGCCGATCTCGTGCTTGGTGGCGCCGATGATGAGGCCGTAGAGCCCGGCGGCGACCACGGCGGCGACGACCGCGGCGATCAGGCCGACGGCCAGGTTGCCGCCGGCCGGCGCGGGCGCGACGGGGGCCATCGGCACGGGGGCGCCGACGCCCGGCTGCGGCGGGTACGGCGCCTGGGCCTGCTGGGCGTACGGGTTGCCGTCGGCCGGGCCGCTCTGCGGCTGCGGCGGTGGTGCTGACTGGCTCATGACAGAAATCCCCCCGTGCTGTGGCACAACTGGATGAAGTGAACGGAAGACTGCTCGCACCTGTGTGCGGCAATTCCGGGGGAGACTAACAGGCACGGCCGACAACGCCCCGTTTGTTTTCCTATCGTGATCTTGCGCGAGGTTTCGGCCGGTTGTCCCTCAGAGCCGGTGCGCCGCCCCCGTAGGGGTGGCACCCCGGGTGTCCAGGAGCAGTTGCGCCTTCACCGACAGGCCCTGGAGGTCGTAGGTGCGGTGCTGCTGGAGCAGGATCGTCAGATCGGCGCCCGCGGCGGCCTCGTAGAGGGTGTCCACGCGCGGGACCGGGCGGTCCAGCACGCTCCAGGCGGGCACGTAGGGGTCGTGGTAGCTCACGGACGCGCCGAGTTCCATCAGGCGTACGGCGATCTCCCGGGCCGGGGCACCCTGCTGGTCGGCGAGGTCCGCCTTGTAGGTCACGCCGAGCAGCAGCACGCGCGCGCCCCGGGCGGACTTGCCGTGCTCGTTGAGCAGGGTCGCGGCGCGCTGCACGACGTACCCGGGCATCCGGCTGTTGACCTGCTGGGCCAGTTCCACCATGCGCAGCGCGCGGCTCGCGTGTCCGGTGAGGTCCTGCGGGACGGCGTGGCCGCCGACGCCGGGGCCCGGCCGGAAGGCGTGGAAGCCGAACGGCTTGGTCTCGGCGCAGCGGATGACGTCCCACAGGTCGACGCCGAGTTCGTGGCAGAGCACGGCCATCTCGTTGACCAACGCGATGTTGACGTGCCTGAAGTTGGTCTCCAGCAGTTGCACCGCCTCCGCCTCGCGCAGCCCGCGCGCGCGGACCACCTTGTCGGTGAGCCGGCCGTAGAAGGCGGCGGCCGACTCGGTGCAGGCGGGGGTGAGGCCGCCGATGACCTTGGGGGTGCCGGCCGGGGTGTGCGCCCGGTTGCCGGGGTCGACCCGGCTGGGGGAGTAGGCGAGGTGGAAGTCCCGGCCCGCGCGCAGTCCGGAGCCCTCCTCCAGGAGGGGGCGCAGGAACTCCTCGGTCGTCCCCGGGGGCACCGGCGACTCCAGGATGACGGTGGTGTTCGGGCGCAGCCGTCCGGCCAGGGCGCGGGCGCCGGCCTCGACCTGGCCGAGGTCCGGGGCGCCGTCGGCGCCGCGCGGGGTGGGTGCGCAGATCACCGCCGTGCGCACCCGGCCGAGCTGGGCCGGGTCGGTGGCGCGCCGGAACCCGGACGCGTGCATCCGGCGCAGTTCGGCGGGGCTCAGCGGCCCCGCCTCGGGTCCGGTGGCATAGCCGAGGGTGGGGATGCCGGCGGCCACCGCGGCCTGGGCGAGCGGCAAACCGTAGGGGCCGAGTCCGATGACGGCGAGGTCTGCGGGCATGGCGTGGGCCGTCCTTCCCAGTAGCCGAAGCGGAACGGATGCGCAACCTCTGTGGACAGGATGAGCGAGCGCACTGTCACACTAGGAGTAAATATGACCGTGATGTGGGATTCTGTTCGTGTGTCTCCCGGGGGATGTGCGCTGGTTATCCACAGGCCGCGGGCGCGTGGTGGCTGAAGTCGGGCAAGCCGGTCAGAATTTGGGCATGAGGTGGTGGTGAACCGGGCCTCGCCCTCCGGGTGCGGCCGACGCGAGCGGGTCAGCGACAGCGGGAGGCAGCGGTGAGGACAGCGACTCTGGGTCCGGTGCAGCGCGCGGCGGCACTGGCCGCGATGACCGAACGCGAACTGGACGTACTGGTGATCGGCGGCGGAGTGGTCGGCGCGGGCACCGCGCTGGACGCGGTCACCCGCGGACTGTCCACCGGCCTGGTGGAGGCCCGGGACTGGGCGTCCGGCACCTCCAGCCGCTCCAGCAAGCTCATCCACGGCGGGCTGCGCTATCTGGAGATGCTCGACTTCGCGCTCGTCCGCGAGGCGTTGAAGGAGCGCGGCCTGCTCCTGGAGCGGCTCGCCCCGCACCTGGTCAAACCGGTGCCCTTCCTCTACCCGTTGCAGCACCGCGGCTGGGAGCGGCTCTACGCGGGCTCGGGCGTCGCGCTCTACGACGCGATGTCCATGGCCCGCGGCCACGGCCGAGGCCTGCCGCTGCACCGTCACCTGAGCCGCGGTCAGGCCCTGCGCGTGGCCCCCTGCCTGCGCAAGGACGCCCTCGTCGGCGCCCTCCAGTACTACGACGCCCAGATGGACGACGCCCGCTTCGTGGCCACCCTGGTGCGCACGGCGGCGTCGTACGGCGCGAAAGCGGCCAACCGGGCCCGCGTCACCGGGTTCATACGGGAGGGCGAGCGGGTCGTCGGCGCCCGGGTGCAGGACGTCGAGGGCGGCGGGGAGTACGAGGTGCGCGCCCGGCAGATCGTCAACGCCACCGGGGTGTGGACCGACGACACCCAGGGCATGGTGGGCGAGCGCGGCCAGTTCCACGTCCGCGCCTCCAAGGGCATCCACCTGGTCGTGCCCAAGGACCGCATCCACTCCACCACCGGCCTGATCCTGCGCACCGAGAAGTCCGTGCTCTTCGTCATCCCGTGGGGCCGGCACTGGATCGTCGGCACCACCGACACCGACTGGGACCTCGACAAGGCCCACCCGGCCGCATCCAGCGCCGACATCGACTACCTGCTGGAACACGTCAACTCGGTGCTGGCCGTGCCGCTCGGCCGCGACGACGTGCAGGGGGTGTACGCGGGACTGCGGCCGCTGCTGGCCGGCGAATCCGACGCCACCAGCAAGCTGTCCCGCGAGCACACGGTGGCCCATCCGGCGCCGGGCCTGGTGGTCGTGGCGGGCGGCAAGTACACCACGTACCGGGTGATGGCGAAGGACGCCGTCGACGAGGCGGTGCACGGCCTGGACCAGCGCGTCGCCGACTGCGTGACCGAGGAGACCCCGCTGCTCGGCGCGGAGGGCTACCAGGCACTGTGGAACGCGCGGGCCCGCATCGCCGCCCGCACCGGACTGCACACGGTCCGCGTGGAACACCTGCTGAACCGGTACGGCTCGATGGCCGAGGAGATCTTCGAACTCGTGGAAGCCGACCCCGCGCTCGGCCAACCGCTGCGGGCCGCCGACGACTACCTGCGCGCCGAGGTCGTCTACGCCGCCTCGCACGAGGGCGCCCGGCACCTGGACGACGTCCTCACCCGGCGCACCCGCATCTCCATCGAGACCTTCGACCGCGGCACCCGCAGCGCCCGCGAGGCCGCCGAACTGATGGCGCCGGTCCTCGGCTGGGACAAGGACCGGATCGATCGCGAGGTGGCGCACTACGAGAAGCGGGTGGAGGCCGAACGGGAGTCGCAGCTCCAGCCCGACGACCAGACGGCCGACGCGGCGCGCCTGGGGGCGCCGGACATCGTGCCGCTGAGCTGAGGGGGCGTCGGCCCGGCCCCCCGGGTGCAGTGGTTTGGCCGGGTCTGACCGAAGGGTCGGCACCGCGGGTCGCCGGGTTCTCACGGCCCGTCATGCCGCCGGGGCGAAGGGGGCTTCGGAGAGGCTCGCGGTGCGTGACGGACGGGTCCGGGGAGGGCCCCCAGGGCGTCGAGCACTTGTCGGGTGAGAGACAATGAAGGCTCTGTCAGGGCGGGTTGCATGAGGGGACGCATGTCGGAGGCGGAGCGGGCGGGGACATCTCGTCAGGAGACTCGGCAGGACAAGAGCGGACGGCGTCTCCTCGCCGGGCGGTACCGGCTGGGAGACGTGCTGGGCCGCGGCGGCATGGGCACGGTCTGGCGTGCCGAGGACGAGACCCTCGGCCGCACCGTCGCCGTCAAGGAGCTGCGGTTCCCGACGAACATCGACGAGGAGGAGAAGCGGCGCCTGATCACGCGCACCCTGCGCGAGGCCAAGGCGATCGCCCGGATCCGCAACAACAGCGCGGTGACGGTCTTCGACGTGGTCGACGAGGACGACCGGCCCTGGATCGTCATGGAGCTGGTGGAGGGCAAGTCCCTCGCCGAGGTCATCCGTGAGGACGGCGTGCTGACCCCCAAGCGCGCCGCCGAGGTGGGCCTCGCCGTCCTCGACGTGCTGCGCTCCGCCCACCGCGAGGGCATCCTGCACCGGGACGTGAAGCCGTCCAACGTGCTCATCGCCGACGACGGCCGCGTCGTCCTCACCGACTTCGGCATCGCCCAGGTCGAGGGCGACCCGTCCATCACCTCCACCGGCATGCTCGTCGGCGCCCCCTCCTACATCGCCCCGGAGCGCGCCCGCGGCCGCAAGCCGGGCCCCGCGGCCGACCTGTGGTCGCTCGGCGGGCTGCTGTACGCGGCGGTCGAGGGCGTGCCGCCGTACGACAAGGGCTCGGCGATCGCCACGCTCACCGCGGTGATGACCGAGCCGCTGGAGGAGCCCAAGAACGCGGGCCCGCTGCGGGACGTCATCTACGGCCTGCTCACCAAGGACCCGGCCGAGCGGCTCGACGACGCCGGGGCGCGGGCGCTGCTCGGCAAGGTCATCCACGCGCGGGAGCCGGAACCGCTGGACGCCACCCGGGTCGTACCGCTGCCGGCGCAGCCGGGCGACGGCGAGGGCAAGCGGGGCGAGGAGGCCGCGGAGAAGCTGCGCGGCGCGCTGCGCTCGGTGCGCAAGGCGGCGGGGGCGGCCGGTGCCGGGTCCGGCGCCGCGGCGGCTTCGGCGGGTCCGAAGAGCGGCGGTGGCACGCCGGCGTCCGGCGGCGCGGCCGGTGGTGCGGCCCAGGGGCCGGCCGTCGCGTCGAACTCCGCCGGGAACCCTCCCGGGAACAGGGCGGGCGCCGCTGGGCAGGCGAAGCCCGCTTCGGGCTGGCCCGTCATGCCGCCGCCGGACCTGGACCTGCCGCCGCGGCCGGCGCCGCGCGCCTCGGTCACGGACGTGGTGCCCCGGCGCACGCTGCTGATCGCGGCCGTGGTGGTGGCCCTCGCGGTGATCGGCACCGTGCTGGTCGTCGCCCTCGGCGGCGGCGACGACACCGACGGCAAGGGCGCCGCCCGGACCACGGCCGGCGCGAGCGCCTCCGCCGAGGACGGCCGGAGCAAGGGACCGGGCGGCGCCACGCGCACGGACGGCGGGAGCCCGACGCCCACCGCCACCGCCACGGGGACCGGGACCGCGACCGGTACGGACGCCGGCGCGAGCGCGTCCGCCGACGGCGGGAGCGCGCCGGTCGTCTCCACCCGCACGGGCGGGCAGGGGTACTCGATCGGGCTGCCCAAGGGATGGTCGTACCAGACCCACAGCTCCGCCGGCGACCGCTACACCGGTCCCGACGGGCAGAAGCTGCTCGTCGCCTGGACCGGCACGCCCAAGGACGACCCGGTGGCGGACTGGAAGAACCAGGAGCACTACATGGTGCGCTCGCAGTACCACCGGATCCGTATCGAGAAGGTGGGCTACCGCGGCTGGAACACGGCCGACTGGGAGTTCACCTACGTCGACGGCGGCACCGGCTACCGCACCATCGACCGCGGCTTCGTGGTCAACAGCCACCTCGGGTACGCGCTGATGTACACCGCGAAGGCCGATGACTGGCACGACGACCTGCGCAAGGACACCTGGCGGACGCTGACGGCGTCGTTCCGGCCCAAGTCGTAGGGTCCCGGCGGCGATTCCCCGGCGGCGATTCCCCGGCGGCGGTTCCCCGGCGGCGGAATCCGGCATCAGCGCGGTGCGGGTTGCCTCCGGCACGTATCGTGAATGGTTGAGGACCGTACGGAGCCGGATGCGGGTGCGAAACGGGCCGCGAGACGAACGGATGTGACCAAACCGGGCGGCCGGGGGTGGGGAGCGGAATGGACGACTACGCGGGCCGGGTACTGGCCGACCGCTACCGCCTGCCGCTGCCGCCGTCCGACGAGTACGAGCTGACCGAGACCCGCGCCTTCGACACCTACAGCGGCCAGGAGGTGCGGGTCCGTCAGGTGCCGCTGCCCGAGGTCGTCGAGGCCGAGGTGCTCGACGCGGACGGGCTGCCCGAGGGGTTCACCGCGCGCGGGCGCGGGGCGCGTCCGGTGCCGGCCGCGCGGGCCGCGACGCGGCAGCCCGCCGACCCCGTGGTGCGGCGCGCCATCGAGGCCGCGCAGGCGGCGGCCGGCATCCCCGACCATCCGCGCCTGGACCAGGTCTTCGACGTCTTCGCCGAGGGCGGATCGCTGTGGATCGTCAGCGAGTGGGTCGCCGCCCGCCCGCTGTCCGCGTTCCTCGCCGAGCGCCCCCTCACCCCCTACCGGGCCGCCGAGGTCGCCTCCGACGTCCTCATGGCCCTGCGCGTCCTGCACGCCCACGGCTGGGTCCACCGCAATGTCACCGCGCGCACGGTCCTCGTCTGCGACGACGGCCGCGTGATGCTGACCGGCCTCGCCTCCGGTGCCGCCGAGGAGGCGCTGTGCGGGTACGACCCGGTGCCGGGGGCGGAGGACGACGGAGGCGTCGGTGGTGCCGTGGAGCTCGCGCCCGGTGCGGTGAGCACCGGCGGGGCCGTGCCGGGCACCGGGGGAGCCGCGGGCGTCGTCGGGTCCGATGCCGTGGACCCCGAGGCCGCGCGGCGGGCCGCCATCCAGGCGCGGGCGTCCGGCGGCCCCGCGCTGCCGGGGGCGAGCGGCGGGCCCGGGGCGCCCGGTGCGGCGGGGCAGCGGGCGGTGGACAGCGGGACCGACATCCGTGCCGCGCGGGCCGGGGCCATCGCCGCGTACCGGGCGGGGGCCCGTGCCGCGGCCCGGGTGCAGGAGGCCCAGCAGGGCGAACGCGCCGCGCTGCCCGGGGCCCGGCGGGCCACCGAGGGAGACGTGAGCACCGGCCGGCCCGCCGGGAGCGAGGCGCCGTCGCCGCACCCCCAGGCGCCGTCGCCGTACCCCCAGGGGCCGTCGCCCCACCCCGCGGACCCGTCGTCCCACCAGCCCCCGCCGGGCTCGCCCGCACAGGCGCCGTACCCGCCTCCCGTACCCGCCCCCCGTCCCGGCACCCCGCCCGGCCGGACCGTCGACCCCTACGGGGCGCACGGCGCGCCGGCCCCCGCCCCGCGTGGCCTCGAACCCGCCCGGCACGACACCCCGGCCCCGGTCGCCGCCGTGCCACCGCAGCAGCACGCCGGCTGGGACGCCGCCGCCCCCAGTACCGGTGCGCGGCAGCCCGCCGGGGCGCTCGCCGCCGAGCGGGCACGGCAGGCGCGGATGGCGGTGGTGGGGCCGGTGACCGAGCGATGGGCGCCGGAGCAGGCCGGGCCCGTGCACGAGAACTGGCAGCTTGCGGCACCGGTCGGACCCGCCACCGATCTGTGGGCGCTGGGCGCGTTGTTGTTCCGCGCGGTCCAGGGGCATGCGCCGTATCCCGAGGAATCCACCGCCGAACTGGTGCAGTTGGTGTGCGCGGAGCCGCCCGCCTACGCCGAGGAGTGCGGGCCGCTGCGGCCGGTGGTGGAGTCGCTGCTGCGTCAGGACCCCACCGAGCGGCCGGACTTCGAGGAACTGGGCGGCTGGCTGCGCTCGCTGGTGCGGTCCGCGCCCGAGCCGGAGGCCGGTACGCGCGTGGTGCCCGTACCGCCCGCCGACCCTCGACGGCTGCCGATCGTCAGGCGCCGGGGCGAGCTGGTGCGGCGGCGGCGCCCCCGGCTGCCCGAGGCACACGCCCGGCACAAGCGCGGCCGGGAGGGCGGCAGTTCACCGAGCCGCCTCGGCCGGACCCTGCTTCTGCTGGTCCTGCTCCTGCTGGCGGGAGCGGTGGCGTACGCGATGCTGTTCATGCCGAAACAGCATGCCCGTGACGATCGGAGCGGGACCGGCGCGAGCCGTTCCACCGGCCAGACGAGCCCCGCCCCCTCCCGCACCCAGCACAGCCCCTCCGCCTCCGAGACCCAGGCCGGCGGCACCTCCGCCGTCCCCGACGGCTTCGCCCTGCGCAAGGACCCCGAGGGCTTCGAGATCGCCGTCGCCAAGGGCTGGAGCCGCACCCCGAAGAACGGCAGCGGCGAAGTCGTCTACTCCCACGGCGACTTCGAGCTGCTGGTCGTACCCGGACGGGACGGCGCGGCCGGCTACGGCAGCGATCCGATGGCCTATCAGCGGGACAAGGAGCGCGAACTCCAGCCGTACCGGGACTCCAGCTGGGCCACCGCCACCGGGCTGCGCACCATCGAGGTGGGCGGACGGACCATGGCCGAGGGGCAGTTCACCTGGACCGACGACCGGGGCCGCGGTCTGTTCGTGCGCAACATGGCGATCCTGCTGGCCGGGAGGTACCACATCCTGCAGGTCCGCGGCCCGGACGCCGACCGGGACGAGGTGACACGGCTGTACGAGGAAGCTACCGCGACGTACCGCTACACCGGTTGAGCGCGGCGTACGCAACGGCCCTTGCCCGGCGCGCCGGTTCCCGTTTCCGAGCGGAAATGACCATCGTCACAGTGCGGTTTCCTTGGGACCCCGCTTGTTCCCTGCGAACGAGCCGGTCCTTAGTCTGACCCTGACAAGAGCATTGCGGGGCAACGTGAATCAGATGCAGGGCCAGCTCATAGCCGGCCGCTACCGGCTTGCCGAATCCATCGGCAGCGGCGGCATGGGACGGGTGTGGCGCGCGCACGACGAAGTCCTCCACCGAGCGGTCGCCGTCAAGGAGTTGACCGCCGCGCTCTACGCCTCAGGCAGCGACCAGGCCGTTCTGCTCGCCCGCACCCGGGCCGAGGCGCGGGCCGCGGCGCGCATCAACCACTCCGCCGTCGTCACCGTGCACGACGTCCTCGAACACGACGGCCGTCCCTGGATCGTGATGGAGCTGGTGGAGGGCGCCTCGCTGGCCGACGCGGTCAAGGAGCGGGGCCGCATCGAGCCGCGGGAGGCCGCGCGGATCGGCCTGTGGGTGCTGCGGGCGCTGCGCGCCGCGCACTCGGCCGGCGTACTGCACCGCGACGTCAAGCCCGGCAACGTTCTCCTCGGCCGTGACGGGCGGGTGCTGCTCACCGACTTCGGCATCGCCCAGATCGAGGGCGACTCGACCATCACCCGCACCGGCGAGGTCGTCGGCTCGGTCGACTACCTCGCGCCCGAGCGGGTGCGCGGCCACGACCCCGGTCCCGCCTCCGACCTGTGGGCGCTGGGCGCGACGCTGTACACGGCGGTCGAGGGGCGCTCGCCGTTCCGCCGTACCTCGCCGCTGAGCACCATGCAGGCGGTCGTCGAGGAGGAGGCCGAGGAGCCGCGCAGCGCCGGGGCGCTCGGTCCGGTCATCTGCGCGCTGCTGCGCAAGGAACCGGACCGGCGGCCGGGCGCGGAGGAGGCCGAGCAGATGCTCGCCGAGGCCGCGGAGGGCCGCCGGCCCAGCGCGGCCCAGGCGTTCGTGCCGACCCAGAGCACGGGCCTGTACGGTCCGGGCGACACCGCGGGCTACGGCGCCCCGGCCATGACCGGCCCCTCGATGACCGGCCCCTCGATGACCGGCCCGTCGATCAGCGGGCCGTCGATGACCGGCACGCCCATGGCAGGCCCCTCCATGACCGGCCCCTCCGGCGTCGGGCCCACCACCGTGGGGCCGGTGCCGGGGCACGGCGGCGGACGTCCGGCCCGCCCCCGCCGCAAGCTGCGCACGCTCGCGCTCGTCGTCGCCGTCGCGGCCGTGCTCGGCGGCGGTGCCGCGGTGGGCTTCCAGGAGTGGAACAGCACCCGGCACGACACCGCGACGCACGACAGCACGGCCCCCGGCCCGGCCTCCTCGGCGAGCCCCGGCGGCGACCACGGCCAGGACGGCAGCGGCACCGGCACCATCCCGGCCAACTGGGAGACCCACCACGACCCGCTGGGCTTCAGCATCTCCCTGCCCCAAGGCTGGAAGCGCCAGGTCTACGGCATCGACGGCCCCCTGAAGCAGATCGACTACACCCCCGACGGCGGCAAGCACTTCGTGCGCATATCCATCGACGGCTCACCGGACTTCGCCGACGCCTACTCCCACCAGCAGGACCTGGAACAGCAGCTCCAGCGACTGGTCGGCTACCAGCGGGTGACCCTCCGGCAGAACGTCTACCGCGACCGCGACGGCTCGCTGTGGGAGTACACCTGGAACGCGCTGGCGAAGGATCCGCCGTACGTGGCGGGCCCGCGGCACGCCGTCGAGGAGACGTACTACTCCCGTGAGGGCACCGAGTACGCCATCTACATGTCCGGGCCCGCCGCCGACTGGCCGAAGACCGGCAAACAGTTCAAGTGGGTGCTCCAGAGCTGGCGGCAGCCCGGTCAGACAAGATGACGGCCCCTGAGCCGAACGGATGGGCTTTGCGACTGAAACGGCTGAAAACGAGTCACTGAACAGCGCGGCTTGGCCGATCGGGGCCCCGGAGCGGATGGGTCCGTTGCGGCATGATGGGCGCATGGGGACCGAGGGCGCCGACTTCCGGGTGATCGCCGGCCGTTACCGCCTCCAGACGCGGATCGGGCGCGGCGGTATGGGCGTCGTGTGGCGGGCGAGCGACGAGCTGCTGGGCCGGCTCGTCGCGGTCAAGGAGATCCTCGCGGACGACTCCCTCCCGGAGGACGACGCACGGCGGCGCCGCGACCGTACGTTCCGGGAGGCGCGCGCGGTCGCACAGCTGCGGCACCCGCACATCATCGTGGTGCACGACGTGGTGGAGCAGGACGAACGGCCCTACTTGGTCATGGAGTTGATCGACGGCTGCTCGCTCGCCGACCGGATCGCCCGGCACGGTCCGGTGACCCCGGCCGAGGCCGCGCGGATCGGCATCGCCCTGCTCGGCGCGCTGGACACCGCGCACGAGGCCGGGGTGCTGCACCGGGACGTCAAGCCCGCGAACGTGCTGGTCGAGTCCGGCACCGAGCGGATCGTGCTCACCGACTTCGGCATCGCGCAGGTCGCGGGCGCCACCACGCTCACCGAGACCGGCTCCTTCGTCGGCTCGCCCGAGTACACCGCGCCGGAGCGGATGTCCGGGGTGCGCACCGGTCCGGAGTCCGACCTGTGGTCGCTGGGCGCGCTGCTGTGCACGGTGCTCAGCGGCGAGTCGCCGTTCCGCCGCGACTCGCTCGGCGGCATCCTGCACGCCGTGGTCGCGGCCGAGATCCGGCCGCCCGTCGAGGCCGAGCCGCTGCTGCCCGTCGTACGGGGACTGCTGGAGCGCGACCCGGACCGGCGGCTCGGCGCGGTGGACGCCGAGCGGATGCTGCGCGCCTATCTGGAGACCGGGCGGACCCCCGCGGTGCCGGACGCGCCGGGCACGGCGCGCGGGCACCGGCTCGGCGCGGGACGCCCGGCGCGGGCCGTGCCGCAGCCACCCGCCCCGCCGGGCGGGTCCGAGCCGCTGCCTGGCGCGCCCGCGGTCACGGCGGAGGTGCCGCCCGTACGGTCCTCGACGCGCGCGGTGCTGGTGGCGGCGCTGCTGATCGCGGCGCTGGCGGGGGCGGTCGGGTCGGCCGCGACGCTGCTGCTCAACCGGGACGAGAGCGGGGGCGGCGGGAGCCCGGGGGGCACGGCGACGACGCCGGCGACCCGGGGCGGGAGCGGCACGGGTCCCGCGCCGTCGCCCCCCACGGCGGCTCCGTCCCGGCCGGGTTCCCCGGTCCCCGGCCCGAGCGGCGCGCCCTCCGGTTACCGCACGGCCCGGGACCCGGCCGGGTTCTCGCTCGCCGTGCCCGACGACTTCACCCGCAGTCCGCAGGGGGAGCGGGTGTTCTACCTCTCGCCGGAGGGGACGTACCGCCTCGGCGTCAAGGTCGCGGCCGCCCAACCCGGTGGCCCGCAGGCGGTGATGCGGGGACAGGCGGCCAACGGGCCCGTCTCGAACCCCGGTTACCACGACGGCCGGGTCACCCGCACCACGCACGCCGGACACCCCGCCGCGCTCTGGGAGTTCACCTGGAACGGGTACAGCGCGGCGGAGGGGCCGCGGCACACGTACGACCTGTGCTGGGAGGAGTCCGGGCGGTTGTACGACGTGTGGGTGTCGGCGCCGGTGGGGAAGGTGCGGGAGGCGCGGGAGTACTTCGACGTCGCGCTGGACACGTTCGCGGCGACGGCCTCCTGACCGGCGGATCAGGAGGCCGCGTGGCGGTTCCGGTACCGGCCGGGCGTGATCCCGAACTCCCGGCGGAAGGCGTGCGAGAGGGCGTACGGACTGCCGTACCCCGTCTCGCGCGCCACTGTCGCGAGCGGTGCGTCGGAGTCGCGCAGCCGGGCCGCCGCCAGGGTCAGCCGCCACCAGGTGAGGTACGCCATCGGCGACCGGCCGACCAGGGCGGTGAAGCGGCGGGCGAGGGTGGCCCGGGAGACCCCCGCCTCGGCGGCCAGCCGCTCGGCCGTCCAGGGCGCCGCCGGCTCGGAGTGCAGGGCCCGCAGCGCGGCCGTCGTCACCGGGTCGTTCAGCACCGCCGGCCACGCCCCCGTGCGCGCCCGGCCCATCCAGGCGCGCACCATGTAGACCAGCAGCAAATCCAGCAGACTAGGCAGCGCGAGCGGGCCGCCGGGCCGCTGCTCCTCCAGTTCCCGGGCCAGCAGGTCGACGGCGGCGCGCAGTTCCGGCTGCTCCCCGATCCGGTGGGGCAGATGCACCACCTGCGGCAGCTCCGCCATCAGCGGGTGCGCCCGGCTGCGGTCGAGCCGGTACTTGCCGCACAGCAGCTCGACCTCGCCGCCGTCCCGCACGCTCATGAGCGCGTGCCCCGCCCCGTGCGGCAGCAGCGCCACGTCACCCGGCCCCAGCAGCACCGGATCGCCGTCGCCGTCCCGCAGGAGGCGGCAGGTGCCGCCGAGGACGACATGGAAGCCCGCCCCCTCGTACGGCGGCAGGCGCACCGCCCACTCGCCGCTCACCCGGAGCCGGTCCGAGGAGGGGCTGCCCACCCGGACCGCGCCGATCGCGTCGCTCACCACGTCCATGCCACCCATGAGACACCCATGAGGCACCCCATGAGACAACGGCGCATCCTGATGAGCGAGAAGAGCATTGGGACGCTCACACGGCGTTCCTAGGCTCGGAGTCATGACGGACGAGGAGAACGTACGGACATTCGTGATCGGCGATGTCGAGGTGCTGCGGATCGTCGAGCGGCAGGGGCCCCTCGTGCCGGCCCGGCGGCTGGTCCCGGAATGCGGGGAGGAGGTGTGGCGGGAGCACGCGGGGGAGCTGGCGCCCCGGTACTGGGAGCCGGAGCGGGACATGGCGATGCTGGCGGTGCAGACCTGGGTGGTGCGCAGCGGCGGCCGGACGGTGCTCGTGGACACCGGGGTGGGCCGGGACCGGGAGCGGCCGGGCAATCCGCTGTTCCACCGGCAGCCCGGTGATCTGCCGGGGCGGCTGCGGCGGGCCGGGGTGGACCCGGCGGAGGTCGACGTCGTCGTGAACACGCACATCCACGGCGACCACGTCGGCTGGAACACCCACGACGTCGACGGCGAATGGGTGCCCACCTTCCCGCGCGCCCGCTATCTGCTGCCGGCCGCCGACGACCGCTACTTCGGACCCGAGGGCGGCTACGCGGGCGGCGCGCGGGTGGACGACCGGCTGCTGTACGAGGACAGCGTCGCGCCCGTGCACCGGGCCGGGCAGGCCGTCGTATGGGAGGACGGGTACCGCGTCGACGAGCATCTCCGGCTGGAGGCCGCACCCGGGCACACCCCGGGATCGTCCGTGCTGCGGGTCTCCTCCCGGGGTGAACACGCCGTGTTCGTCGGAGACCTGCTGCACAGCCCGGTGCAGATCCTGCGGCCCGAGTGCAGCAGTTGCTTCTGCCTCGACCCGTCGGGGGCGGCGGCCACCAGGCGGCGGGTGCTCCAACAGGCGGCGGACGAGCGGGCGTTGGTGATCCCGGCGCACTTCGCGGGTGCCGGTGCCGTCGAAGTGCGCGAGGAAGGAGGGAGGTTCGCGCTGCGGGACCGGGCCGTCTGAGCCCGGGGCTTCGACACCGGCGCGGTGCGCGCGGTACTGATGGGACATGGCTGAAGACGGCGAACTCCCGCCCGGCGCACGGCTGATCGGCGGCCGCTACCGGCTGACCGGCCGCCTCGGCACCGGCCCCGCCGGAACCGTCTGGCGCGCCCGGGACGAGTGCGTCGGAGGGTACGGCCGGGTCGCGGTCAAGGAGCCGTCGCTGCCCGGCGATCCGGCCGAGGACGAGGAGAGCCGGCGGCTCGCCCACCGGCTGTACCGGGAGGCCCGCGCCGCCGCCCGGGTGCGGCACCCGTCCGCCGTCACCGTGTACGACGTCGTCACCGAGGCCGGCGTCCCCTGGATCGTGCGGGAGCTGGTGACGGGCGAGTCCCTGGGCGAGGCGCTGCGCCGCGGGCCGCTGCCGCCCGCCGAGGCCGCCCGCGTCGGGCTCGCCGTCCTCGGCGCCCTGGGCGCCGCCCACGCCGTCGGCATCGTGCACCGCGACCTCAAACCGGCCAACGTCCTGCTGGAGTCCGGCACCGGGCGGGTCGTGCTCACCGACTTCGGTACCGGGGACGGGCCCGGCGGGGACGCCCCATTCGCCGCGCCCGAGCGCGCGGCCGGTCCCGGTGCCGGTCCCGCCTCCGACCTGTGGTCCCTGGGCGCCCTGCTGCGCACCGCCCTCGGCGGCCCGGGCCCCGGCCCCCTCGGCGCCCTCC
The DNA here is from genome assembly GCF_040706415.1 of Streptomyces sp. NPDC048106. Taxonomy (NCBI): domain Bacteria; kingdom Bacillati; phylum Actinomycetota; class Actinomycetes; order Kitasatosporales; family Streptomycetaceae; genus Streptomyces; species Streptomyces sp. NPDC048106. Next base: position 58,446 of record NZ_JBEZND010000010.1, on the reverse strand, counting down.
TGGACCGGCTGTGCGCCGAGGGGGCCGGGGCCCGGCCGGGGGCGGACCAGGTGGCGGCGGCGCTCCGGGAGTACCTGGGGGTGCCGGACGTAGGGGAACCGGCCGACGTCCGGCACTCCGGCGGCGTACCGGACGTACGGCCGCAGCCGGGTCCGGAGGGGTGGTCTTCCCCCCCCGGCCGGCGCCCCGCCGCCGCACCCACTTCACCGCCCTCGGCCTCTTCCTCGGGAAAAAACCCGCGGGCGACTGATCGGGCGGGTGTTCGAACCGGCAACCCGCTGATCAGGCCATTTATTGCCAGTGATCACTGGCAGGGTGTGAGTACTCGGTGAATCCCCGTTACCGACGGGTACACAAAGTGTTCGCCGCGGCATACCCTGCGCCTCATGACGGACACGCAGGCCCCGGACATCGCCGGTACCAACCCTCTCGCGCCCTCTCCCGAGGGTGCCCGCACCGCCGCCGACGTGGTCACCCCGGAACTGGTGGCCCGGCTGACCAAGGGCGTCACCGGCTCCGGCCGGACCGCCAACCACATGCCCTTCACCGGCGAGAAGCTGGCCGACCTACCCGAGTCCACCCCCGAGGACGTGGCCAGGGCCTTCGAGGCGGCCCGTGCCGCGCAGGCCGTCTGGGCACGCACCCCGGTACGGCAGCGGGCCGCCGTCCTGCTCCGCTTCCACGACCTGATCCTGGAACGCCAGGCCGAGGTCCTCGACCTCGTGCAACTGGAGACCGGCAAGGCCCGGCTGCACGCGCACGAGGAGGTGCTGGCCGTCGCCGTCGCGGCCCGCCACTACGGCCGCAAGGCCCCCGCCTACCTGCGGGCGAAGCGGCACACCGGCGCCGTGCCGACCCTGACGAAGGTCACCGAACTGCGCCACCCGCGCGGGGTCGTGGGCCAGATCGCGCCCTGGAACTACCCCCTGGAGCTGTCCGTCGGCGACGCGCTGCCCGCCTTCGTCGCGGGCAACGCCGTGGTGATGAAGCCGGACACCGAGACCTGCCTCACCGCGCTGTGGGCCCGTGACCTGCTGATCGAGGCCGGGCTGCCCGCGGGCGTCTTCCAGGTCGTCATCGGCGAAGGCCCGGTCGTGGGGCCGGAGTTGGTGAAGTACGCGGACTACGTCTCCTTCACCGGCTCCACCCGCACCGGCCGCGAGGTCGCCCAGGGTGCCGCCGCCCGGCTGATCGGCGTCTCCCTCGAACTCGGCGGGAAGAACGCCATGCTGGTGCTGGAGGACGCCGACATCGAGAAGGCCGCCGCCGGCGCCGTGCGCGCCTGCTTCTCCTCCGCCGGCCAACTCTGCATCTCCATCGAGCGGTTGTACGTCCACGAGTCGATCGCCGACACCTTCCTGGAGCGCTTCGCCGCCCGCACCAAGGCCATGCGGCTCGGCAACTCCCTCGCCTACGGCGCCGAGATGGGCTCCCTGGTCGGCGAGCGCCAGCTCAAGACCGTCGAGGCGCATGTGCGCGAGGCCGTCGACAAGGGCGCCAAGGTGCTCGCGGGCGGCGTGGCCCGGCCCGACATCGGCCCCTACTTCTTCGAGCCCACCATCCTCGACGGCGTCGAGGACTCCATGGCGGTCTGCGAGGAGGAGACCTTCGGCCCGGTCGTCTCCGTCTACCGCTTCGCGCACGAGGACGAGGCCGTCGAGCGCGCCAACGCCACGCCGTACGGCCTCAACGCCTCCGTCTGGACCAAGGACGCCCGGCGCGGCCGCGATATCGCCGCCCGGCTGCGCACCGGGACGGTCAACGTCAACGAGGGCTACGCCCCCGCCTACGGCAGCGTCCAGTCCCCGATGGGCGGCATGAAGGACTCCGGCCTCGGCCGCCGCCACGGCTCCGAGGGCATCCTCAAGTACACCGAGGCCCAGACGGTCGCCCAGCAGCGGCTGCTGCCGATGGCACCCTCGCTGGGCATGACGGACGAGGGCTACGCCCGCTTCATGACCACCAGCCTGCGCCTGCTGAAGGCGTTCCGCTTCAGGTGATCCACCTGGGCGCGCGGGGAACCGCGCGAGAGACCACAGTCGGCCCGCACGCGCATCACAACTGAGGAGAGACCCGTGCCCCAGGACTCCTACGACTACGACGTCATCGTGGTCGGCTCCGGCTTCGGCGGCTCCGTGTCGGCCCTCCGCCTGACCGAGAAGGGCTACCGGGTCGGCGTCCTCGAAGCCGGGCGCCGCTTCACCCGGCAGTCCCTGCCGAAGAACTCCTGGGACCTGAAGAACTACCTCTGGGCCCCGAAGCTCGGCATGTACGGCATCCAGCGCATCCATCTGCTGGGCAACGTGATGGTGCTGGCCGGCGCGGGCGTCGGCGGCGGCTCGCTCAACTACGCCAACACCCTCTACGTACCGCCGAAGGCGTTCTTCGACGACCCGCAGTGGAAGGACATCACCGACTGGCAGGAGGAGTTGAAGCCGTACTACGACCAGGCCAAGCGCATGCTCGGCGTGCGGCTCAACCCGACGATGACGCCGTCGGACGTCCATCTGAAGGCGGCGGCCGAGCGGATGGGCGTCGGCGACACCTTCCACTTCGCGCCGGTGGGCGTCTTCTTCGGCGACGGGAAGGACGCGGACGGCGAGGCGAAGGCGTCGCCGGGACAGCGGGTGCCCGACCCGTACTTCGGCGGGGTGGGCCCGGAGCGCAACGCCTGCACCGAGTGCGGCGAGTGCATGACCGGCTGCCGGCACGGCGCCAAGAACACGCTGAACGAGAACTACCTCCACCTCGCCGAGAAGGCCGGCGCCGAGGTCCACCCCATGACCACGGTGGTCTCCGTCACCGACGACTCGCGCGGCGGGTACGCGGTGGCCACCCTGCCCACGGACCGCGGGAAGAAGGGCGAGGGACGGCTCTTCACCGCGCGCCGGGTCGTGATCGCCGCCGGCACGTACGGCACCCAGACCCTGCTGCACCGCATGAAGGCAGGCGGCCAACTGCCGTACCTCTCCGCCAAGCTGGGCGAGCTGACCCGCACCAACTCCGAGGCGCTGGTCGGCGCGCAGACCGACAACCACCGGTACCGCAAGGCGCACGGCACCCCCCGGGCCGACTTCACCCAGGGTGTCGCGATCACCTCCTCGATCCACCCGGACGAGAACACCCACATCGAGCCGGTCCGCTACGGCAAGGGCTCCAACGCGATGGGCGGCCTGTCCATCCTCCAGGTGCCGTACACCGAGGGCTCCTCGCGGGTGCTGGCCTGGCTGGCGCACGCCGCCCGGCACCCGGCGCTGGTGCTGCGCTCCCTGTCCAACCGGCGCTGGTCGGAGCGGAGCATCATCGGCCTGGTCATGCAGTCCCTCGACAACTCGCTGACCACGTACCTGAAGCCGGACGGCGTCGGCAAGGGGCTGCTCACCGCGCGGCAGGGGCACGGCGCGCCCAACCCGAAGCAGATCAAGGCCGCCACCGAGGCCGCCGCCGCGCTCGCCGCCGAGATCAACGGCTTTCCCGGCAGCAATGTCGGCGAGCTGATGGGCACCCCGCTCACGGCGCACTTCCTCGGCGGCTGCCCCATCGGCGACTCGGCCGACACCGGGGTGATCGACCCGTACCACCGGCTGTACGGCCACCCCGGCATCTCGGTCGTGGACGGCGCCGCGGTCTCGGCGAACCTGGGCGTCAACCCCTCGCTGACGATCACCGCGCAGGCCGAGCGGGCCATGTCGTTCTGGCCGAACAAGGGCGAGGAGGACCCGCGGCCGGCGCCGGGGGCGGCGTACGAGCGGCTGAAGCCGGTGGAGCCGCTGAGTCCGGTGGTGCCGGCGGAGGCGTTCGGCGCGCTGCGGCTGCCGTTCCTGGGAATGCCGACGGTGCCGCCGAAGGAGTAGCGGGTCCGGAGTGCCGCGATCCGGATGTGTGACCCGGATCACACGGAATTCCCGGACGCGGGCACAACCCTTGTTCGTCGTCGCAGATCAAACCTGCTGCCGGATCAAGCGGACGGTGAGAGGGACCTGCCTTCGGAGGGGGATGCAGGTCCCTCTTCGTATCCGGTGAGGATGTGCGGGGGTGGCCGTGCCGCAGGGTGCGACGGTGTCGGCGCACGTTCCGCCGGTCGGCCCCGGGCGTCCCCGGAGCCGACCGTTCTCTGGTGACCGGGCTGCTGTCCCCTGCCGTCCGGTCACTTCCCTGGAGCGAGGTCCCACGGCGTACGGCACGACCCGTACGCCTCATCGCCCCAGTGAGCCACGCGTGGTTCTCTCGGGCCCGCCCCTGGCTGGCACGGACACCCCGCTAACGAAGCCGCGCGCGGCACGGTCACGCGCCGTACGGGTGAGACGGCGGCCGAACTCACGTCGGATAATCGGAGCGCCTCAGATGCGTCCCCGGCACAGCTCCAGCAGGGTCATGGCGAGCGCGGTGCCGGGCTTGCCCAGCGCTTCGCGGTAGTGCCCGAGGATCTCCATCTCGCGGGAGAGGCTGACCCGCCGGCCGCCGGAGGAGAGCCGGGTCTGCTGGACCACGGCGGAGACGGCCGTCCGCTCCTGGATGAGGCCGATGATCCGGTCGTCGATCGCGTCGATGCGCTCCCGGGCGGCGGCGATGGTCGCCTCCGGCGTCGCGGCCGTCTCTTCGGGTGTGGTGGTGGTCATGTCGGGGGCTCCTGATCGTGAAGGTGGATGCCCCGGAGCGGCGTGACCCGGAGAAACGACAGGCGCCCCGGGCCTTGTCGGCCCGGGGCGCCTGGGGAAGTCGCTAAGCGTTTCGCTGAGCAGCACGACCATGGCGACCGGCGGGCCCGGTGCCATAGGTAAAGACGAAGGTCGTGTGCTGAAGCATGGGGCCAGTATGCCATGCCGCTTCGGCGGAGGGCTTTGCGCCCGCACCGTTAGACTCGTAGTACAGACCCCCGCCCGGACCACCAGAAGGCACCCCGTGTCATCAGCGACTCCCACTGCCCCCGACACCGTCCTGGTCGTCGACTTCGGTGCGCAGTACGCCCAGCTCATCGCCCGACGCGTCCGCGAGGCGCGGGTCTACAGCGAGATCGTGCCGAGCACCATGCCGGTCAAGGAGATGCTCGCCAAGAAGCCCGCGGCGATCATCCTCTCCGGCGGTCCCTCGTCGGTGTACGAGGAGGGCGCGCCCGGCCTCGACCGCGAGATCTTCGAGGCCGGAGTCCCCGTCTTCGGCATGTGCTACGGCTTCCAGCTGATGGCGCGCACCCTCGGCGGCACCGTCGACAACACCGGCGCCCGTGAGTACGGCCGCACCGACCTGCACGTCTCCCGGACGTCCTCCACCCTCTTCGAGGGCACCCCGGCCGAGCAGCAGGTCTGGATGTCGCACGGCGACGCCTGCTCCGCCGCCCCCGAGGGCTTCTCGGTCACCGCGTCCACCGACCTGGTCCCGGTCGCCGCGTTCGAGAACGACGAGAAGAAGCTCTACGGCGTCCAGCACCACCCCGAGGTCATGCACTCCACGCACGGCCAGCAGGTCCTGGAGCATTTCCTGTACCGCGGCGCGGGCCTGGAGCCCTCCTGGACCACGGGCAACGTGATCGAGGAGCAGGTCGAGGCCATCCGCGAGCTGGTCGGCGACAAGCGCGCGATCTGCGGCCTGTCCGGCGGCGTGGACTCCGCCGTGGCCGCCGCCCTGGTGCAGAAGGCCATCGGCTCCCAGCTGACCTGCGTCTACGTCGACCACGGCCTGATGCGCAAGGGCGAGACCGAGCAGGTCGAGAAGGACTTCGTCGCGGCCACCGGCGTCCAGCTGAAGGTCGTCGACGCCGAGGAGCGCTTCCTGAACGCCCTCGCCGGGGTCAGCGACCCCGAGGAGAAGCGCAAGATCATCGGCCGGGAGTTCATCCGCGTCTTCGAGCAGGCGCAGGCCGAGATCATCGCCGACGAGGGCCCGGCTGTGGAGTTCCTGGTCCAGGGCACCCTGTACCCGGACGTGGTCGAGTCCGGCGGCGGCACCGGCACCGCCAACATCAAGTCGCACCACAACGTCGGCGGCCTGCCCGAGGACCTCGAGTTCAAGCTGATCGAGCCGCTGCGCAAGCTGTTCAAGGACGAGGTCCGGATGGTCGGCCAGGAGCTGGGCCTGCCGGACGAGATCGTCCAGCGCCAGCCCTTCCCGGGTCCGGGCCTCGGCATCCGCATCGTCGGCGAGGTGACCAAGGAGCGTCTGGACCTCCTGCGCGACGCCGACGCCATCGCCCGCGAGGAGCTGACCGCGGCCGGCCTCGACCGCGACATCTGGCAGTGCCCGGTGGTCCTGCTCGCCGACGTCCGCAGCGTCGGCGTCCAGGGCGACGGCCGCACCTACGGTCACCCGATCGTGCTGCGCCCCGTCTCCTCCGAGGACGCCATGACCGCCGACTGGTCCCGGCTGCCCTACGACGTCCTCGCCCGCGTCTCGACCCGCATCACCAACGAGGTCCGCGACGTCAACCGCGTCGTCCTCGACGTCACCTCGAAGCCGCCGGGCACCATCGAGTGGGAGTAAGCCTCCCCTTCTAGGCTCAGGTCCGCCTGAGAGTCCGCACCGGCTCTCCGGGCTTCCAGACCTGGACGACCAGATACCGGTCGTCCTCGACAGAGGTCCGCACGACCTCCGTCAACTCGGTGCGGAAGAGGTGGAACGGCTCCGGCGGTTCCACCTCTTTCACATACCCGGCCTTCGCCTCCCCGTCCCCGACCTCGTACGCCCGCCCGCTGATCCGCAGGTCCCCGCCGCCCATGCCGGTGCCCTCGCCGGGATTGGCCTGGAGCGCGAACCGCGGATCGCGCAGCAGGTCGCGCACCTTCAGCGAGTCCGGCATCATGCCGAACCACAGCTCGCCGCCCTGGAAGCGCACCTCCAGTCCCGAGGCGCGCGGCGAGCCGTCCCGGCGGAGGGTGACGAGGACGTGGTGCCGGAAGGCGCCGAAGCGTTCCTCGGTGACCGCGGCGAGGCGCGGTTCGGCTGTGGTGAAGTCTGCCCAGTTCATACCGGCCGAGTGTGCTCCCCCAACCCGACATCTCCTGTCGCCTTTCTCTCGGTCTTTCTCGCGCCTCTCCCATCTGCGCGCCATCTTCACGCAGCAGCCCTGCCCTTTCGCGCTGACCGGCGGTAACTTCCGGCCGTACCGCCCTACCCGCGCTGGAGGACCGATGTCCGGGCCCACCCCGCCGCTGCCGCTGGCCACCGACCAACTGCAGTTCGCCATGCCGCCGACGCACGACTCGGTCGAGGAGGAGCGCCGGCACCGCAAGGAACGGCTCGCCGGAGCCCTGCGGATCTTCGGTCGCCACGGGTTCGAGGACGGCGTCTCCGGCCACATCACCGCCCGCGACCCGGAGTTCGGCGACTGCTTCTGGGTCAACCCCTTCGGCATGCCCTTCAAGCACGTCACCGCCGGCGACCTCGTCCTCGTCAACCAGGACGGCCAGGTCGTCGAGGGCCGCTACCACGTCAACCAGGCCGCCTTCACCGTGCACGCCCAGGTCCACGCCGCCCGCCCGGACGTCGTCGCCGTCGCCCACTGCCACTCCGTGCACGGCCGCGCCCTCGCCGCCCTCGGCGAACTCATCGACCCCCTCACCCAGGAGAGCTGCGCCTTCTACGAGGACGCCGCCCTCTACGACGCCTACACCGGAGTCACCGTCGACGCCGAGGAGGGCCGCCGCATCGCGTCGGCGCTCGGCTCCCGCAAGGCGCTCGTGCTCCGCAACCACGGGCTGCTCACCGTCGGCGACTCCGTGGACGCCGCGGCCTGGTGGTTCCTGTCCATGGACCGCTCCTGCCAGGTGCAGCTCCTGGCCCGCGCGGCCGGCCGGCCGGTCCTCATCGACCACGAACTCGCCGTCGCCACCCGCGACCAGCTCGGCGGCGACCTCGTCGCCTGGATCAACTACCAGCCCCTCTGGCAGGAAGTGACCCGCAGCGAACCCGATCTGCTCAGCTGAGGGACGGGGAGGGGTGGGGAGGGGAGGGGCGGGCCGGGGAGTGGCGGCCGGGGCGGACGTGTCAACGCGACGCTCGGCAGTTCACCCTCCAGGATCATGTCGGCGGCCCCCAGACGGTCCTGGTAGGGCACAATTCGCTGTTGAGGTAGGGGAGTTGCACGGCGACGGAACGGCTCACCGAGAGACCGGCGGCCGTGCCGCGAGGTCGCGGGGAAGGCGGGCGTCGGACGTGGCGGTGCAGGAGGCGAGAGAGGGCGCGGATGCCGAGGGCGTCCACGAGGGCGGCTGCGGCTGCGGGGACTGTCCGCACGGCGCCCGGGAGGGACACCGGCGGGCCGTCGCCGCGTTCCTGCGGCGCCGCGACGAGTTCGCCGCCGGACAGGGCCTGCCCGCCGCCGTGGCCTACTCTCCCTCGGCCTCCCGTCAGTGGGTCTCCGAGGAACTGACCCAGCGCGCGGAGGCCGTCGCCGAACGCGGTCGCGCCGAGGGCGAGATGTGGCTCACCCGGCTGTGGCTGCGGACCCTGTGCACGGTGTGGGGCGCGGTCGTCGCCCTGCTGCTCGGCGAGGCGCTGACCGCGATCGGCGCCGGCTGGACCGCCGCCCGCACCGCCGCCCTGCTCGCCGCCCTCGTCGTGGCCGTCGCGCTGACCGCCGCCTGCTGGTTCCACCGGGCGCGCGGCGGCGCTCTCGCCCCGGTGATCGGTGAGGACCATCGCATGTCCACCTCCCGTTCCGTCGCCGTCTGCTGGGTCCTGTTCATCGGCTACGCCGTCCTGCTGCTCGCCGCCCGCCTGGCCGCGGCCTCCGGCCACGCCGAACGCGACGCGCTCATCGCGGGCCTCGACCTCGCCCGCGGCGCCGGTGTGGTGACCGTCCTCGCCGTGGTGTGCGGCATCGCCGTCCTGGTCCGCCGGGTGGTGGGCCTGCGCATCCTCGCCCAGCGGCTGCAGAAGGTCCCGGCCCACCGGCCGCGCGCCGCCGACCTGCTCACCGACGACTCCGGCCGGGGCGCCTTCACCGACATCCAGTACGTCGCCATCAGCGCCGTCGCCCTGATCTTCGCCGCCGTACGGCTCGCCCGCCGCCCCGACCAACTGCCCGACCTGCCCTGGGGACTCGCGGTCGTCGTCCTGATCTCGGCCGCCACCTATCTGACGGGCAAGTACGCGGAGGGCGGCCGGGCGGTCGTCCTCTCCGTGGTCCGCGCCCGCGAACCCGGTGACCTGGACGGGCCGATCCGCACCGGCGACGACATCGAGATCCGCGGCGCCGGCTTCGTCCCGCCCGGCGCCGGGACCGCCGAACGGCTCTCGCGCATGGTCGTCCGCATCGGCGCCGTCGATGTCCATGTCCCGCTGGTCCCGGTCACCGGCGGCTTCCGCAACCCCACGGACACCGTCCTGACCGTCCCGGTCCCGGCCGACGTCGAGCCGGGCTCGGTGGAGGTCCAGGTGGTGACCGCGGCCGGAGTGCCGACCAACCGCTACACGGTCCAGATCACCGAGTGAGCGTCCTCCGCTCCCGATCCTCCTCTCATGCGAACGCCTGAAATCCGGAAAAATCCATGGGAGATGATTGAGCGTCTCCTCCTTGTCATACGTATGGTCGGGAGGGGGCGGCAGGGACGGCGGGCGAGAGGCGGCAGGCAGGATGACCGGTATTCGGATGGACACGCGCGGCACCCGGCTGAACGGCCGGAACGGCTGGCGGGACACCGCCGCCCACTACGCCCTGCTGCCCTTGCGTGTTTTCCTCGGCGTCACCTTCCTCTACGCCGGTCTGGACAAGATCACCGACAGCACCTTCATGAAGGCCGTCGGCGCCGGCTCGATCGGCGACACCATGCGCGCCGCCCGCGGCACCGCAGCGCTCCCCGCCCTGGTCGACCTCGCCCTGAAGAGCCCGGTGGGCTTCGGCTACGCCATCGCCCTCGGCGAACTGGCCGTCGGCATCGCCACCCTCCTCGGATTGCTCGGCCGCCTGGCCGCACTGGGCGGCGCGCTGATCTCCCTCAGCCTCTGGCTGACCATGAGCTGGGCGACGACCCCCTACTACTACGGCAACGACCTCGCCTACCTGATGGCCTGGCTGCCCCTGATCCTCGCCGGCGCCCCCTATCTCTCCCTGGACGCCGTCAGGCGCGCCCGCGGCCGACGGGGGGCCCTCGGCTACCTCTAGGGTCTTTCTTCCGGACCTTGTCGGCGGTCGCGCACGAGGCGCCGTTGGCCGGAGCAGGTCGGCCCCTGGCGAGGCTGCCTTGTGCCAGTCCCCGCGCCGCGCGTCCGCCGGCAGGATCCGAGAGAGAGGCCCTAACCTCTCTCGGTCCTGCCCCGCCCGCGTATCGCCCGGTTGAGCGTCGCGGTGGCCCCGGCCAGGCACAGGCCGCCCACCACCAGCGGGATGATCGCGAACCACGGGGTCTTCCACAGGCCGGTCGCGTCCCCGGCGTACACCACACCGGTGGCGACCAGGAACAGCCCGGCGACCAGCTTTCCCGGCCGGAACTCATGGCGCAGCACGGTCCACCTCCACCTCGCCGGCCCCGACCCCGAGGGTGAGGTCCAGGGTGCCGCTGTCCTTGCCGCCCTTGGTCGGTGCCAGCGTCACATCCCTGTGCCGTCGCGGCAGCACGTCCACGTCCTTTCCGTTCTCTCCCGGCGACTTGATGTCGCCCACGCCCACGTCGATGTCCATCAGCACGGTCGCGTCGGCCGGCACGATCACCTTCAGCCGGCCCGCGCCGATGTGCGCGTCCGTGGCGAGGGTCTGTCCCTCGGCCGGGTGTATCCGGGTCAGGTCGAGGACTCCTCGGCCCGTCCCCAGCTTGTACGACGGCCGGACCTGCGCCGCGGTGCCGGGTGTCCAGGTGGCCTCCTGCCAGTGCGTGGAGATGTCCCGGGGCATCGCAGCGGTCCCGCCGAGCAGCGCCGCCGTGACGATCGCCAGGAACACCGTGCCTGCGCCGGTGCGGCCCAGGAAGGAGCTGACCGCGAGGCCCAGGCCGAAGACGGCCAGCGCACAGGCGAGTCCGGTCTGCAGACTGGCGCCCAGTGGGTGGGTGTGCCAGGTCAGCCCGGAGCCCAGACCGGCGGCCAGCAGCGCCAGCAGGAACACCGCGCCGCCTATCCAGCGTGGTCCGCGCGGCTTCGGGGACGCGGGACGCGGCGGCTGTGCGGCACCGGGGTGGGTCCAGGGGGTGACGATGTGGACGTCGACGACCGAGAGCAGGTCTCCGTCCCGGACTCGCGCGTCGCCGGGTCCCCACAGATAGCCGGTGCCGCCGACATGGGTGCCGTCCTTGACGATCGGGTCCCGCCACCAGGACGGGTAGCTGGTGGCGACCGGCGGCGCCTGCGCCTCCGGCGGCGCGTCGGCGGCGGCCTGCGCGGCCAGCGGGTCGGGGTCGGGGGCGCCACGGCGCCGCGACCAGTACCCGGCGCCGGCGAGCATCAGCGAGAGCACCGCGGCGAAAGCGAGCGCCCCGCCGTTTCTCAGCATGGTCAGGAAGATCCCGCAGCCGACCAGGGCGAACAGCACGGCGGCCAGCGCCTGGCCGTCGACCCGGCCGGTCAGCAGCTTGCGCAGCTCGTTCTCCTCCTCGTCCTCGTACGGCACCAGCAGCCACACGAAGCCGTAGAAGATGAGGCCGATGCCACCGGTCGCGGACAGGACGGCCAGGGTGATCCGGAATATCACCGGGTCCATGTCGGCCTGCCGGCCGAGCCCCGCGCACACGCCCGCGATCATCTTGTACCGGCGCTCGCGCCGGAACCGGCCGAGGACGGTCTCGGCGGGGCCCGGTTGCCGCGCGGGCTCCTGCGGCTGCCCGTCTTTCTGCCCCTGCCCCTGCCTGTGCCTCTCCCCTTGCCCCGTCTTCTCCGAGTTTTCCGCCCGAGGGGCGGAGCCGCCGCCGGCCGCGCCCGTCCCTTCCGTCGCGGCGGGCACGGCATCCGTCGGCCCGGTGCCCGGGGCCGGGCGCGGGCCGGGACCGGGTCCCGGACCCGTCGCGGCGTGCTCGTGATCCGTCATGGGTCCATGGTGACGGCCGGGGCGGCGCGGCGGCAGTCGGGACAACCCTGGGCGAACCCTGAGATCGGCCCTGAGGCGGGCGGGGGAAGCGTTCGAGCGGCGCGCACCGGCCGGAACCGGTGCGCGAGCGAGGTCCCCGACCTGGACCCGGGGAAGATCAGGGGCGTCTCGGGGACCGACCCTGATGCCCCGGCCCGGCCGGCCGTGTGACCATCGGTGCCATGCCGGAAGCCGCAAGCCTGCCACTCGACGACCCGCGGCCGCCGCGCAAGCTCTACCGCAGCGGCGACGGACGCTGGCTCGGTGGAGTGGCGCGGGGCCTCGCCGGGCATCTCGGGCTGCCCGTCGTCTGGGTCCGGCTCGCGTTCGCCGGCCTGTTCATGGCCAACGGACTGGGCGCGCTGCTCTACGCGGCGTTCTGGTTCTTCGTCCCGCTCGGCGTCGGCGGCGTCGGAGGGCAGAGGCCGTCCCCGGCCGCCGCCGAGACCGCGCCCGGCGGCCGCAGAAGACTCGTGACCCGCAAGCCGGACCGCGGCCAGATGGTCGCGCTGCTCCTCATGGTCATCGTGTCCATGGTCTTCGTGAGCAGCGTCAATCTGACCGGCGCGGCCAAGGCGTATCTGGTGCCCGCCGTGCTCGTCGCGGCCGGTGTCGCCCTGGTCTGGCGGCAGGCGGACAACGCCCGCCGGGCCCGCTGGGCCGAGGTCGGCCGACACCGCCGCACCCTGACCCTGGTGCGCGCGGCCGCCGGTGTCCTGCTGGTCACGGCCGGCGTTTCGGCGATCTTCGTCCTCCAGGGTTCGGCCGCCCACCTGGGCGCCGTCCTCCAGGCCGCGCTCGCGGTCCTCGTCGGCATCACCCTGCTCGCCGGTCCGTATCTGGTCCGGATGACCCAGGACCTGTCCGAGGAGCGGTTGATGCGCATCCGCGCCCAGGAGCGCGCCGAGGTCGCCGCGCATGTCCACGACTCCGTGCTGCACACCCTCACCCTGATCCAGCGCAACGCGGACAACGCGGGCGAGGTCCGCCGCCTCGCCCGCGCCCAGGAGCGCGACCTGCGCACCTGGCTGTACAAGCCGGAGGGCACCGGCAAGGACGAGGCCGACGAGCCCGACACGGTCGCCGAGGCGGTGCGGCGCAACGCGGCCGAGGTCGAGGACAAGCACGGGGTGCCCCTGGAGGTCGTCGTCGTCGGTGACTGCCCGTTGGACGAGCGGACCGGTGCGCAGATGCAGGCCGCGCGCGAAGCGATGGTGAACGCCGCCAAGTACGGTGGCGAGGGCGGCGCCGTGCAGGTCTACGCCGAGGTCGAGAGTAGGACGGTGTTCGTGTCCGTGCGCGACCGCGGTCCGGGCTTCGATCCCGACGAGATACCCGCCGACCGCATGGGCGTCAGAGAATCGATCATCGGGCGCATGGAGCGCCACGGAGGCACGGCCCGGCTGCGGTCGGTGCCGGGCGGCGGCACGGAGGTCGAGCTGGAGATGGAGAGGGCGGAGAAGACGGCATGAGCGACGCGACCGAGGCGAGCGGCACGGCGGAGACGGCGGGGACTGCCGCGATCGGCGGACTCGCCGACGGCGGTGCGGGCGGGCGGCACGTACGGGTGGTGCTGGTGGACGATCACCGGATGTTCCGCACCGGCGTACAGGCGGAGATCGGTCAGACCGCCGTGACCGGAGTCGAGGTGGTGGGCGAGGCCGCGGACGTCGACCAGGCGGTCACCGTCATCACCGCGACCCGGCCCGAGGTGGTCCTCCTCGACGTCCATCTGCCGGGCGGCGGCGGGGTGGAGGTGCTGCGCCGGTGCGCGGCGCTGATGGCGGACGCCGAGCAACCGGTGCGTTTCCTCGCGCTGTCCGTGTCGGACGCGGCGGAGGACGTGATCGGGGTGATCCGCGGCGGCGCCCGCGGCTATGTCACCAAGACCATCACCGGCACCGACCTGGTGGACTCGATCTTCCGGGTCCAGGAAGGGGACGCGGTCTTCTCCCCGCGGCTGGCCGGCTTCGTCCTGGACGCCTTCGCCTCCACCGACGCCCCGCCCGTGGACGAGGACCTGGACCGTCTCACCCAGCGCGAGCGGGAGGTGCTGCGTCTGATCGCCCGGGGCTACGCCTACAAGGAGATCGCCAAACAGCTGTTCATCTCGGTGAAGACGGTCGAATCCCATGTCTCGGCGGTCCTGCGCAAGCTCCAGCTGTCCAACCGCCATGAGCTGACCCGCTGGGCGACCGCGCGCCGCCTGGTCTGACCCGGCGGCGGAGGAACCCCCGGTCGGATCCCGCTCGGCCGGGCCCCTCACACCACCCGCGTCGCCCCCGCGAACGGCATCTGGTCGATCGGGGCCACGCGTACCGGGGCCGAGGGGTTCGGGGCGTGGATCATGCGGCCGTCGCCGACGTAGATGCCGACGTGGCTGACGCCGGAGTAGAAGAACACCAGGTCGCCGGGGCGCAGTTCGGAGCGGGAAACGCGTCGGCCCGCGCCGATCTGGGCGTAGGTGGTGCGGGGGAGGGACACTCCGGCGGAGCGGTAGGCGGCCTGGACCAGGCCCGAGCAGTCGAAGGCGTGGGGGCCGGTCGCGCCCCACACGTAGGGGCTACCGAGTTTGGCGAAGGCGTAGGAGACGGCCGCCGCGGCGCGGGAGTCGGGGGCCGTGGCGGCTCCGTCCTGTTCCAGCGCCTGTCCGAGGCCGTCGGCCGACCGGATCGCGTCTCCCACAGCGGTGCGGTATGCGTCGTCGGCGCCGGTCATCCCGTCGCGCTGCGCCGGGGGCAGCTCGGCCAGCAGCCGCCGGGCCTCGGCCAGTTTGCCGGTGACGGTCTTCTTCTGCCGCCGCAGTTCGGCCTGATGGGACTTCAGCGACTTCAGCGCCACGCGGGCGGCGCCGCGCAACCGCTCGATCTCCTGGAGCTGCCGGCTTACCTGGGACACGGCGGCGGACTGCCGGTCACCGGCGCGTTCGGCGAGGGCGGCGTCGTCCAGGTAGCGGTTGGGGTCGCTGGACAGGGCGAGCTGCCAGGCGGGGGCGATGTCTCCGGAGCGGTACTGCGCGGCGGCGAGGGAACCGAGGGCTTCCCGCGCGGAGTTGAGCTTCAGTGTCTTCCGGGCGGCCTCGTCGCGCAGCGAGTTCAGCCGGTGCTCGCCCGCGTCCGCCTTCTCCTTCGCGCCGTCGTACTTCTGGGTGGCGGTCTCGGCCTCCCGGTACAAGCTGTCCACCCTGGCCTTCACCTGTGCGGGTGTCAGCCGGGGCTCGGCCTGTCCGGTGCCGTCGAAGCCCGTCGCGGTGGCCGCCCCGGCCAGCGCGACGATGGCGGCCGTCCGGGCCGTATGACCCCTGAACGGGTACTGCCGTGGCCTGCGGTGCGCTGCCACCTGTGCCGTCACGTCCTTCCGTAAGACTGATCCGATCGACTGATCCGATCGACTGATCCGATCGATACGGGCCCGGCGGTGGGAGCCGGGTGCCTGGGGGAGGACGCTAAGCCGGACGGTGACGAGTTGGTAACGCACTGTACGGAACTGTCGTCGACGCGGCGATGCGTGACCGTATGCGACCACGTCGAGCGGTTCGGGGTGCCGTCTTCACGCAGCGTGGTGATCGAAGTGTGAGAAGTGATGAGAGGGAGGGAGGTGGGGTGCTATAGGGCGTGTTCACGCGGGATGGGCGAGTGTCCGGGGGCGGTGACGGGGCGCCGTCGGGCGCTGGTTAGGCTCCCGCTCCATGGACGTACTCATCCATCTCTTCGTCGGCCTGCACATCATCGGCATCGCCGCGCTGCTCGGCGGTTTCCTCACCCAGATGAAGGCGATGGGCCAGGGCACGGCCCGGTTCGTACCGGGGATGCTGCACGGCGCGCTGACCATGCTGGTCACCGGCGTGGCCCTGGTCGGGCTCAACCAGGCCCAGGGCGCCCAGATCAACACCGTCAAGATCGGCATCAAGCTGGCGCTGCTGATCGTGATCCTCGGCCTGGTCTACGTCAAGCGCGACGAGGAGCGGATCGACAAGGCGCAGTTCGGGCTGGTCGGCGCGCTGACCGCGACGAACATCTTCATCGCGGTGCTCTGGACCTGACGGCCGCCCCGGCCCGACCGCTCTGGCCCGACTGCCCCGGCCAGTCCGCCTCGGCCAGTCCGCCCCGGCCCGACTGCCGCGACGTGACCGCCCGGGCTCGGCGGTTGCTGGACCACGGCAGGCCAGGTCCCGGCGCTACGGCGCCCCGGCGGCCGGCCTCGTCAGGCCGTCGCGGCGCGGGCGGTGCGCACCGCGCCGCGGACCGCGCCGGCGGCCACCAGGAGCCACACCGCCACCGCCACCCACTCCAGCACGCGTCCCGGCCCCCTGAGCCACGGGACGCCGACGGCGGTCGCGACGGACAGCGTCGCCGCGGCCGTCATTCCCAGGGGGAAGACCGTCGCCCAACGGCGCTGGTCGTAGCGGAACCGGGGCCGGACGGCCTCGGCGACCACCAGCACGGCATACGCCGCCAGGCACACGACGAGCAGGGCGACCGTCGTGGTGCGCAGGGCGTCGCGGTCGTCCTCGTTCCACAGATACAGGCCGCTCGTGTTCCCGGCGGCGAGCAGGCCCGCCCCGGCCAGCGCCGAGATGGCGAGCGCTCCGCCGGACACCCAGTGGTCCCCGGCCCCCTCCAGTAGCTGCCGCGGGTCGAAGCGGAGCAGGGCGAGGGCGTAGAGCACCAGCCCCAGCCAGAACAGCACCAGCGCGGTGTGCGCGAGCCACGCCGTGTGCTCGGCCGCCGCCAGCCCGGCCGCCGACACGACCAGTCCCTGGGTGGCCACGCAGCACAGGAACACCGAGCCCGGCATGCGGGGCCGCCAGTGCCGTACGACGACCGGGAGCAGCACCGCCCACAGCACCGCCGCGAGGGCCAGCAACGCCTCGGCCAGGGGCCGCCGGCCCAGTACGGCGAGCCGGGAGGCGAGCACGGCGGTCGCGGCGACGGCGGTGAGCGCGCCGGGACTCCTGGCCTCGGCCGCCCAACGGCGCCGGTCGAGGAGCAGCCGCCTGACGAATCCGACGGCCAGCACGACCCAGATGACGCCCGCCAGTGCCAGCGCCGCCAGGGAGAGCGCCTCGTCGCCGGTCAGGTGCAGGTCCGTCGACAGGATGCCGGTCGCCATCACGGCGGCTCCGGCGGCCGGCGACCGGCCCTCCCACCAGGCGCGCAGACCTCGGGTGACGGACATGCGCCCGATGCTAGGCAGGGACCCGGGCCGGACGGCAGGGGCACGCGCACGGGGCGCGCGAAAACGTTCGTCCCCGATCCGGTTCCCGCGGGTTTCGGGGAGCGGGACCGGTTGTCGGCGGGGCACCCTAGACTCGGAAGGCGATGAGCAGCCTCTTTGACGACAGCTTCCTGGCGGATCTCCAGGCCCCCCGCGGGCACGAGGAGGAACACCCGCCGCCCGAGGACGATCACGCTCCGGAGCCGATTCCGGAGGATCTGTTCGGCGGGAAGTTCGACGTGCCGCCGGACCGGGACACCTACTACCGCGACGGCGCCCCGCGCCCCCCGCTCGACGTGGCGGCCCTGCTGGAGGGGCTGAACGAGAACCAGCGCGCCGCGGTCGCGCACGCGGGCTCCCCGCTGCTCATCGTGGCCGGCGCCGGCTCCGGCAAGACCCGCGTGCTCACCCACCGCATCGCCCACCTGCTCGCCGAGCGGAACGTGCACCCGGGCCAGATCCTCGCGATCACCTTCACCAACAAGGCCGCGGGCGAGATGAAGGAGCGCGTCGAGCAGCTCGTCGGCCCGCGCGCCAACGCGATGTGGGTGATGACCTTCCACAGCGCGTGCGTGCGCATCCTGCGCCGGGAGAGCAAGAGGCTCGGCTTCACGTCGTCGTTCTCGATCTACGACGCCGCCGACAGCAAGCGGCTGATGGCCCTGGTCTGCCGAGACCTGGACCTCGACCCCAAGCGCTTCCCGCCCAAGTCCTTCAGCGCCAAGATCAGCAACCTGAAGAACGAGCTGATCGACGAGGAGGACTTCGCCGCGCAGGCGGCTGGGGGCACCTCCCAGACGGAGTCCGGGGGAGGCTTCGAGAAGACGCTCGCCCAGGCCTACGCGCTCTACCAGTCGCGGCTGCGCGAGGCCAACGCGCTCGACTTCGACGACCTGATCATGACGACGGTCAACCTGCTGCGCGCCTTCCCGGACGTCGCCGAGCACTACCGCCGCCGCTTCCGGCACGTCCTGGTGGACGAGTACCAGGACACCAACCACGCCCAGTACGCGCTGGTCCGCGAGCTGGTCGGCACCGGCGAGCACGGCGAGCACGTACCGCCCGCCGGCTCCGACATCCCGCCCGCCGAACTGTGCGTCGTCGGTGACGCGGACCAGTCGATCTACGCCTTCCGCGGCGCGACCATCCGCAACATCCTCCAGTTCGAGGAGGACTACCCGAACGCGACGACGATCCTGCTGGAGCAGAACTACCGCTCCACGCAGACCATCCTGTCCGCCGCCAACGCGGTCATCGAGCGCAACGAGTCCCGTCGTCCGAAGAACCTGTGGACCAACGCCGGCCAGGGCGCCCGGATCACCGGCTATGTCGCCGACACCGAGCACGACGAGGCGCAGTTCGTCGCCGACGAGATAGACCGCCTCACGGACGCGGGCGAGGCGCGCGCCGGTGACGTCGCCGTCTTCTACCGCACCAACGCCCAGTCCCGTGTCTTCGAAGAGGTCTTCATCCGCGTCGGCCTGCCCTACAAGGTCGTCGGCGGCGTCCGCTTCTACGAGCGCAAGGAAGTCCGGGACGTCCTCGCCTACCTGCGTGTTCTCGCCAACCCCGAGGACTCGGTGCCGCTGCGCCGCATCCTCAACGTGCCCAAGCGGGGCATCGGCGAGCGGGCCGAGGCGATGATCGACGCCCTCGCCCAGCGCGAGAAGATCAGCTTCCCGCAGGCGCTCAAGCGCGTGGACGAGGCGTACGGCATGGCCGCGCGCTCCACCAACGCGGTCAAGCGGTTCAACACGCTGATGGACGACCTGCGCACCATCGTGGAGTCCGGCGCCGGACCGGCCACCGTCCTGGAGGCCATACTCGAGCGCACCGGCTATCTGGCCGAGCTGCAGAACTCCACCGATCCGCAGGACGAGACCCGCATCGAGAACCTCCAGGAACTCGCCGCCGTCGCCCTGGAGTTCGAACAGGAGCGCGGTGAGGGCGAGGCGGCACCGGACGCCCCCGTCGCGGGGGGCACGCTGGCCGACTTCCTGGAGCGGGTCGCCCTGGTCGCCGACTCCGACCAGATCCCCGACGAGGAGGACGGCGACGGCGTCATCACCCTGATGACCCTGCACACCGCCAAGGGCCTGGAGTTCCCGGTCGTCTTCCTGACCGGCATGGAGGACGGCGTCTTCCCGCACATGCGCGCCCTCGGGCAGGTCAAGGAGCTGGAGGAGGAACGGCGCCTGGCGTACGTGGGCATCACCCGCGCGCGGGAGCGGCTGTACCTCACGCGGGCCGCGATGCGCAGTGCCTGGGGGCAGCCGTCGTACAACCCGCCCTCCCGTTTCCTGGAGGAGATCCCGGCCACGCACGTGGACTGGAAGCGCACGGGTGCGACGGCGCCGGTGTCCTCCGGGCCCGCGTCCGGGGTGGCGGCCTCGCTGTCGTCGAGCCGCTCGCGCTCCTCGGCGTCGGGCGCGTCCGGCTTCGCCACGCGGCGCACCACGGAGAAGCCGGTGGTCGGGCTGTCCGTCGGGGACCGGGTGACGCACGACCAGTTCGGACTCGGCACGGTCGTCGGGGTCAAGGGCACGGGCGCGAACGCGGAGGCGACGATCGACTTCGGCGACACCAAGCCGAAGCGGCTGCTGCTGCGGTACGCCCCGGTGGAGAAGCTGTAGGCGCGAGACGGACAGAAGGGGCCCTCGCCGACCGGCGGGGGCCCCTTTTTCGTCAGTGTCAGGAGCGCCAGGAACGTCAGGTGGGGTCGAGCCCGTGGCTCCGCAGCCACGGCAGCGGGTCGATCGCCGCCCCGCCGCCGGGGCGTACCTCGAAGTGCAGGTGCGGGCCGGTGGAGTTGCCGGAGTTGCCGGAGTCGGCGATCGGCTGGCCGGCCTTGACGGTCGTGCCGGGGGCGACGAGGTAGCGGGAGAGGTGGCAGTACCAGGTCTCCGTGCCGTCCTTCGCGGTCAGGATCAGCATGTTGCCGTAGGCGCTGTTCCACTTGGTGGCGACGGTTCCGTCGGTCGCGGCCATCACCGTGGTGCCGTAGGCGACGGGGAAGTCGATGCCGGTGTGCACGGACATCCAGTTGACGCCCGCCTGGCCGAAGTAGGCGCTGAGCCCCTTCTGGAGCACCGGCAGCATGAACTTGGGCCGCAGCCGCTCCTTCAGCGCGGCCTCCGCGGCCGCCTTCTTCTTCTCCAGCTCCTGCTGCTGCTTGAGGTCGATCCGCTCCTGGGTGCGGCTCGCCCGGTCGGCGAAGTCGTCGGCGCCGGCCGACAGCGTGGTGAGCTGGGTGTCCAGCTTGCTGTTGGCGACCGACGGCTGGACCGAGTGCGCGTCCGAGGCGGAGGCGGTCGTCCCGGCGGAGCCGTGGTCGTGCAGGGAGCCGACGGAGGCCGCGGCGATCCCGGCGACGCCCACCACACAGACCGAGGGGACGGCGACGGTCAGCAGCGCGGAGCGCTTCGCGGGCGTACGACGCCGGGAACGCGCCCCGGCACGCGAGCCCGCGCGACCCACCGGATCCGGAGCCGGTGGGGCCTCCTGCTGCTCCTCCAACAGGTACGGCACCGCGTCGGGTTCACCGGTCCCGTCCGGGTCCCCGAGCCCCTCGAAGGTCGCGGTCTCCTGCTGGTCGAACGGCACGCTGTCCTGGTCGAACGGCATGCCGTCCTGGTCGAACGGTACGGCGGCCTGGTCCAGCGGCACGCCGTCGTGTCCGAACGGCACGGCGTCCTGCCCGGCGCCCGCCGCCGCGGCCGGTTCGCCGGAGTTCCACTGAGTGGCGTCGTACGCGCCCGTGTCGAAGGTCTGGGTGCCCCAGTCCCACTGCTGGGTGGCGGCGGCGGGGCCGGACGGGTCGGGGTGCAGCCAGGCGCCCGCGTCCCACTGTCCGCTGACCTCGTTGCCGGTGGCCTGCGCGGGGATGGTCCAGGCGGCGGTCTCGTAGGATCCCGTGTCGTAACCGGCCTGGTAGTGGTGCGGGTAGGCACCGTAGGCGGGGGTCTGGCCGGTGTCGGAATACCATTGGCCAGTGGCATATTCACCCGTGGCGTGAGCGCCGCCGGGACTGCCGTAGTAGGGGTCCGGGTCGTAACCCGCGGCGGAACCACTGGTGAAACCGGTGGCGTCGTAGCCGCCGTACGTGGTGAAGTCGCCGTAAGGGGCTTCCGGTGTGCCGTACGACGCCGGGGGCGCCGCGGAGGCGTCGGAAGCCGGGGCCGGGGTGGTCAGGGTCCCCGACGGGTGACGGTCGTTCACCAACTTCTCTTTCGCCTCGACAACAGGGGCTGCCAGAGCAGTGCGGCGACTGTACCCGGCGGTACGCGGGCCCGACAATCTTCCGCCGGGTTTCGGGTAGGCCGGAAACGGGCATTCGGCGCTGTTTCGGGGGCGCCCGACCCGTGCTTGGCTTTCTGTTCGATGTGTGTTCGATGCGAGACGGGTGGGTCGGAGCGCGGGAACGCCGGTCTCACGCCACGGTCAGGCCGTTCGCGGGGCGCTCCCCGGCGTCGGTGAAGTCCAGCGCCTCGCGTATCCCGGCCGCCACCGCGGGGTGCACCGGCAGGGCGAGATGGCCGATGCCGGTCACCCGGATGTTGCGGGCGTCGAGGTCGGGGTGGTCCAGACAGGCCGTCTCCAGCGGGTCCATCAGCGGGTCCAGGTCGCTCCAGAAGCTCACGAACCGCGTACGGCAGCCGGGCGCGGGGCGGCCCAGCTCCTCGATCACCCGCGAACCGGGCCGCATCTGGCGCACGATGGGATGGGCGTCGGCCAGCGGCGCGACCCGGGTGCCGGAGTGCGGGGTGCCGAGCGTGACCAGCGTGCGTACCCGCAGGTCACCGCCCAGACACTGCACGTAGTACCGCGCGATCAGGCCGCCGAGACTGTGTCCCACGATGTCCACCCGGTCGCTGCCGGTGCGCTCGCAGATCTCCTGCACATGCCGGCCGAACAGCTCGGCGGCGGTGCGGATGTCGCAGGTCAGCGGGGAGTAGTTGAGGGATTCCACGCGCTGCCCGCCGTGCTGGGCCAGATTGCGGCGCAGCAGCACGAACACGGAGCGGTTGTCGATGAAGCCGTGCAGCAGCACGACCGGGGGGCCGGGGCGGACGGGCAGCCGGGCGGTGCCGTCGCCCACCGGGGCGGGGGCGCTGCGCTCCTGGAACAGGCCGGTCGGGTACAGCAGCACGTGTCCGGCCAGGATCGCGGCGTCCAGGGCGGTCGCCTTCAGCAGCGTCACCGACACCCCGGTCAGCTTGCCGGGCCACAGGCGACGGCAGTACGGGTAGAAGAGTGGCACTACTGCGGTGACCTTCATGGCCGACCTCCTGTCGGCACACCGGAGGTCGGCTCCTCCCCCGGGTGCCTTCATGTCCCACTCAATGAATTCCCCCTCGCCGCGCACCGTAAAACAGCCGGGCGCGGGATGCTGGAGACAACGTCCGTTCACCTCGCGACGGGTGGCGGAGCGTGCCGAAGGTGCGGTACTTGTCGGGAGGAGATGCGGTACTTGTCGAGAGGCGGAGGCGAGCGCCTGCGCCGTCGTGTCGATGGAGGCAGCGATGGGTGTGGCAGCCGGTCCGATCCGCGTGGTGGTCGCCAAGCCGGGCCTCGACGGCCACGACCGCGGGGCCAAGGTCATCGCGCGCGCCCTGCGGGACGCCGGGATGGAGGTCATCTACACCGGGCTCCACCAGACGCCCGAGCAGATCGTGGACACCGCGCTCCAGGAGGACGCCGACGCGATCGGCCTGTCCATCCTCTCCGGCGCGCACAACACCCTGTTCGCCGCGGTCATCGACCTGCTCCGGGAACGCGAGGCCGCGGACATCCTCGTCTTCGGCGGCGGCATCATCCCGGAGGAGGACATCCCGCCGTTGAAGGAGAAGGGCGTCGCGGAGATCTTCACCCCCGGAGCGACGACCGCGTCGATCGTGGAGTGGGTCAGGGAGAACGTGCGTCAGCCGGCGGCCTCCGGGGGCTGAGCCGAGGGCGCGACACACCGGGCCGTCATGGTGCCGGGCGGGCCGGCCGGTGCGGGCCGGCGGCCTCGGCGGCCGGTCTCAGCTCGTCGGCCATCGAGGCCCGCAGCCGCAGCGTGGTGACGAGCCGCTGGAAGGCCTCCGCCCAGTAGCCCCCGGCACCCGGCGCGGCGTCCTCGCGTTCGTCGGGTACCGCCAGCAGGGACCGCAGCCGGGTGGCCTCGGCCGGATCCAGGCAGCGTTCCGCGAGGCCCATCACGCCGCTGAAACTCCAGGGATAACTCCCGGCGTCCCGCGCGATGTTGAGGGCGTCCACGACGGCCCCGCCCAGCGGGGCGGCCCAGGGCACCGCGCACACGCCGAGCAGTTGGAATGCCTCGGACAGGCCGTGTGCCGCGATGAACCCGGCGACCCACTCGGCCCGTTCCGCAGGCTCCAGCGCGGCCAGCAGCTTGGCGCGCTCCGCCAGCGACACCGCTCCCGGTCCGCCCGCCTCCGGCGCCGACGGGGAACCGAGCAGCGCCCGCGACCACTCCGCGTCCCGCTGCCGCACCGCCGCCCGGCACCAGGCCGCGTGCAGCTCGCCCTGCCAGCCGTCCGCCACCGGCAGCGCCACGATCTCCTGCGCGCCGCGCCCGCCGAGCCGCCGCGGCCAGGTGCCGAGCGGTGCGGCCTCCACCAACTGGCCCAGCCACCAGGACCGTTCGCCCCGGCCGGCGGGCGGTGTGGCCACCACGCCGTCGCGCTCCATGCCGGGGTCGCACTCGTGCGGCGCCTCGACCGCGATCACCGGCGCGTCTTCCGTACGGTCCAGGGCCACACACGCCGTGGCCCGTACGGCCATCCGCGCGGCCAGCGCCGAACCCGGCAGCGCGGACAGCAGCTCCGCCGCCGTCGCCCGGACATTGCGGCTGCGGTCGCCCAGCGCCTTCTCCAGGAACGGCTCGTCCGCGGCGGACAGGCCCGAGCGCAGCGAGTCCAGGAACATCAGCCGGTCCTCCGCCCGCTCCGTCGGCCAGGTCGCGGCCAGCAGCTCGCGGGCGTGCGCGGGGGTACGGGCCCGCAGCGCCCCCAGCAGGGCCACCCGCTCGGCGAACAGCCCCTCCTCCCACAGCCGCCGTATCGCCTCCGCGTCCCCGGGGTCGGGGAGCGCCGCGCCGCCGCCGGGGGCCGAGCGCAGGGCGAACCGCCAGTCCGGGTTGAACCGGGCCAGCCACAGCGCCCGGGGTCCCGCGAAGGTCAGCGCCGCCGGGCGCAGGTCCGTACGGCCCCGGGCCGCGTCCAGCAGGGCGGGCAGGGCCTGCGCGGGGGCCGCGTACCCGTATGCGTTGGCCGCCGCGAGCCATTGCGGGAGCAGTTCCATCAGGTCCGGGGAACTGCCCCGCCGGCCGCCGCCCGTGCCGCCGGAACGGTCGGCCAGCAGCGCCGCCAGCCTGCCGGCCGCGGCCGCGGGCAGCGCCGGACGGGGATCCGCGGGCGCCCGCTCCGGACGCCGCGCGGCCCGTGCGGCCCGCAGCCCGGCCCGCCGCCGTACGGTCGCCTCGGCGGCCGCGTCCAGCAGGGCGAGGGGGGCGGGCCGGCCGGGCGCGAGCCGCGCGGGAGGGCGCCGGTCGGTGCCGAGGAGGGCGGTGGTGACCAGGTCCTCCCAGTCGTTCACGGCGGCTTCGTGAGGCGCTGCGGTGCTCATCGGGTGGGCTTCCCTTCGCGCGGGCGTGGAGGAGCGGGGGCCGGCCGGCGGTTCGTGCGTCAGCACAGCGGCACCGCCTCCCCGCCGCCCTCCGGCCACGCCGTGAGCGGGGTGAAGCCCCGGTGGCCGCACTCGCCGAAGACCGTGACCGGGGCGCCGCCGGACAGGGCCAGCAGGCGCCACAGGCCGGGGCGGGACCGGGCGGAGCGGGTCAGGGGCAGGGCCGAGTCCTCGTCCGCGTCGGCCAGTTGCCACTGCTCGCCGTCCGGGACGGGGACGACCCGGGCCAAGGTCGCCGGGACCGACTCCAGCCAGGGATCCTCGCGCAGGGCGGTGCCGTACCGGGCCACCGCCTCGGCCGTGGTGACGCCCGGGGGGCGGTGGCCGGCCGGGACGGGCGCGGCGAACCGCTCGCCCAGCGCGGCCCGGGGCCGGCCGGCGCCGGGATACACGGACAGCTCGGCGTCCAGGGCGAGGCCCACCGGCAGGGACAGCTCCGGTGCCCGGCCGGCCGCGCCGTAGGACAGCAGCAGCCGGGTGTGGTGCGACTCGGCTCCGTACAGCCATATCCGGCGGGTCGTCAGTTTGGCGTCCGCCGTGTCGTACTGGGCGAGGACCAGCCAGCGGTCGCGCTCGGGCGGGCCGTCCGCCGAGGCGGGCAGGCCGAGCCGGGAGCGGACCGTGGCCGCGAGGGGCTCCGGCAGCCGGTCTCGGCGCAGCCAGCCCTGGTCGAGCAGGTGCACCAGCGCGCACTCCTCCAGGAGCCGGGCCGGCCAGCCCGCCCCGGAAGCCGGTATGGCCCCCAACTCCCGCACCCGCGCGGCCAGTCCGGGCGCCTGGGCGTCGACCATGCGGGCCGCCGTCTCCTCCCACAGTCCGTACCCCGCCTGTTCGGCCGAGGCGAGGCCGCCGCGCAGCAGGTCGGCCAGGCGCTGCTCCAGTTCGGTCGCGCCCGCGGTGACCCGCTCGGCCCGGCGCTCCGCGCGGCGCCGGGCCGCCTCCGGATCGGCGGCCGGAGCGCTCCCGCCGCCTGGTGTCCGCTTGTCCTCCGCGCGTCCGCGTCTGCCCGCGAGCCACTGCTCGGCCCAGTCCGGCGGCTCGGCGCCGACCGGCACCGAGCCGCCGTCGCCCGCCCACAGCAGGAGCAGCCCCAGCGCGTGCTTGCACGGGAACTTACGGCTCGGGCAACTGCACTTGTACGCGGGCCCGGTGAGGTCGACCGCCGTCTGGTACGGCCTGCTGCCGCTGCCCTTGCACAGCCCCCACACCGACCCCTTCCCGCTCCCCGCCCCGGACCACGGACCGGCCGTGCCGAGCCTGCCGCCCGCTTTGCGTGACGCGGCGTCAGGCGCCAGTGCCAGCACCTGGTCCGCGGTCCAGCGCACCCCCTGCTCAGTCATGTCTCCGACGGTAGATCCCGCCACTGACAATCGGCCCTGCACGGGTGTTCGCGCAGGTCAGAGCGATTGTCAGTGGGGTGGTGCACCGTTGGTGGCAGATCCGAACCGGCCGAGCTGGAGGGGGCCTCAGCCATGTCTGCCATCCTTGCGTCCACGCAATCGAAGACCGCCGCGCCGCACCCGGGCGAGGGCGCCGGGGCCCTGCGGCCGCACGCCGAGCACGCGTTCGCGGACGAACTCGCCGCGCTGGCCGCACAGGACGACCGGCCGCGCCCGGCCCGCTGGAAACTGTCGCCGTGGGCGGTGGCCACGTACCTGCTCGGCGGCACCCTGCCGGACGGCACGGTGATCTCGCCGAAGTACGTGGGGCCGCGCCGGATCGTCGAGGTCGCCGTCACCACGCTCGCCACCGACCGCGCGCTGCTCCTGCTCGGCGTGCCCGGCACCGCCAAGACCTGGGTCGCGGAGCATCTGGCCGCCGCCGTCAGCGGCGACTCGACCCTGCTGGTCCAGGGCACCGCCGGCACCCCCGAGGAGGCCATCCGCTACGGCTGGAACTACGCGCGGCTGCTCGCCCACGGACCCAGCCGCGACGCCCTCGTGCCCAGCCCCGTCATGCGCGCCATGGCCGAGGGCATGACCGCCCGGGTCGAGGAGCTGACCCGGATCCCGGCCGACGTGCAGGACACGCTGATCACCATCCTGTCCGAGAAGACCCTGCCGATACCGGAACTGGGCGAGGAGGTCCAGGCGGTCCGCGGCTTCAACCTCATCGCCACCGCCAACGACCGCGACCGGGGCGTCAACGACCTCTCCAGCGCGCTGCGCCGCCGCTTCAACACCGTCGTGCTGCCGCTGCCCGAGAGCGCCGAGGCCGAGGTCGACATCGTCACGCGCCGCGTCGAACAGATCGGCCGCTCCCTCGATCTGCCGGCCGCGCCCGACGGGACCGCGGAGATCCGCCGTGTCGTGACCGTCTTCCGCGAACTGCGCGACGGCCTGACCGGCGACGGCCGTACGAAGCTGAAGTCGCCCAGCGGCACCCTCTCCACGGCCGAGGCGATCTCCGTCGTCACGGGCGGCCTCGCGCTCGCGGCCCACTTCGGCGACGGCGTGCTGCGCCCGGCGGACGTCGCCGCCGGCATCCTCGGCGCCGTCGTCCGCGACCCGGCGGCCGACCGGGTCGTCTGGCAGGAGTACCTGGAGACGGTCGTGCGCGAGCGCGAGGGCTGGACGGACTTCTACCGCGCGTGCAGGGAGGTGAGCGCATGACCGGCACGGCCGGGACCGGGAGCCGCCAACCCGGCCCGCTCCTGCTGGGGGTGCGGCACCACGGGCCCGGCTCCGCCCGCGCGGTGCGGGCCGCCCTGGACGCCGCCCGGCCCGCCACCGTCCTGATCGAGGGGCCGCCCGAGGCCGACGCACTGATCCCGCTGGCCGCCGACCCGGACCTGCGGCCGCCGGTCGCCCTGCTCGCCCATGCCGTGGACGAGCCCGGCCGCTCGGCGTTCTGGCCGTTCGCCGGGTTCAGCCCGGAGTGGGTGGCCGTCCGCTGGGCGCTGGAGCACGGCGTCCCGGCCCGCTTCATCGACCTGCCGGCCACCCACACCCTCGCGTGGGACGCCGGACCCCCGCCCGAGGAGGAGGCGCGGCCCGCCGACGAGGAGGAGCGGGTCCGGTTCGACCCGCTCGCCGTGCTCGCCGGGACCGCCGGGTACGACGATCCCGAGCGCTGGTGGGAGGACGCCGTGGAGCACCGGGGGCCGGGGGAGCGGGATCCCTTCGCCCCGTTCGAGGCGCTGGCCGAGGCCATGGGCGCGCTGCGCGAGCGGTACGGCGCGGGCGGGCGCCCCCGGGACCTGGTGCGCGAGGCGCACATGCGGCTGCGGCTGCGCGCCGCGCGGAAGGAGTTCGGGGACGCGGTGGCCGTGGTGTGCGGGGCCTGGCATGTGCCCGCGCTGCGCGAGAAGACCACCGTCACCGCCGACCGGGCGCTGCTGAAGGGGCTGCCCAAGGTCAAGGCCGACCTGACCTGGGTGCCCTGGACCCACCGCAGACTGGCCCGGTCGAGCGGCTACGGCGCGGGCATCGACTCGCCCGGCTGGTACGGCCATCTCTTCCACGCCCCCGACCGGCCGGTGGAGCGGTGGCTGACCAAGGTGGCGGGGCTGCTGCGGGAGGAGGACCGGATCGTGTCCTCCGCGCACGTCATCGAGGCGGTACGGCTCGCGGAGACCCTCGCGGCGATGCGCGGGCGTCCGCTACCCGGCCTGGGGGAGACCACCGACGCGGTGCGCGCGGTGATGTGCGAAGGATCGGACGTGCCGCTGGCGCTGGTGCACGACCGTCTGGTGGTCGGGGACGCCCTGGGCGAGGTGCCGGAGTCGGCCCCCGCCGTGCCGTTGCAGCGCGACCTGGTGCGGTTGCAGCGCACCCTGCGGATCAAGCCGGAGGCGCTGGAGCGCGAGCTGGAGCTGGATCTGCGGGGGGACACGGACGCGGCCCGCAGCAGACTGCTGCACCGGCTGCGGCTGCTCGGGATCGGCTGGGGCGAGCCGGGCCCCGCGCGGGGGAGCACGGGCACGTTCCGGGAGACCTGGCGGCTGCGCTGGGAGCCGGAGCTGTCGGTGCGGGTCGCGGAGGCGGGGGTATGGGGCACGACCGTGGCCGGGGCGGCACGGGCAAGGGCGGAGGCGGACGCGGCCGCCGCCGGGGCCCTCGCCGACGTCACCGCGCTCGCCGAACGGTGCCTGCTCGCCGGGCTGCCGGACGCCCTGCCGGCGGTCATGCGGGCGCTCGCCGACCGCGCGGCCCTGGACACGGACGTCGGCCACCTCGCCCAGGCCCTGCCCGCCCTGGTCCGCTCCCTGCGCTACGGGGATGTGCGCGGCACCGACACCCGCGCGTTGGCCGGCGTCGCGGCCGGTCTCGCCGAGCGGATCTTCGTCGGCCTGCCCCCGGCCTGCGCCGCGCTCGACACCGACGCGGCGGAGCGGATGCGCGGCCACGTGGACGCGGTGCACACGGCCGTGGGCCTGCTGGGAGAGGCTCTGGTCGGTACGGCGGCCGGCGCGGCCGTCGGCGCCGATGACGGCGCGGCGGCCTCGGCAACCGGCGGCGAGGGGACCGCCGGAAGTCCCGACGGGCTCGGTGAGCTGCGACAACGCTGGCAGGCGGTACTGCGCGCCCTCGCGGCGCGGGACACCGTCGCCGGGGTGATCCGGGGGCGGGCGGTGCGGCTGCTGCTGGACGAGGGGGAGCTGGGGGCCGGGGACGCGGCGCGGGCGATGGGGCTGGCGCTGTCGCCGGGCACGCCGCCCGCGGTCGCGGCCGCCTGGATCGAGGGCTTCGTCGGCGGCGGGGGCGGCCTGCTGCTGGTGCACGACGAGCGGCTGCTCGGCCTGGTCGACACCTGGCTGACCGGGGTGCCGGCGGAGGCGTTCACGGGCGTACTGCCGCTGCTGCGGCGCACCTTCGCGGCGTACGACCCGGGGGTGCGCAGAACCCTCGGCGAACTGGTGCGGCGCGGGCCCGGGGAGCGGACCGGCGCGGCGGCCCGGCGACCCACCGCACCCGGTTTCGCCGCCGAACCGGACACCGAGCGCGCCGACGCCGTGCTCCCGGTGCTGCGGCTGCTGCTCGGCCCGGACGGACACCGGCCGGGGACGACGACCCACGACAAGAGCCTCACGAGGGCGGGCGCATGACGACCCAACCGGCACCGACGAACCTCCACGACCCGTCCCGCGAGCCCGGCGATGCCCGCGAGCCCGGCCCGTCCCCCGATCACGACCCTTCCCGTGAACGCCTGCGGCGCTGGCGGC
This sequence comes from Streptomyces sp. NPDC048106, assembly GCF_040706415.1. Lineage (NCBI taxonomy): Bacteria > Bacillati > Actinomycetota > Actinomycetes > Kitasatosporales > Streptomycetaceae > Streptomyces > Streptomyces sp. NPDC048106. Next base: position 28,387 of record NZ_JBEZND010000010.1, on the reverse strand, counting down.
TGGTGCTCGGCGGGGAGCAGGCCGACGGCACCGGATGCGCGCTGTCCGGGCGGGACGCGGCGATGGACGGGGCGCTGGCCGCGCTCTACGGCAAGGGCGACAAGCCGCAGCCGGGGCGGGAGCGCGCGGCGGGGCTCGGGGCCTCGGCGCCGTCCGTGGCGCGCTGGCTCGGGGACATCCGCGCCTACTTCCCGTCCTCCGTCGTGCAGGTCATGCAGCGCGACGCCATCGACCGGCTCGGGCTCGCCGCCCTGCTGCTGGAGCCGGAGATGCTGGAGGCGGTGGAGGCCGACGTGCACCTGGTCGGCACGCTGCTCTCGCTCAACAAGGCGATGCCGGAGACGACGAAGGAGACGGCGCGGGCGGTCGTGCGCAAGGTGGTGGACGACCTGGAGAAGCGGCTCGCGACCCGCACCCGGGCCACCCTGACCGGCGCCCTGGACCGCAGCGCGCGCGTCAGCCGGCCGCGCCACCACGACATCGACTGGAACCGCACCATCGCGGCCAACCTCAAGCACTACCTGCCGGAGTACCGCACGGTCGTGCCGGAGCGGCTCATCGGCTACGGGCGGGCCGCGCGGTCGGTGAAGAAGGAGGTGATCCTCTGCATCGACCAGTCGGGCTCGATGGCGGCGTCCGTGGTCTACGCGTCCGTGTTCGGCGCGGTCCTCGCCTCCATGCGGTCGATCAGCACCCGGCTGGTCGTCTTCGACACGGCGGTGGTCGACCTCACCGACCAGCTCGACGACCCGGTGGACGTCCTCTTCGGCACCCAGCTCGGCGGCGGTACGGACATCAACCGGGCCCTCGCCTACTGCCAGGCGCACATCACCCGGCCCGCCGAGACCGTGGTGGTGCTGATCAGCGACCTCTACGAGGGCGGCATACGCGAGGGGATGCTCAAGCGGGTGGCGGCCATGAAGGCGTCCGGCGTGCAGTTCGTGACCCTGCTCGCGCTGTCGGACGAGGGCGTGCCGGCCTACGACCGGGAGCACGCGGCCGCGCTCGCCGCGCTCGGCGCCCCGGCCTTCGCCTGCACGCCCGACCTGTTCCCCGAGGTGATGGCCGCGGCACTGGAGAAGCGGCCGCTGCCGATACCGGAGACGGCGTGAGGCCGGGGAAAACCGGGAACCCGCAGGGCGTACAGGGCGTCGGAGGAGGCATCGGGTAGCCGGCACATCCGCTCGTCGCCCGGCCACCTCGCTCCGCGGGGCGGCTGCACCCGGTCGGCCGAACGCCGTCGGTTCGTCCGGGCGGAGTCCCGCGGGTGGGCGGGTGGTCCCCATTGGGGTGGGGATCAACCGTTCCGGCCTCGGTGCCACCGGGGCCTCCGGAGGCCTCACCGGGTCAACCCCAGCCCGGTGAGGCCTCGTACCGACTGGTAGGACCTGGCCCGGATAGGCACGGCGTGCCAGGGATTCCGGCATCATGTGACAGGTATCACCGCTCACGTGTGACGCTCGATTTAGGGAGCCCCCGCAAGCGGCGATAACCTGCGAGACGGACATGCCGCGCGCTCGGACACCGTGTGCGCCCCCCTAGTGACACGCGGACGTCACGTTGCCCTTCGCGGCACGCCCACGCATCCAACGAACCGCGAGATCACTGATAGGGACGGAAGCGCGTGGACCTGTTCGAGTACCAGGCGAGGGACCTCTTCGCCAAGCACGATGTACCGGTGCTGGCCGGTGAAGTCATCGACACGCCTGAGGCGGCGCGCGAGATCACCGAGCGTCTGGGCGGCAAGTCCGTCGTCAAGGCGCAGGTGAAGGTCGGTGGTCGCGGCAAGGCCGGTGGCGTCAAGCTGGCCGCCACCCCGGACGAGGCCGTCGCCCGCGCGACGGACATCCTCGGCATGGACATCAAGGGCCACACGGTCCACAAGGTGATGATCGCCGAGACCGCTCCGGAGATCGTCGAGGAGTACTACGTCTCCTTCCTCCTCGACCGTGCCAACCGCACCTTCCTCTCCATCGCCTCCGTCGAGGGCGGCATGGAGATCGAGGAGGTGGCGGCCACCCGCCCCGAGGCCGTCGCCAAGACGCCGATCGACGCGATCGACGGTGTGACCCCCGAGAAGGCCCGCGAGATCGTCGCGGCCGCCAAGTTCCCGGCCGAGGTCGCCGACAAGGTCGCGAACGTGCTGGTCAAGCTGTGGGACACCTTCATCAAGGAGGACGCCCTCCTGGTCGAGGTGAACCCGCTGGCCAAGGTCGCCTCCGGTGACGTCATCGCCCTCGACGGCAAGGTTTCCCTGGACGACAACGCCGAGTTCCGTCACCCGGACTTCGAGGCGCTGCACGACAAGGCCGCGGCCAACCCGCTGGAGGCCGCCGCCAAGGAGAAGAACCTCAACTACGTCAAGCTCGACGGTGAGGTCGGCATCATCGGCAACGGCGCGGGTCTCGTCATGAGCACCCTGGACGTCGTCGCGTACGCCGGTGAGAACCACGGTGGCGTGAAGCCCGCCAACTTCCTGGACATCGGTGGCGGCGCCTCCGCCCAGGTGATGGCGAACGGCCTGGAGATCATCCTGGGCGACCCGGACGTCAAGTCCGTCTTCGTGAACGTCTTCGGTGGCATCACCGCCTGTGACGAGGTCGCCAACGGCATCGTGCAGGCCCTGAAGCTCCTGGAGGACCGCGGCGAGAAGGTCGAGAAGCCGCTCGTCGTCCGCCTCGACGGCAACAACGCCGAGCTGGGCCGGAAGATCCTCACGGACGCCAACCACCCGCTGGTGCAGCGCGTCGACACCATGGACGGCGCGGCCGCGAAGGCCGCCGAGCTGGCCGCCGCCAAGTAAGCACGAGGACGAGGACACCGACACACCATGGCTATCTGGCTCAACAAGGACAGCAAGGTCATCGTCCAGGGCATGACCGGCGCCACCGGCATGAAGCACACCAAGCTCATGCTCGGTGACGGCACGAACGTCGTGGGCGGCGTGAACCCGCGCAAGGCGGGTCAGACCGTGGACTTCGACGGCACCGAGGTACCCGTCTTCGGCACCGTCAAGGAGGCCATCGAGAAGACCGGCGCCAACGTCTCCGTCATCTTCGTACCGGAGAAGTTCACCAAGGACGCGGTCGTCGAGGCCATCGACGCCGAGATCCCGCTGGCCGTCGTGATCACCGAGGGTATCGCCGTGCACGACTCGGCGTCGTTCTGGGCGTACGCCGGCAAGAAGGGCAACAAGACCCGGATCATCGGCCCGAACTGCCCCGGCATCATCACCCCGGGTCAGTCGAACGTCGGCATCATCCCGGGCGACATCACCAAGCCGGGCCGCATCGGCCTGGTCTCGAAGTCCGGCACGCTGACGTACCAGATGATGTACGAGCTGCGGGACATCGGCTTCTCGACGGCCGTCGGCATCGGTGGCGACCCGATCATCGGCACCACGCACATCGACGCGCTCGCGGCGTTCCAGGAGGACCCCGAGACCGAGCTCATCGTGATGATCGGTGAGATCGGTGGTGACGCCGAGGAGCGTGCCGCCGCGTTCATCAAGGAGAACGTGACGAAGCCGGTCGTCGGTTACGTCGCGGGCTTCACCGCGCCGGAGGGCAAGACCATGGGTCACGCCGGCGCGATCGTCTCCGGCTCCTCCGGCACCGCCCAGGCGAAGAAGGAGGCCCTGGAGGCCGCGGGCGTCAAGGTCGGCAAGACCCCGACCGAGACGGCGAAGCTCGCCCGCGAGATCCTGGGCGCCTGAGCTTCCCGCCAGATCTGGGCCGCCCAACCGGCGCCGAGCTTCTGACCTGTACGCCGGCAGGCCCGTCCCGTTCCCGGGGCGGGCCTGCCGGCGTTTCCGCTGCCCGCGACCGGGCAGGTCAGCGCGGCGTCGGCGCGATCCGCTCCGTGCCGGAGGCCGCGTCGTGGTGGAGCTTCGTCCGCAGGGCGAGTTCGTCGCGGGACAGCGGGCCCATCGGGACCGGGCGGGGGACGCCCTGGACGGCCCGGGCGGGGGCGATGGGCGGTTCGTAGTGGGTGGGGGCCGTACGGAGCGTCAGCGCCGTCGCGCCGATGATCGTCACCGTGAAGGCGATGGCCGCGCGGGTCCAGAAGACGTTCCGGCGTTCGCCGAGCGTGCGGACCGCCGGGGGGCGGGACGCGCGCAGCCGTTCACGGGAGGCGAGTTCGGTCAGCCGGCGGTGCAGCAGTGCCGTGTCGGCCAGCTCGGGGACGTGCGCGGCCACCGTCTCCCGCGCGTGCGTCAGCCGGTTCGCCGCCGCCGGGGTGCTCGCCTCCGTCTCCGCCGCCGTCTCCGGAAGATCGAGGCCGACGCCGTCGTACAGCACGAGCGTGCGCCGGTACGACGGCGGCAGCCGGAGCAGGGCGCCCAGCAGCTTCCGGTCGGCCGGGTCGGCCGGCGGCGGCTCCGGGTGCCGGTGGCACGGGCGGAACCGGTGCCAGGGGGAGAGCGCGCAGTCGTACGCCACCGCCCTGACCCAGCCGGCCGGGTCCCGGTCCCGGGCCACCTCCGGCCAGCGCTGCCAGGCGAGCTGGAAGGCGCGCTCCACCGCCTCGCGGGCCAGCTCGCGGCGCCCGCACAGCAGATAGGCCTGGCGCACGAGCGCCGGGGCGCAGAAGGCGTAGAGCGCGTCGAAGGCCTGAGCGGGCGTCAGGGGCTCGGGTACGCCGGGGGCCGCCGTCGCGGACGGCTCGTCAGGGGCCGCCGGCCCGGCGGACGCGGTGAGGAACTCGGTGTACGCCCGCCCCTCGGCGCCGTCCGGTGCCCGGCGGCCGGACTCCCACGCGCGCACCGTGGCGCGGGCCACGCCGAGGCGTCTGGCGAGCTGAGTCCGGGTCAGGGAGCGGGACTGGCGCAGGCGTCGGCGTTCCCTCGGCGGTGGCAACGGGCTGGCGGAGATCTGCGTGGTCACCGTGCACCCTTTCGTACGATAAGTGACATAAACATATATTGAGCGACACTACGGCGCTTCACCTGTTACGCCGGGAAAGCGCGTGTCGTTGGGACCATGGCCGCGTGACCCAGATGAGCGCGCGCCGACCGTCGTCCACCCCCCTGTCCGCCCGGCTGCGCGACCGTTCGCCCGGCCTGTCCGCGAGCCTGCTGAACGGCGTGGTCGCGGCCGGGCTCGGCCTCGGTACGCTCGCCGTGCTGGTCCTGGGCCTGTGGATCAGCTCGCCCTACCCCGACAGCGGTCCGGGCGGCGCGCTGCACGTCGTCACCGCGCTGTGGCTGCTGGCGCACGGCGTCGAACTGGTCCGCACCGACACCCTCTCGGGCGCGCCCCTGCCGCTGGGCGTCACCCCGCTGCTGCTGCTCGCGCTGCCGGGATGGCTGCTGTACCGGGCCGGCCGGTACGCCACGGACGCCTCCGCCGAACCCGACGGACCGCCACCCGTGCCGGTGCGCACGGCCTGGCTGGGCGTGGTCCTCGGCTACCTCGGCGTCGGCGGCGCCGCCGCGCTGTACTGCTCCGGCGGTGAACTCCGGCCGTCCTGGGGCTGGGTGGCCCTGTCACTGCCGCTGGTCGCGGCGGCCGGTGCGGGGGCGGGGGTGTGGTCGGCGCGCGGGCGCCCGCAGGAGCCGCTGCTGGTCGCGCTGCGGGCGGTGCCGGGTCCGGTACGGCGGGTGGTGTTCGGCGCGGACGCGGCGGCGCGGGTGGGTACGGCCGTACGGGCCGCCGGTGCGTCGGCCGCCGTGCTGGTCGGGGGCGGGGCGTCGCTCGTCGCCGCGTCGACGGTGTGGCACGGGGAGGCGGCGCGGGCGTCCTTCCTGCACCTGACGGAGGGGTGGACGGGCCGGTTCGCGGTGCTGCTGCTCGGTCTGGCACTGGTCCCCAACGCCGCCGTGTGGGCCGCGTCCTACGCCCTCGGCCCCGGGTTCGTGCTCGGCGCCGGGCACCTGGTGCACCCGCTCACCTCCGACCCGGCCCCGATGCTGCCGCCGTTCCCGCTGCTCGCGGCGGTCCCGGACGCCGGCCCCGGCACCCGGTTGAACTGGGCGGCCGCGCTGGTACCGGTGGTGGCGTCGGTGGTGGCCGGATGGTTCGTGGCCCGCGCGGCGGTACGGCGGCGGGGGCGGGGGGAGCCGCCCCGGGCGCGCTGGTCGGTGGCCCGTACCACCGGCGTGACCCTGCTGACGGCCACGGCCTGCGCCCTCCTGCTGGCCCTCCTCGCCGCCTTCTCCGGCGGCCCCCTGGGCAACGCCGCCCTGGCCTGCTTCGGCCCCCCGTGGTGGCAGACCGGCCCGGCGGCCGGCGCCTGGACCGCGCTGCTCGGCATGCCGACGGCCCTCACCGTGCGGGCGTGGCGGCTCCGGGGCGCGCGGGCCGCGGCACCGCCGAAGGACGCGGGGGAGGGCACGGGCAAGACCAAGACCAAGACCAAGGACGAGACCAAGCACCCGCTCGCCGCGTTCCGGTCCCCCGCCGAGACCAAGCGCCCGCTCACCCCGCCCAGGCCCGCCCCCGGCGCGACCGGGCTTCCCGGGGAGGAGCCCTACGACATCCTCCCTGCCGAACCCTTCACCGAGCGGCCGCCCGCCGGGCCCCCCGCCGCGGAAACCCCCTGAGCCGGACTACTCGTTCCCCGCCCCGAGCACACCCCGCAACTGCTCGGGCAGCAGCGTCTGGCACGACTGCTTCGCCTCGTGCGTGAGGGCGTCGTTCACACAGGTGAAGTAGTCGCGGTAGACGAACTGGACCGTGAAGGTCGAGGCGACCAGCACCAGGGCCAGCGCCGCCGTCACCAGGCCGCCGACGGCCGCCGTCGTCTGGGGCCGGCCGGGGGCCGGGGCCGGCTTGCCGGGCTCGGCGGCGCGCGGCTGGGCGCGCAGGGCGCTGATGCCCCAGTACAGAGCGAGCGCGCCCAGCAACAGCGACACGTACGGCCAGCTGAACAGCGCGAAGAAGACGGCCCACATCCCGGACAGCAGTGCGTAGCGCGCCCGGCGCTGGACCGGGTCCGTGGGGTCCCAGCGCATGCCCGCGCCGGGGCCGCCCTGACCGCCCTGCCCACCGGGGCCCTGGGGGCCCTGGGGACCCGCGCCCGGACGCTCGCCGAAGCCGCCGGGGGAGCGGCCGGGCTGCCGGTCGCTCCACTGACTGCCCCAGGAACCGCCGCCCTGACCGCTCTGACCGCCCTGACCGCCACCGGAACCAGAGGGGCCGCTCGGGTGCCGGGGCTGCCACGGCCGGTCCGGCACGCCCTCGGGCGGCGGCGCGAAGGGGTTGTCCTCCTGCCGCTCGCCGTCCCGCCCGCCCTCGTCCTTCCGGCCGCCCGGTTCACCCTGCCCGCTGCCGTCCCGCGGAGCGTCCGGCGGCGTCGAAGGCCGCTCGCGCAGCAGCATTCCGCCGCGCTCCCCTCCCTGGGCCGGGTCTGGCGGGAACGTGAGGAGTCGCAGGCTGCGGACGGGCATCAAAAGAGCGTCTTCCCCTAGGTCAACACGGCTGTCGTCGTGAGCTTCCACCCCGTCAACGCGCCGCACGACGACCACGTTCCCGGGGCTGCTCTTCTCGATTCCCTGCGAACGCTACCTCCCGGCCACGCACCCGTCCCGTGGGGGCCGTCCGCGGTGCCGGTATCGTTGCTGGCGGTCGGCCGCTTCGTAGACTTCCCCGTATCCCGGGGCGCGAAGCATTCGTATGACTGTACAAACCGCCGACCGCACGGATCGCTTCTTGAGAAAGGGCCCCATCGTGGCCGCCAACCCCGTGGCCAAGCGCCTCGTCGTGCTGGTCTCCGGATCCGGCACCAACCTCCAGGCACTCCTGGACGAGATCGAGCGCACCGGAGCCGAGGCGTACGGCGCGCGGATCGTCGCCGTCGGGGCGGACCGCGACGGCATCGAGGGGCTCGCCCGCGCCGAGCGGGCCGGGCTGCCGACCTTCGTGTGCAAGGTCAAGGACCACCCGAGCCGCGAGGCGTGGGACGCCGCCCTCGCCGCGGCGGTCGCGGCGTACGAGCCCGACCTGGTGATCTCCGCCGGGTTCATGAAGATCGTGGGCAAGGAGTTCCTCGCCCGCTTCGGCGGGCGGTTCGTCAACACCCACCCGGCCCTGCTGCCGAGTTTTCCCGGCGCCCACGGTGTCCGCGACGCGCTCGCGTACGGAGCCAGGGTCACCGGCTGCACCGTCCACTTCGTCGACGACGGCGTCGACACCGGGCCGATCATCGCGCAGGGCGTGGTGGAGATCCGGGACGAGGACGACGAGAGCGCGCTGCACGAGCGCATCAAGGAAGTCGAGCGAAGGCTGCTCGTCGAGGTCGTGGGCCGGCTTGCCCGCCACGGCTATCGCATTGAGGGACGAAAGGTAGTTATCCAGTGACCGCCGAGAGCAACAAGCGGCCCCTTCGCAGGGCGCTCGTCAGCGTCTACGACAAGACCGGCCTGGAAGAGCTGGCGCGCGGGCTGCACGAGGCCGGCGTCGAACTGGTGTCGACCGGTTCCACCGCCTCCCGCATCGCCGCCGCCGGCGTCCCCGTCACCAAGGTCGAGGAGCTGACCGGTTTCCCCGAGTGCCTGGACGGCCGGGTCAAGACCCTGCACCCCAAGGTGCACGCGGGCATCCTCGCCGACCTGCGCCTGGACAGCCACCGCGAGCAGCTCGCCGAGCTGGGCGTGGCGCCGTTCGACCTGGTCGTCGTGAACCTGTACCCGTTCCGCGAGACCGTCGCCTCCGGCGCCTCGGCCGACGAGTGCGTGGAGCAGATCGACATCGGCGGTCCCTCGATGGTCCGCGCCGCCGCCAAGAACCACCCCTCGGTCGCCGTGGTCACCAGCCCCGAGCGGTACGCCGACGTCCTCGCGGCCGTCAAGGACGGCGGCTTCGACCTGGCCGCCCGCAAGCGGCTGGCCGCCGAGGCCTTCAAGCACACCGCCGCCTACGACGTGGCCGTCGCCTCCTGGTTCGCCGCCGACTACGCGCCCGTGGACGACTCGGCGTTCCCGGACTTCGCCGGCGCCACCTACGAGCGCAAGAACACCCTGCGCTACGGCGAGAACCCGCACCAGGGCGCCGCCCTGTACGTCGACGGCACGGGCGGGCTGGCCGAGGCGGAGCAGCTGCACGGCAAGGAGATGTCGTACAACAACTACACGGACACGGACGCCGCCCGCCGTGCCGCGTACGACCACGACGAGCCCTGCGTCGCGATCATCAAGCACGCGAACCCCTGCGGCATCGCGATCGGCGCGGACGTCGCCGAGGCGCACCGCAAGGCGCACGCCTGCGACCCGCTGTCCGCGTTCGGCGGCGTCATCGCGGTGAACCGGCCGGTCAGCAAGGAGATGGCCGAGCAGGTCGCGGAGATCTTCACCGAGGTCATCGTCGCCCCGGACTACGAGGAGGGGGCCCTGGAGGCCCTCACCAAGAAGAAGAACATCCGCGTGCTGAAGGCCGCGGGCGCGCCCGCCAACCCCGTCGAGGCCAAGCCGGTCGACGGCGGTCTGCTGCTCCAGGTCACCGACCGGCTCCAGGCCGAGGGCGACGACCCCGCGAACTGGACGCTCGCCAGCGGCGAGGCGCTGTCCGCCGACGAGCTGAGGGACCTCGCCTTCGCCTGGAAGGCGTGCCGCGCGGTGAAGTCCAACGCGATCCTGCTCGCCAAGGACGGCGCCTCGGTCGGCGTCGGCATGGGCCAGGTCAACCGCGTCGACTCCTGCAAGCTGGCGATCGAGCGGGCCGGCGAGGAGCGTGCCCGCGGCTCCTACGCGGCCTCCGACGCCTTCTTCCCCTTCCCCGACGGCCCGGAGATCCTCATCGGCGCCGGTGTCCGCGCGATCGTCCAGCCCGGCGGCTCCGTCCGCGACGAGCTGGCCGTCGAGGCGGCCCGCAAGGCGGGCGTGACCATGTACTTCACGGGCACGCGCCACTTCTTCCACTGAGCCTGAGCGAGCCCCGTGGGCGGCGGCCTCCGGACTTCCCCCGAGGGAGCCGGAGGCCGCCGCGCTCTCTCCCTCGGGCAGCGCGGGCACCGGACGGCTCAGGGCGCGTACTCCGCGAGGTAGCGGGCGACCCGGGCGCCGTAGGCGCGGTACGCCGGCGGGATCCCGCCCGCGGCGTTCACCTTCTTGTACGACGTCCGGTACCCGGCCGCGTCCAGCACCCGCCGGTCGCCGGGCAGGCCCGCCTTCAGATGGGCGTCGATGAAGCACAGGTAGCGGCCCACGGCCGGGATGGAGACCTCGGGGGTCAGCGGGGGCGCCGGGGTCGCCGACGCGGGGATGCCGTCGTCCCGCAGCCACCAGCGCAGCACGGACGGGGTCCAGCGGGCGATGCCGTACTCATGGGTGCCCGGGTCGGCGAGGTCCGCGTCGAAGTCGCTCTCGGCCTTCAGCAGGGCCGCGATCAGCGCCGGGCTGACGTCCGGGCGGGGGCAGCCGTGGGCGGCGTCCACGATCAGCCGCCGGTAGCGCGGCGGGACGCCCCGGTCGGTGCGCAGTTCGGCGGCGCCGTAACCGGCCGCATCGGTCTTCTCGCCGACGCCGTGCCAGGCGTCGAGGCCGTACCCGAGGAGGGCCGCGGCGGCGGCCGCGGTGGCCAGGACCGTCGTACGGCGATGACGGCGGCCGGAGCCCGCGCGGCGCGGCGGGCGGCCCGTGCCCGCGGCGGCCGTGACGCGGCGCAGCAGCGCCTCGGTGCCGATCCGGTCGGCGTGCGTACGGGCCAGGCAGTCCCGCACGATCTCCCGCCAGGTGTCCGGGAGTCCGGCCGCGAGGCGCAGCTCCTCGGTGCCGCGCGCGTAGGCGACGGCCGCGTCCCGGCGGGCCGAGGGGGTGCCGCCGGGCAACGGGAAGGATCCGGCGAGGAGGAGGTGGGCGAGGACGCCGAAGGCCCAGACGTCGGCCGACGGGCGGATCCGGCGGCCGCGTTCGCCGATCTCCGCCCACAGCAGCTCGGGCGGCGTGTAGTCGGGGGTGGAGAAGGCGGGCGTGTAGCCGTGGGTGCCCTCCAGCTCGGCGGCCATGTTGAAGTCGGCGAGCCGTGCCGAACCGTCCGCCATCAGCAGCACGTTGGCCGGCTTCAGGTCCCCGTGCACCCAGCCCGCCCGGTGCAGCTGCGCGAGTCCCTCGCAGACGTGGGCCAGCAGCACGGGGCCGTCGGCCGGCCGGGGCCCGGCGGCGAGCAGCGCGGACAGGGAGCCCGCCGCGCGTTCCAGGACGAGGACGGTGGCGCCGTCGAGGGCGGGGCACCCGGGGTCGTCCACGACGAGGGTCTCGTACATCCGGATCAGCCGCGGCCGCCGCAGCCGGCGCAGCAACTCGACCTCACGGTCGATGAGTTCGCGCAGGTGGGTGAGCTGGCGGGGGGTGCCGGTGCCGGTGGGCAGGAACTTCAGGGCGGCGGTGCGCGGGAGCTGTTCGCCGGGGCGGGTGCGGGTCCGGCCGCGGGTGTCCGGCCGCCGCTCGGGCCCGTCGGTGCGCCGCGCCGCGTACACGCTGCCGAAGGCGCCGGTCGCGAGCGGTTCGCGGACCTCCCAGTCGCCGACCCGGTAACCCCGGGGCACCGGTACGGCGAACGGCTCGGTCACCGGGCGGTCCGGCGCACGGCCCCGGACCCGGTGCCGGTCAGCACGATCAGGTCGTCCTCGCGCACCAGGTCGAAGCGGAGCGCCAGCGAGACCAGGGACTCCTTCTTGCCGTTCAGCCGCGGGCCCGGATCCGCCGTGTCCGGGCCGGGCTTGAGCCGCAGCTTCACCGCGAGGTAGTCGATGTTCCACTGCACCGAGGTGCGCGAGGCGGCCGGCCAGGAGGGGCGCAGCCGGCCGACGACCTCGTCGACGGTGGGCAGCGGGGCGTGCGGATCGCCGCGCAGCCGGGGTTCGCACAGGGCGGCCAGCACCGCGAAGTAGCGCGTGGTGCGGTCGACGGAGAAGGCCGGGGCGGTGGTGTCGCCGTCCGGTCCGCAGCCGTCGCGCAGATAGTCGTGGCGCGGCGCCCACACCTCGATGGCGAGCAGGTCGCCGCCGGCGGGCAGCACGATCCGCGAGAACTCGAAGGGCACCGGCGCCTCCAGCCGGCCCGGCCCGACCTTGATGTGCTCGCCCGCGCCCTCCGGGTTCTCCACGACGTAGGTCTGGTGCGCGGACAGGTTGCTCAGCATCCAGAACGCGCCCTGCGCGCCGAGTTCCCCGGCCCGGCGCGAGACGCCCTCGTGCGGGATCGGCAGATCGCTCCCCGGCGCCCGCCCGAACCGGAGGCGCTCGCCGGGGGCGAGGCGGATCTGGTCGCGCCGCTGCCGGTCCTCCGTGGTCGGCGGAGGTACGACGATGATGCTGTACAAGGTGCGTCTCCCCGTGCCTGAACGGCTTCCTCCAGAGTAGGGCGACGCACCGGGGCCGTGTCTCCCCTGGAAGGGTGAGACACGGCCCCGGATGGTGAAACGGCGCGCGAGGCGTTCCTCAGCGTGCGCGGGCGCACGAGGGCGCGCGAGCGGCTCAGTAGCGGGCGCGGTTGAACCACGCCTTGCCGTCGGCGCCGCCGACGAAGCAGGCGATCAGGATGCCGAGCACGATGTGGACGATGCCCACGATGACGACGAACGGGTAGACGCCGAGCACCGCGGTCAGGATGCCGAAGACCAGCGTCGTGACCCGCACGCCGTTGCCGCCGCCGGAGAACTTCGTGGCCAGGACGACCGCCCACACCAGCCAGACGAGCGCGAGCACCACGAAGGCCCACATCACGCCCACCGGGTAGTTGGAGAGGCCCGGCAGGGAGTTGTCGTTCTTGGCCTTGTTGATGGCCACGGCGGAGAAGGCGAACAGCGCCGCGCCGATGACCTGGAGGGCGACGATGACCCACAGCATCACGCGGGCCGCGTTGACCTTGCCCGGCATGACGGTCATCGGGGCGGCGGCGTAGGACTGCTGGACCGGCGGCGCGGCGGGGTAGCCGTACCCGGGCTGCTGCGGCTGCCCCTGCGGGGGGCCGTAAGGGTTGTTCGGGTCGCCGTAGCTCATGGTCGGTCTTCCTCCGTTGTTCGAGCGAGTGCGGGGACGAGGCGCGGCACTGCACGGAGGAGAGTTTCTACAGATGCGGTCCATCCCCCCGATGAGCTGCCCGCTGCACTGTGCTGTTCATCGTTCTTGACCGGATAGTGACTTGTCCAGCCGTAATCGCAGGGTGTTGTGCAAGTGCAACATCCGTGATCACCCGGACCCGGACCCGGCCCTGCCCGGAGCGCCGCTCGGGACCTTGATCGGAACCCGGATTGGAACCCTGGGGCGGTCATCCTGGAGGATGGGGGTATGACCGCCCAGATTCTCGATGGCAAGGCCACCGCAGCCGCGATCAAGTCCGATCTGACCGCCCGCGTGGCGGCGCTGAAGGAGAAGGGCGTCACGCCCGGCCTCGGCACGATCCTGGTCGGGGACGACCCCGGCAGCCGCAAGTACGTCGCGGGCAAGCACCGCGACTGCGCCCAGGTGGGCATCGCCTCCATCCAGCGGGAGCTGCCCGCCACGGCCACCCAGGAGGAGATCGAGGCGGTCGTCCGCGAGCTGAACGAGGACCCCGCCTGCACCGGCTACATCGTCCAGCTGCCGCTGCCCAAGGGCATCGACGAGAACCGCATCCTGGAGCTGATGGACCCGGCCAAGGACGCGGACGGCCTGCACCCGATGAACCTCGGGCGCCTGGTCCTCAACGAGCCCGCGCCGCTGCCCTGCACCCCCAACGGCATCCTCACCCTGCTGCGCCGGCACGGCGTGGAGATCAAGGGCGCCGAGGTCGTGGTCGTCGGCCGGGGCGTCACCATCGGACGCCCGATGCCGCTGCTGCTCACCCGGCGCAGCGAGAACGCCACCGTGACCCAGTGCCACACCGGCACCCGCGATCTGTCCGCCCACCTCAAGCGGGCCGACATCGTCATCGCGGCGGCCGGCTCCCCGCACCTGATCCGCGCCGAGGACATCAAGCCGGGCGCGGCCGTCCTCGACGTCGGTGTCTCCCGCAACGCCGAGGGCAAGATCGTCGGCGACGTCCACCCCGACGTGACCGAGGTGGCCGGCTTCATCTCCCCGAACCCCGGCGGCGTCGGCCCGATGACCCGGGCCCAGCTGCTGGCCAACGTGGTCGAGGCGGCGGAGCGCAGTGCCGGCTGAGGACACGCGGGACGGCGAGGAGACCGTCCGCGACGCGATCAGCGCCCCCGACGCCGAGGGGCGCCCGCGGCGGGTCACCCGCCGCTTCCCGCTGTTCACGAGGGACACCGCGCGGCCGGAGGGCGGTGGCCGGGCTGCGGCCGGCGGCGCGCCCGCGCCCGCCCGGCAGTGGCCCCTGCTGGTGGTGCTGGGCACGGTCGCGCTCGGCCTGCTGCTGACCGCGTTCGACGCGTTCCGCGTCGGCATCGTGCTGATCGGCGCCGCGCTGCTGGCCGGCGCGGTGCTGCGCTGGATGCTGCCCGGCGTCGGCATGCTCGCGGTCCGCTCCCGCTTCACCGACATCAGCACCTACGGCGTCCTCGGCCTGGCGATCGTCCTGCTGGCCCTGATGGCCCAGCCGCATCCCTTGCTGGAGATCCCGTTCCTGAAGGACACGCTGCACTTCACGATGACCAAATAGGGCCGGTGCGACGGCGGTTCGTCCCCACCCCCGTGGAGGGACGAACCGCCGCCCGACACACCCTGGCCCGTGGCGAACGGCCTGATCAACGGCTGTCTTCGCGCTGTGGCACGGAAGTGACCGTTCCGCTAAACGGTGACGGCCCGGAACGAAAGTGGGGATGAGGGGGGAGACGATGCCTCGTTGGAAAACCTTGCCGAACGAACTCGACCCGGAGATCAAGGAGTTCGTCAGCCAACTGCGGTGGCTCGTGGACCTCGGCGGGCTCAACGGCGCGGCCCTGGCCGACCGCACGGGCTACGGCAGGGCGTCCTGGGACGGCTACCTCGACGGCCGGCTCCTCGCTCCCAAGGGCGCGGCCGTCGCGCTCGCCGAGGCGGCGGGGACCAGTCCGGTGCCGATCATCACGATGTGGGAGCTGGCCGAACGGGCCTGGAGCCGGGCCGACTTGGGGCATGAACACGCGGTGCGCGGCGGCCCGCCGGCCGTCCCGAAGATCCCGGCCCAGCCGACGGCCGCGGAGGCGGAGGAGCGCGCGGGTACGGGGGGTGCCGAGGGCGCCGGGGGTGCGGCGAAAGGCGCGTCCGGCGGTAACTCGTGGGGGCTTGCCGGGTATCAGGGGCCGTCGCGGGCGAGCGCGCGGCCGCAAGCGCGGCCGGATCCGGGCCCGGACCCGGTGCCGGCCTCCGGCACTACGGAGACCCGGAGCCCCGGCCCCCGCGGTCCCCAGGCCCCCCAGAGCCCCGAGGACCCGGAGAGTCCCCGGGACCAGAGCCCCCAGGGCCCCGATGACGTACGGCCCTCCGCCGCCGGCCCCGGGTCCGGGTTCCGGCAGCCGGTGCTGATGTTCGCCGGGGGGTTCGTCACCGTGCTGCTGATCATCCTCGGCGTCCTCCACTTCACCGGGGGGCACGGCGGCGGCGAGCACCGGGCCGCGCCCGCGCGACCCACCCCGAGCGCCAGCCCGAAGCCGAGCCCGCCGCCCGGGGTCGAGTGCGCCGGCGCGGACTGTGTGGGCCAGGACGCCGAGTCGATGGGGTGCAGCGGCGACCAGGTGACCACCGCCCAGGCCGTCACCCTCGGCGCCACCACCCTGGAGGTCCGCTACAGCAAGGTCTGCGGCACGGCGTGGGGCCGGATCACCGGTGGGGTGCCCGGCGACAAGGTCCGGGTGACCGGGGCGCGGGACAAGGTCCGGGAGACCGGGGAGATCACCGAGGTGGGCGACACCATCGCCTACACGCCGATGATCGCCGTACGGGACCCGGCCCAGGCGACGGCGTGCGCCACGCTCGCGTCGGGCCGTACGGGCTGCACCCGGTGAAGCCGAACGGATGAATTCGGGCCGGGCACGCATGCCCGGCCGGATCCTGGGCAGGCGAATCAGTACCCCCCACGGGAGACCGGTGAGCCGGTACCCCCACCGGCGGCCGTCTCCGTCCAGCCTCTCCGGACGGACGGCCGCCTTCTCGTTCCCCCGAACGATCTTCTGTGGGGTGAGCCACAGGGCCCCGGACGTCTCGCCTGCCGGATGCGCGATAGCCTGATCGCTGGATCTCTCTTGATACCAAGAGATCGATCATCCGCCCGGGGCAGGGACGCCCCACCGCCAGCTGTCATACGGAGAACGCCATGACCCGCACTCCCGTGAACGTCACCGTCACCGGCGCGGCCGGCCAGATCGGTTACGCCCTGCTCTTCCGCATCGCCTCCGGCCAGCTGCTCGGGGCGGACGTGCCGGTTCGCCTGCGCCTCCTGGAGATCACGCCGGCGCTCAAGGCCGCCGAGGGCACGGCCATGGAGCTGGACGACTGCGCCTTCCCGCTGCTTCAGGGCATCGACATCTCCGACGACCCGAACGTCGCCTTCGACGGCGCCAACGTGGCCCTGCTGGTCGGCGCCCGTCCGCGGACCAAGGGCATGGAGCGCGGTGACCTGCTGGAGGCCAACGGCGGCATCTTCAAGCCGCAGGGCAAGGCCATCAACGACCACGCCGCGGACGACATCAAGGTCCTGGTCGTCGGCAACCCGGCCAACACGAACGCGCTGATCGCGCAGGCGGCGGCGCCGGACGTACCGGCCGAGCGGTTCACCGCGATGACCCGTCTGGACCACAACCGGGCGCTGACGCAGCTGGCGAAGAAGACGGGCTCCACCGTCGCCGACATCAAGCGGCTGACCATCTGGGGCAACCACTCCGCCACGCAGTACCCGGACATCTTCCACGCCACGGTCGGCGGCAAGAACGCGGCCGAGGTCGTCAACGACGAGAAGTGGCTGGCCGAGGACTTCATCCCGACCGTCGCCAAGCGCGGTGCGGCGATCATCGAGGCCCGCGGCGCGTCTTCGGCCGCGTCCGCCGCCAACGCCGCCATCGACCACGTCCACACCTGGGTCAACGGCACGGCCGAGGGCAACTGGACCTCCATGGGCATCCCGTCGGACGGCTCCTACGGCGTCCCCGAGGGCCTGATCTCCTCCTTCCCCGTCACCACCAAGGACGGCAAGTACGAGATCGTCCAGGGCCTGGAGATCAACGAGTTCTCCCGCGCCCGCATCGACGCGTCGGTCAAGGAGCTGTCGGAGGAGCGCGAGGCGGTTCGCGCGCTCGGCCTGATCTGACCTTCGCCTCCCGGCGGTTCAGCAGCAGAGAACTCCACGTGGGCCCCGCTCCGGATCACTTCCGGAGCGGGGCCCACGTGCGTGCCGCCGCGTGCCGCCCGCGCGCCTCGCACCGCCCTCGCCGACACCCCCGCCCGCCCCGGCCCCGTCGCCACGCCGTGTGCCGGGGCCGTGGACCGAGCGCAGTGCCCCGGATATCCGCCTCCGTCCGTTTTCCGCCGCCTTTTCAGTGACGACCCGCACTTTCGGCCACTGATTCCGCATGCAAAGGGTGCTCCTGGGCAGGGGGCCACGGTCCCTGAGCCCGCCCTTCGCGTGACCCGGGGGCGTCGATCAGTAACGGAAGGCAACACCCATCATGGCGGACAGCACGGCACGACATACCCAGGCGACCATCCACGCGGGAGGCGAGTGGCTGGCGGCGATCTCCGGGGCGACCCGGGAGGTTCTCGACCCCGCGGACGGCCGGCCGTTCGCCGTGGTCGCGGAGGGGGACGAGAAGGACGCCGAGCGCGCGGTGGCCGCGGCCCGGCAGGCGTTCGACCACGGCCCCTGGCCGCACACCCCCGTCGCCGAGCGCGCCGCCCTGCTGCGCCGCGTCGCCGACCTCCTCGTACGCGATCGCGAAGCGCTCGGCCGTCTGGAGGCCCAGGACGCGGGCAAGACCGTCGAGGAGGGCCGGGTCGACATCGACTGTGTCGCCGACGCCTTCCGGTACTTCGCCGACCTGGTGGCCGCGGAGGCCCCCGGCCGGGTCGTGGACGCGGGCTCGCCCGACATCCACAGCGTCGTCGTGCACGAGCCGGTCGGCGTCTGCGCGCTGATCACCCCCTGGAACTACCCGCTGCTCCAGGCGAGCTGGAAGATCGCCCCGGCGCTCGCGGCCGGCGACACCTTCGTGATCAAGCCCAGCGAGATCACCCCGATGACCACCGTCGCGCTGATCGGGCTGCTGGCCGAGGCCGGACTGCCCGCGGGCGTCGCCAACATCGTCACCGGCCCCGGTCACACCGTCGGCGCCCGGCTCGCCGAGCACCCCGACGTCGACCTGGTCTCCTTCACCGGCGGGCTGGTCAGCGGCACCAAGGTCGCCCAGGCCGCCGCCCCGAGCGTGAAGAAGGTCGCCCTCGAACTCGGCGGCAAGAACCCCAACGTGGTCTTCGCCGACGCCTGCGCCACCGAGGAGGGCTTCGACACCGCCGTCGACCAGGCGCTGAACGCGGCCTTCATCCACAGCGGCCAGGTCTGCTCGGCCGGCGGCCGGCTCATCGTCGAGGAGTCGGTGTCCGAACGCTTCGTCGCCGAACTCGCGCGCCGCGCCCAGCGGATCCGGATCGGCCGCGGCACCGAGGACGGCGTCGAGGTCGGCCCGCTCGTCTCCGAGCGGCAGCGTGCCAGGACCGAGGAGTACGTCGCCTCCGCGCTCGCCGAGGGCGCCGTGCTGCGCTGCGGCGGCAAGCGCCCCGAACCCGCCCCCGAGCGGCCCGGGTCCGGCTACTTCTACGAGCCGACCGTCCTCGACGGCTGCCACCGCGGGATGCGGGTCGTCCGCGAGGAGGTCTTCGGTCCCGTCCTCACCGTCGAGACCTTCACCACCGAGGACGAGGCCGTCCGCCTCGCCAACGACACCGAGTACGGCCTCGCCGGCGCGGTGTGGACCGCCGATCCCGGCAGGGCGCGGCGCGTCGCGGCCCGGCTGCGCCACGGCACCGTCTGGATCAACGACTTCCACCCCTACCTGCCGCAGGCGGAGTGGGGTGGCTTCGGCAAGAGCGGCACCGGCCGCGAGCTGGGACCCGCCGGGCTCGCCGAGTACCGGGAGACCAAGCACGTCTACCAGAACCTCGCGCCGAAGCCGGTGCGCTGGTTCGCCGGCTGAGCCCGGCCCCCTCCGGCCGCGCCCGGTCCGGCCGGGCCCGCCTCTTCCCCACACCCCCTGGAGCAACACCCCCATGTCCCACACCCCCCACGTCTACGACTACGTCGTCATCGGAGGCGGCACCGCGGGCTCGGTCATCGCCTCCCGCCTCACCGAGGACCCCGACGTCACCGTCGCCGTCATCGAGGGCGGCCCGAGCGACCTCGACCGCGAGGACGTCCTCACCCTGCGCCGCTGGCTGGGCCTGCTGGGCGGCGACCTGGACTACGAGTACACGACGGTCGAGCAGCCGAACGGCAACTCCCACATCCTGCATAGCCGCGCCAAGGTGCTCGGCGGCTGCTCCTCGCACAACACCCTGATCTCCTTCAAGCCGCTGCCGTCCGACTGGGAGGAGTGGGAGCAGGCCGGCGCCAAGGGCTGGGGCGCGGTGCCGATGGAGGCGTACTACGCCCGGCTGCGCAACAACATCGTGCGCGTCGCCGACAAGGACCAGAACGCCGTCGCCAAGGACTGGATCGACGCGACGAAGACCGCGATCGGCGTCCCCGAGGTGATCGGCTTCAACGACAAGCCGTTCCATGAGGGGGTCGGCTTCCTCGACCTCGCCTACCACCCGGAGAACAACAAGCGCTCCTCCGCCTCCGTCGCCTACCTCCACCCGCACATGGAGGCCGGCGACCGCCCCAACCTCACGCTGCTGCTGGAGACATGGGCGTACCGGCTGGAGCTGGACGGCAAGCGTGCCACCGGCGTCCACGTGCGCACCAAGGACGGCGCGGACCAGCTGATCAGCGCGCGCCAGGAGGTCGTCGTCTGCGCGGGCGCCGTCGACTCCCCCCGCCTCCTGCTGCTGTCGGGCATCGGCCCGCGCGAGGACCTGGAGAAGCTGGGCATCCCGGTCGCGCACGACCTGCCGGGCGTCGGCGAGAACCTCCAGGACCACCCCGAGTCGGTGATCGTGTGGGAGACCAACCGGCCGCTGCCGGAGAACTCGGCGATGGACTCCGACGCCGCGCTGTTCGTGCGCCGGGACGACTCGCTCGACGCCCCCGACCTGATGTTCCACTTCTACCAGATCCCCTTCACCGACAACCCCGAGCGCTTGGGCTACGAACGCCCCGAGCACGGCGTGTCGATGACCCCGAACATCCCCAAGTCCCGCTCCCGCGGCCGTCTCTACCTCAAGAGCGCGGACCCGGAGGAGAAGCCCGCGCTCGACTTCCGCTACTTCACCGACGAGGACGGCTACGACGCCCGGACCCTGGTCGACGGCGTGAAGATCGCCCGTGAGATCGCGCGGACCGAGCCGTTCGCCGGCTGGCTGGAGCGCGAGGTCTTCCCCGGCCCCGAGGTCACCGACGACGAACAGCTCAGCGAACTGCTGCGCAAGGCCCACCACACCGTCTACCACCCCGCCGGCACCTGCCGGATGGGCGCCGTGGACGACGAACTCGCTGTCGTGGACCCGGAGTTGAGGATCCGTGGTCTCGACGGCATTCGAATCGCAGACGCGTCCGTCTTCCCGACCATTCCCGCCGTCAACCCGATGATCGGGGTGTTGATGGTCGGGGAGAAGGCCGTCGATCTGATCGGAGGCGATCGCCGATGAGTACCACCACCGTCCCCACCCGCAAGCCCCCCACCACCGCCCAGGACACCCCGGTCTTCTCCGTCTCCGGCCTGTGGAAGGTCTTCGGCCCCAAGCCCGAGCGCGTCCCGGCCGACCCCGCCCTCGGCGCCCTCGACGCGGCCGAGCTGCGCGCCCGCACCGGCTGCACCGCCGCCGTGCGCGACGTCTCCTTCGACGTCCGCAAGGGCGAGGTCTTCGTCGTCATGGGCCTGTCCGGCTCCGGCAAGTCCACCCTCGTGCGCTGCCTGACCCGGCTGATCGAGCCGACCGCCGGCACCATCGCCATCGACGGCGAGGACGTACGCGCCATGGACCGGTCCCGGCTGCGCGAACTGCGCCGCCACCGTGCCGCGATGGTCTTCCAGCACTTCGGCCTGCTCCCGCACCGCACCGTGCTCGACAACGTCGCCTACGGTCTGGAGATCCAGGGCCTCGGCAAGGCCGAGCGCCGCGAGCGCGCCGCCGGGATCGTCGACAAGGTCGGCCTCGCGGGCATGGAGCACCGCCGCCCCGGCCAGCTCTCCGGCGGCCAGCGCCAGCGTGTCGGCCTCGCCCGTGCCCTCGCCGTCGACCCCGAAGTCCTGCTGTTCGACGAGCCGTTCAGCGCCCTCGACCCCCTCATCCGCCGCGACATGCAGGACGAGGTCGCCCGCCTGCACCGCGAGGAGGGCCGCACCATGGTCTTCATCACGCACGACCTCGGCGAGGCCCTCAAGCTCGGCGACCGCATCGCCCTGATGCGCGACGGCCAGGTCGTCCAGCTCGGCACCCCCGAGGAGATCGTGGGCTCCCCGGCCGACGACTACGTCCGCGAGTTCGTCCGCGACGTGCCGCGCGAGCAGGTGCTGACGGCGCGCACCGCCATGCGCCCCGCCTCCTCGGCCGAGATCGGCAACGGCCCCGCCGTACGCCCGGACGCCACGGTCGCCGAGGCCATCGAAGCGGTGGCCCGCGCCGGCGAACCGGCCCGGGTGATGGACGAGGGCAAGTGCCTGGGCGTCGTCGGCCACGAGCAGCTGCTCGGTGTCGTCGCGGGCGTGCCGGCTCTCGCGGGCAGCACCCCGGAGGCCGTCTGATGGCTATGCTCACCGTCCCCGCCCTGCGCACCAGAACGCCCGCCGTCCTGCGCAACCGGGCCGTGGCCAAGCTCCTGCTGCTCGCCCTCGTCACCGTCGTCCTGCTCCCGCTGCTGCACGGCCACAGCTGGCCCCACCAGCTCACGGTCAGCCTCACCAAGCCCCTGACCGGCGCCAGCGACTGGATCATCGACAACCGCGACACCCACCCGCTCTTCCTCTACTTCTTCGGCTACGTCAGCAAGGCCGTCGTCCTCTGCGTCCGCGCCGTCTACGTCGCCCTCCTCGCCATCGGCTGGCCGGGCGTCACCGCGCTGGGCGCCCTCGTAGCCTGGCGCGTCGCGGGCCCCCGCCTGGCGATCGGCACCGCCGTCGCCTTCCTGGCCTGCGGCGTTCTCGGCATGTGGGAACCGACGATGCAGACCCTCGCGCTGATGGTGGCCGCCGTCCTCGCCTCGGTGATCGTCGGCACCGCCCTCGGCCTCGCCGGCGGCCTCTCCGAGCGCCTCGACCGCGCCCTGCGCCCGGTCCTGGACACGATGCAGGTTCTCCCGGCCTTCGCCTACCTCCTCCCCGTCGTCCTGGTCTTCGGCATCGGCGTCCCCGCGGCCGTCCTCGCCACCGTCGTCTACGCCGCCCCGCCGATGGCCCGCCTCACCGCGCTGGGCCTGCGCGGCGCCGACCCCGAGGTCCTGGAGGCCGTGGAGTCGCTCGGCGCGACCCGCCGCCAGCGGCTGCTGACCGCCCGTGTCCCGCTGGCCCGCAAGGAACTCCTGCTGGGCCTCAACCAGACGATCATGATGGCCCTGTCCATGGCCGTCATCGCCTCCGTCATCGGCGCCGGCGGCCTCGGTGACCGCGTCTACCAGGCCCTGTCCACGGTCGACGTCGGCCAGGCCCTCGCCGCGGGCATCCCGATCGTGCTGCTCGCCGTGGTCCTGGACCGGGTGACCGGCGCGGCCGGCGCCGCCGAGGCCAGGGGGCCCCGGACCATCGGCTGGCCGTACGCCCTCGCCGTCACCGTGGCCGCCGCCCTCGTCGCCCGCCTCCTCGGCGCCCTGGACTGGCCGAACGGCTGGAGCGTGGAGATCGCCGGACCGGTCAACCACGCCGTCGACTGGATGACCTCCCACCTCTACTCCGGCGTCCCGGTCATCGGCGGCACCGCCGACTGGGCGGCCCACTTCACCACCTGGGTCCTGGACCCGGTCCGCGACGGGCTCCAGTGGCTGCCCTGGTGGTCGGTGCTGCTGATCGTCGCCGCGCTGGCCTGGCTGATCGGCACCTGGCGCACCGCGCTGACCGCCGTCCTCGCCATGGCCGCGATCGGCGTGCTCGGCGTCTGGGAGCCGTCCCTCGACACCCTCTCCCAGGTGCTGGCCGCCGTCGCCGTCACCCTCGTGCTCGGCTTCGCCACCGGCATCGCCGCGGCCCGCAGCGACCGCGTCGAGCGCGCCCTGCGCCCGGTCCTCGACGTCTTCCAGACGATGCCGCAGTTCGTGTACCTGATCCCGGTCGTCGCCCTGTTCGGCGTCGGGCGTGCCCCCGCCGTCGCCGCGGCCGTGGTGTACGCGCTGCCCGCCGTCGTCCGCATCACCGCCCAGGGCCTGCGCCAGGTCGACCCGGCGGCGCTGGAGTCGGCGCGCTCGCTCGGCGCGACCGGCCGCCAGCAGCTGTGGCAGGTCCAGCTGCCGCTCGCCCGCCGCGCGCTGCTGCTCGCGGTCAACCAGGGCGTGGTCCTGGTCCTGGCGGTCGTCATCATCGGCGGTCTGGTCGGCGGCGGCGCCCTCGGCTACGACGTCGCCTTCGGCCTCGCCCAGGGCGACCTGGCGACCGGCCTGGTGGCCGGCGCCGCCATCGTCTGCCTGGGCCTGATGCTGGACCGGGTGACGCAGCCGACCGAGCGCCGCTCGAAGAAGGGAGCCTGACATGCGGATCCGACTGCGTACGACGATCCCGGTCGCGCTCGCCGTGCTGGGCCTGACCACCGGCTGCGGCGCCGCCGACATGACCAAGCAGGCCAGCCCGTTCGCCCACACCGGCGGCGGCAGGAGCGTCACGCTGTCCGTGCAGTCCTGGGTGGGCGCCGAGGCCAACGTGGCCGTCGCCCAGTACCTGCTGGAGCACAAGCTGGGCTACCGCGTCGACACCGTGCAGGTGGACGAGGTGCCCGCGTGGGACGCGCTGAGCCAGGGCCGGGTCGACGCCATCCTGGAGGACTGGGGCCACCCCGACCAGGAGAAGCGCTACGTCGACGACAAGAAGACGATCGCGCGCGCCGGCGATCTCGGGGTGACCGGCCACATCGGCTGGTTCGTGCCGACGTACCTCGCCAAGCAGCACCCCGACATCACCGACTGGCACAACCTGAACAAGTACGCCCCCCTCTTCCGCACCGCGGAGAGCGGCGGCAAGGGCCAGCTCATGGACGGCTCCCCGTCCTATGTCACCAACGACAAGGCGCTGGTGAAGAACCTGAAGCTGGACTACCAGGTCGTCTTCGCCGGTTCCGAGGCGGCGCAGATCACCCAGATGAAGCAGTTCGCCAAGGAGAAGAAGCCCTTCCTGACGTACTGGTACTCGCCGCAGTGGCTGTTCGAGAAGGTCCCGATGACGGAGGTGAAGCTGCCGCCGTACAAGGACGGCTGCGACGCGGACGCCGCGAAGATCACCTGCGCGTACCCGCGCACCCCGCTGCAGAAGTACCTCAACGCCGACTTCGCCAGGTCGGGCGGGAAGGCGGCGGACTTCCTGAAGAGGTTCCGCTGGACCACCGACGACCAGAACGAGGTCTCGCTGCTGATCGCCCAGGACAAGCTGTCCCCCGACCAGGCGGCGAAGAAGTGGGTGGACAGCCACCCGTCCGTGTGGAAGCGATGGCTGTCCTGAGCGGTGACTAGCGCAGCCCGGCGGCGAGTTCGCCCGCCGCCGCCGTGGCCCTGCGCTGGAGCTGCGGCCCGAACGTGATCCGGGTGGCCCCGAGTTCGCCGAGCGCGGCGGGCGAGGGGCCGCCCGCGTCCAGGCGGGCCAGCGCGTTCAGCGGGCCCTCGATCCCGGCCCGCAGCAGGGGCAGTACGTCCACCGGCGCCATGATCGGATACACGCACCCGGCACCCGCCGCGACGTACAAGGCGGCCCGCTCCAGGGTCTGTCCGGGATCCCCGTCGCCGTGGACGAACGTGTCGACGCGGGCGTTGAGGAAGAGCCGCCCGGCCGCGGCCGCACAGAACTCGGCCAGGTAGTCGGCGTGCTCCCGCGGGTCCTTCAGGACCCCCTCGGCGGAGTCCTCGATGTTGCAGCCGACGACGCCCGCCTCCAGCAGCCGCTCCACCAGCTCCTTCGGCGCGAGCCCGTACCCGCCCTCGACGTCCGCCGAGACCGGCACGTCCACCGCCCGCGCGATCCGGGCGACCGCCGCGAACATCTCGTCCGCCGGGGTCGCGCCGTCCTCGTAGCCGAGCGCGGCGGCGATGCCCGCGCTCGGCGTGGCCAGCGCCGGGAACCCCGCCGCCACGAAGGCCCGCGCACTGGCGGCGTCCCAGGGGCCGGGCAGCACCAGCGGATCACCGGACGGGCGCCCCCGGTGCAGCGCGCGGAACTCCTCCACCGCGTCCGGCGCCGACGCCGCGGTCACCGGTGCTGCCCCGGCTGGTAGTGGCCCGGCGTCATCCGGGCGGAGACGCCGAACCGGTTCCACGCGTTGATCACCGTGATCGCGGCGATCAGCCGGGCCAGCTCGGCCTCCTCGAACTGCTTGGCGGCCCGCTCGTACACCTCGTCCGGCACGAAGCCGTCGGTGAGGACCGTGATCGCCTCGGTCAGCTCGATCGCCGCCAGCTCCTTCTCGGTGTAGAAGTGCCGCGACTCCTCCCACGCGCTGAGCTGGATGATCCGCTCCGTGCTCTCCCCGGCCGCGAGCGCGTCCTTGGTGTGCATGTCCAGGCAGAAGGCGCAGTGGTTGAGCTGCGAGGCGCGGATCTTCACCAGTTCGAGCAGCTTCGGGTCCAGCCCCTGCCGGGCGGCGATGTCCAGCCGGACCATCGCCTTGTACACGTCCGGGGCGTGCTCGGACCAGTTCAGACGGGGGGCGTGCTCGGTGGCGTACTCGGTGTTCTCGTCCGTGTTCATGCCTCCAATCTAGAAGCGAGGCAGCCCAGGAGTATGGTCCATTTCCATGGCGGAATCCTGGGCCACTCTGGGCGTCGACCTGCATCTGGAACCGGCCGGCTCCGGCGGGCTGCGCCGGGGCCTGACCGACGCCCTGCGCGACGCGGTCCGCACCGGCCGCCTCGCCCCCGGCACCCGGCTGCCCTCCTCCCGGACCCTCGCCGCCGACCTCGGCATCGCCCGCAACACCGTCGCCGAGGCCTACGCCGACCTGGTCGCCGAGGGCTGGCTCACCGCCCGGCAGGGCTCCGGCACCCGGGTCGCCGAACGCGCCGTGGTCCCCCCGCGCGGCCCCGCCCGCCAGCCCCGGGTGCCCGCCCGGCCCACCCACAACCTGGTCCCCGGCACCCCGGACCTCGCCGCGTTCCCGCGCGCCGAATGGGCCAGGGCCACCCGCCGCGCCCTGACCGCCGCCCCCAACGAGGCCCTCGGCTACGGCGATCCGCGCGGCCGCGTCGAACTGCGCACCGCCCTCGCCGGCTACCTCGCCCGCGTCCGGGGCGTCCGCGCCGACCCGGACGACGTGGTCGTCACCGCGGGCTTCTCGGACGCCCTGCGCCTGCTCGGCCCGGTGCTGCGCGCCCGCGGCGTGCGCGCGGTGGCCGTCGAGTCGTACGGCCTCGACGTCTACTGGGACCTCCTCCAGGCCGCGGGCCTCGCCACCCCCGCGCTGCCGTGGGACGAACTCGGCACCGATCCGGGCCCGTTGGGCACCGAGGGCGCCGTACTCCTCACCCCCGCCCACCAGTTCCCCATGGGCATGCCCCTGCACCCCGACCGGCGGGCGGCCGTCGTGGACTGGGCCCGGCGCACCGGCTCCCTCGTCCTGGAGGACGACTACGACGGCGAGTTCCGCTACGACCGGCAGCCCGTCGGCGCGCTCCAGGGCCTCGACCCCGACCGCGTCGTCTACCTCGGCACCGCCAGCAAGTCCCTCGCCCCCGGCATCCGGCTGGGCTGGATGGTGCTGCCGCCGGCCCTCACGGATGAGGTGATCGCGGCCAAGGGACACTCCGACACCGTGGGCGTGCTCGAACAGCTCACCCTCGCCGACTTCCTCACCTCCGGCGCCTACGACCGCCAGGTCCGCTCCGCCCGGCTGCGCTACCGGCGCCGCCGCGACGCCCTCGCCGCGGCCGTCGCCGCACGCGCCCCCGGCGTGCGCGTCACCGGGGTCGCCGCCGGCCTGCACGCGCTGCTGCGCCTGCCCCCCGGCACCGAGCCCTCCGTCATCCAGGCCGCCGCCTGGCAGGGCCTCGCCCTGCACGGCCTCTCCTACCACCGCCACCCCGAGGCCGTCGCCGAGCACGTGGACGCGCTGGTGGTGGGGTACGGGACGCCGCCGGACAGCGCGTGGGCGGCGGCGCTGGAGGCGTTGTGCAGGGTGCTGCCGTAGGGCGTGTCCCGAAGGTCCCGTCCGGCCCGCGGCGCTCACTCCTGCGCGGAAGCCGCCCCCGCATCCTCCGCGGTGTCCGCCGCCGGCGCCTCGCCGAAGCGTGCCAGGGCCAGCGCGCCCGCCACCGCCACCGCGAAGCCCAGCACGGCCAGCCAGGCCAGGCCCTCGCGGGTGCGGTCGCCGAGCCAGACGACGCCGATCAGTGCGGGACCGATCGTCTCGCCGATCACCATCCCGGCCGTCGCCGTCGTGACCGAGCCGCGCTGCAGGGCGGAGGTCAGCAGCAGGAAGGCGGCGCCGCCGCCGATCAGCAGGGCGTAGGCCGCCGGGTTGGTGAGCAGGGCGCCCGGGGCGAGGCTGTCGATCAGCCGGACCGACACCTCGACCACCCCGAACCCGAACCCGGACCCGAGCCCGAGCACCAGCCCCCGCGTCCGCCCGGACAACCGCCCGCCCGCGAGCCCGAGCAGCAGCATCCCGACCGCCACCGCGAGCATCACCCACCGCAGCGCGTCCGACCCGGCCGTCCCGCCCTGCGGGCCGGAGGCGAGGCCCAGCATCGCGAGCCCGGCGCACACCACGCCCACCGCGCCCCACTCCACGCCGCTGAGCCGCGCCCCCAGCAGCGGCGCCCCGGCCACCGCCGTCACCGCGAGGCTGGCCGCGAGGGCGGCGCCGACCGCGTAGATCGGCAGCGAGCGCAGTGCCGCGATCTGGAACAGGAACCCCAGCCCGTCCAGCGCGAGCCCGGCGAGATACCGCCACTGCCGCAACGCCCGCAGCAACAGCGCCGCCTCACCGCCCCCACCGGGCCCGGCCTGCCGCGCCGCGACCGCCTGCAAGACCGTCGCGGTACCGAAACAGACCGCCGCGCCGAGGGCGCACACCATTCCAAAGAGCACAAAGGGACTCTAGGGCCGCCCCGGGTGAGCCCTGTCATGCCCACCCCTGCCTGGCCGGTTCTCTCACCCGTCTCTAGGTGTATTGACCCGTGAGGTTGGGGACGCGGCTGGCGGGTGGTTGGCCTTTCAGCGCGGTGTGTCCGCGGTGGTGATTGTAGGTGTGCAGCCAGCCG